>JAGCSE010000257.1 GCA_017964325.1 Victivallales bacterium | reverse complement strand
GAAGGCGGAAGCCGACGCCAAGGCCGCGAAGGCGAAGGCGGAAGCCGACGCCAAGGCCGCGAAGGCGAAGGCGGAAGCCGACGCCAAGGCCGCGAAGGCGAAGGCTGAAGCCGACGCCAAGGTCAAGAAGGAAGAAGCCGCAAGGGAGAAAGCCGCCGCCAAGGCCGCAAAGGAAGCCAAGAAGAACGAAGCTGTCACCATGCCGTGGATTCCTGAAAAGAAAACGGAAAAAGTCACCCTCCAGGGCAACGGAAAGCTCACAGTTCCTGAAAAAGAACCTGAATACAAATTCGACGACGATAAAATCGATCCCGCAAACGACGAAAAGACATTGGAGTTCGATATCGCCATGGTCTCCGGCGACCGCGCCATCGTTGAAAAACTCCCCAAGTGGCAGGTCTGGAAGGAATACGTCGAATTCAACAAGATCTCTCCGAAAGACATCGTCAATTTCCATGCCGAACTCATCAAGGCATTGCAGGAAAAAGGCTATGTTTTCGCAACCGTTGAGTTCCCCTCGCGGATTTGGTCCACTGGCATCTTCCTGGCAAAGGTTGATTGCGGACAGCTCGGTGACATCACAGTCAGAAACCAGAAGAATTTCTCCGCGCGTCAAATCCGCCGCTCCCTCGAAAACAAGGAAGGCCGTTTCAATTACGCCAAGATCCATTCCGATTTGTACGACCTGAATGCCCGCCCCGACCTGAAGCTCCACACCTCCTTGAAGCCCGTCATGCAGGATGGACATCGTGTCATCAATGCAGAAATCGAAGTCGAAGACAAGCTGCCAATCCACGGCGCCATCGAGCTGACCAACTCCGCCGCTAAGGACGCCAAGAACGATTGGCGTGTCCGCGCTACCTTGCAGCATCTGAATATCACGAAGCACAACGACTCCCTTACGGTTGACTGGCTCACCACGGGCGAAATCGGAAAGGACATGAACGCCATCTCCGCATCCTATTTCCTCCCCATCAACGACGAGCTCTCATTCAACATCTATGGCGGATGGAACTCATCCTACACGGATGACGTCCTCCCCGAAATCTCCGTCCGCGGCCGCGGCGCCTTCGGCGGCCTCCAGTTCTCCTACATCTTCTATGAAACCCTCCGCGACCGCTACCAGGTCTCCCTTGGATGGTTCTACCAGCGCCTCAACAACTATCAGGACATCAACGGCACGCGCTTCGACAACGGTGACATCACCCTCTCCATGCCGACCATCACCTTGGGATACACCCAGAAGATTTTTGACAGCTACCAAGGCCGCAATTTCGCAAGCATCACCTTGCAGCAGAACCGCGCGGGCACCTTCGGAGCCAGCTCCAAGTCCGACTTCATCAAAGCCTCCGCAGTTGACGGCGATTTCATGCTCGCAAAACTCCAGCTGGCCCGTTTCCAGCGCCTCTTCGAAGGAAAGGACGCCCCCGGAAAATGGACCCTGTTCATGAAGTTTGACGCACAGCTCGCCTCGGACCGCATGCCCTCTGCCACACGCGACTACGTCGGCGGTCGCACCTCCGTCCGCGGCTACGAAGAGTCCGAACTCAATGGCGACCACTCCTTCATCGGTACCCTCGAACTCCGTACGCCACTTATCGAAAACTTCATCCCCGGCCTCAAGAAGGATGAGAAATACATGAAGGACAACCCCGACTACTGGGGCATGCACCGCCTCCAGTTCATCCTCTTCACCGATTTCGGCTATGTCGCATACGACGAAAAGGAAAAGGCAGACGATGACAACAGCCTGTGGTCCGTCGGCGCCGGTCTCCGCCTCGGCCTGACCAAATACTCCCAGATGGCCCTCGATTACGGCTATCCCATCATCGAGGCTTCGGACGACACGCCGGACGCCGGCCGTCTCCACCTCAGCGTCCAGTTGCAGTTCTAACAGGAGGGAAAGAACGCTATGTCAGATAAAATCAACATTAATAATATCAACAATCCAAATCACGCGACTGCGCGAAAGGGGAGCCTCATGACAATGCTCACTCAAAGCCAAAAACGCAAGTCAACCATGAAGTTGTTCTCTGTCCTCATGGTTGCCATCCTCATGTTCTCACCTGGTGGACTGCTGGCCGGTTCGCTGCCGTCCGGCCATAAGGTCGTCAACGGCAAAGTCACCGTCACGGTCAATGGCAAGACCATGGACATCGACCAGGCCACCCAGAAGGCCATCGTCAACTGGCAGCAGTTCAGCATTGACGAAGGCTACACCGTCAACGTCAACCAGATCAATTCAGCCGCCGCCATGCTCGCACGAGTCATCGGCAACGACCCATCCAACATCTTCGGTAACTTGAACGCCACGGGCCATTTCTATCTGGTCAACCAGAACGGCGTCTATTTCGGCCCGAACTCCCGCGTCGATGTCGGCGCCATCATCGCTTCGACGATGGACATCCTCGACGATGACTTCATGGCGGGCAAGCTGAATTTCTTCGGCGAAGCCAAAGGCAACGTCGTCAACGAAGGCCAGATCAACGCGGACGCCGTCGCCCTCATCGGCCAGAACGTCGAAAACCGCGGCACGATCAACGCCAACCAGGTCGGCCTCGTCGCCGCCCAGAAGGCCGTCACGCTGAGCGACTTCGGCGGCGGCGCCAAGCTGTCCGTCGATTTCTCCGACTTCAACAAGGCCGAAGATGTCGCCGCCCCGACGACCGTCGTCAACGAAGGCACGATCAACGCCGGTGATGACGGCGACGTGACCCTCTTCGCCGAAGCCGGCGAAGCCAGCAACGAAAACGGCGCCATCATCGCCGACACCGCCGAAATCTCCGGCGCCAAAGTCGATCTCACGAAGCTCGGTTCCGTCAAGGCCAATGAACTCCTCATCGACCCCGCAGGCGTCCTGAACATTGAATCAGGTCCTGCAAATGGTGGTTTTGTCGATGTGGAATGGACTTATGGCGATGCAACAATCAATGAAATCCTTGGAAATATGTATGTTTCCAGTCTCACGTTGAGCTATGACAAAATCGCATTGAAAGACGATCTCAATTTCGAATCGACCAAGAGCCTGACGCTGAGGACGAATACCGCAAACGGCATATTCACTAGTAATGGTTATTCCATCACCACCAAAGGCGACCTTACGCTGGATGCCGGATTGTTCATTGATGCTCTCTCCATCAGCGCCGGTGATGGTCAAAGCGTCAACGTCTATGTCCGTGACACGGACAGCGCGCTGACCATTGCGGACATCGCCGCTGGCTCCGTCTTGATCCATGCACCTGAAGTGACATTTGACAGTACTGGAATTGACATCCAAAATACTACTCTCCATAACGCTGGTTCCGTTATCATCACCGCTAAATCCGCGGACATCCGCCTCACGCGTGACTCTTATGACGAATCGAACGGCGAAGTGATGGTTTTTGCAGACGTGGCCGATTTCCTCTCCATTGCCCAAACAGGCGCAAGTGATAACCTTTATATTTTCGATAATGGGTCGTCACTCGTCACGCTTCGTAACATCTCCACAGAAGGTGATTTGTCTGTTGCCGCTTCCAATGTAACCTTGTCCGCAGCTATTTTGTCTGCCAATAATATTGACATCTCGGCTGACACCATCAATGTCCAAGACAACAATCTTGTCACCGCTGGTGGAAAGATTGCTTTCAACGGCCCCGTCCAGGGCGCCTCTGACGGCAGCGCCACCGCCACTGCCGGCGTCGCCACCGATCCCGGCAACCTCACCGTCAAGGCCGATAACATTGATTTCAATGGCGCCGTCGCCCTCAACCGCCTCACGGCCGATGCCAAAACCGTCTATATTAATGATAACCACGTGACCATCGAGGAAACTCTCGATTTCTCAGGCGTCGATACCACATACGTCGCCGACTGGTCAGACAATTCGAAGATTAAAGCTGAAACCATGAAGCTGAACGACGTCCGCGCTGAAGGCGACGACATTCGGATCATTCTGGAAGGCACGGACATCCTCCTCAACGGCGACCTCCGCGCCCAGGGAATCTACATCGACGGCAACATCACCCTCATGGGTGACGTCTCCATCATCGCCGGCAACGACAACGATAATTTCGGCGGCTTTGTCGATTTCGGAAAGTCCGATCAAACGGGTTACATCGTCGGCAGCCATGACCTTGTCATCAAGGGTACTGACGTCGAGTTGCGCGGCGGAGTCGAAGTCGAAAACCTCTACGTCACTGCTAGTGCATCGGGCAACGGTACCGGCACCTTCTACTATGGTAACTCTGGCGCATACACCTTCAATATCGCCAATGACGTCGTCATCATTGCCGACGACATGATGAACATTGAGCCCGATAAGGCCCACTCCATCACCGTTGGAAAGGACATCAACCTCTTATCGCGCAACGGCGTTGAAATTACGCAAAATATCACCGCCGGCAACGACGTGAACATCAACGCCAGCGACGACTTCGTCCTCCAGAGCGAAATCACCGCCGGCCGCAACCTCACCCTCGCCGCCAAATCCATCAAGACTAACAACAGCCGCCGCACCCGCGGTGACGGCCCCAAGCTCATCGCCGAAACTGGCGACATCGACCTTTTCGCCAAAAGCGGCGACATCGTCCTCAAGGCCAGTGACGGCGCGGAAGTCTTCGCCGGATCCAACCGCTACTTCATGACCGCCGACGGCAACATCGAGATCGACAAAGCCATCAAGACGGTTATCATCGATTCCAAGTTCCAGGCGGAAGACATCAAACTTAATTCTCTCAGAAATATCATCTCCACGGTCTTCAACAGCACTGATGGTAACGTGGAAATCAAGGCTGCTGGTTCCTCCTGGTTGACGGACGTCACGATCGACTCATACTACAAAGCCACAGTTAGCAGTTACGGCGCCTTGAATGAATTGACAGTCTATGCAGGTGACGACACGACGATTACCGCCGGTGTTGACATCAATGGCCTTATTATTTATAATGATGACGGCAACGTCACGGTGACCGCAGATCGTAACATTGCGGGCGCTGACATCAATAGTGATAACTATTCTGGTGAAGTCAAAGTGAACGTGACTGCTGCGTATGGTGACATCAGCGACCTCGCGATCCTCGCTGGTGGCGACGCCACGGTAACCGCTACAGAAGGCGGCATCAACGGCGCCAACATCACGGCTAAGGAAGGCACTGCCACAGTGACTGCGAAAGGTGACATCATCGACCTCGCGATCCTCGCTGGTGACGCCTCTACGGTGACCGCTGATTCTCAAATCGACGGCCTTACGCTCAATGCCCTAGGCGATGCCATGGTGTCCGGCAGATTAGGCGTCCTTAACAGCAATATCTGGAGTTCTGGCGCCGCCACGGTAACTTCCGACGACGGCCTCATCTCAAATACCTCCATCAAAAGTATAGGTAACACCACGGTGTCCGCCTACAATAAAATCACCGGCCTCACGATCGATTCCTCTGGCGCCGAAGCCACGGTGACCGGCCGTGATGACATCAGCGGCCTCGTGATCAATGCCGCCGGCAATGCCACGGTGACCACCCGCTTCGGAGACATCACCGGCATCACGATTAATGCCCATGGCAACGCCACGGTGACCGCCGAAAACGACATCATTGGCAGCACGATCGTTGCCTTCGGAACCGCAACCGTCACGGCGGAAGATGAACTCGACGGCCTGACGGTCGTCGGTGGAAAAGGTGTCACCGCGGAAGGTTCCTGGATCGTCGGCGGCGAATACATCGCCGAAGGCGGCAACATCAGCCTGACCGCCACGGAAGGCACCGTCGCGAATGCCACCATCGTCGCGAAAGCCGCAGACTCCACCCTCACCATCGACACGCAGGGCGAACTCGACGGCCTGAACATCTCCACCAAGGGTGACCTCGACCTCACCGCCATCGGCTTCGCGGGCGGCACCTACATCAGTGAAGAAGGCAACGTCACCCTGACCGCCACGAACCTGATCGACGCGACGACCATGCTCGCGAAGAGCGGCAATGTCACGGCGACGGCCGCCGCCATCAAGGGCGGCACGACCTTGACGGCTACCGCCGAAGCCACCATTGACGCCGCCGAAGTCGAACAGACCATCGCCAGCGCCGAGAAGGTGATCATCAAGAACGCCACGACCGCCGCCGTCACGACGGTCGCCCCCGAAGTCGAAATCACGGATTCCGTGACCGTCGCCATCAACGACCAATATGATAAGGATGTCACCACGGTGACCGCCACCGCTGACACGCTCAAGCTGAGCTCCGTCAGTGACATTGATGCCTTCACAACCGTTAGTAACTTGGCCGTTAACAATGTCAACGGCTACGCCAATATCACGAACGACGGCAATGTCACCATCCTCAGTTCCGCCCTCATCGCGGGTATGCTGGACATCACCGCCAACGGTGGTGACATCACCATCTCACGCTCCACTACCGTCCAGGCCGGCGACATCAGCCTCTGGGGCGATAACGTCAACGTGAATTTCTCCACCGTCGCCGCCACCACGGGCGACCTCGTCATCAGTGGTAATAATTCTATCAACTTGACGGATGCTATCGTCACCGCCTCCGCAGGTCAGACCCTCCTCTCCGGCGATGTCACTGCCGCCGGCGCCATCCAGCTCTCCGCCGACAAGGCCGTCTGGCTCGACGGCTCCTTCACGGGCGGCGATGACGTCCGCATCATCGCTGACCAACTCGAAATCGTCGCTGACGTCGCCGCAGACGGCGTCCTCGACCTTTCCGGCGTCCGCGAAACGGTCATCAATGACAATGTGAAACTCTCCGGCGAACAGGTTCGCCTGGGCGCCGTCAAAGGCGAAGACACCACAGGCGCCGCCGTCGATCTGACGGTCGAAGGCGAAGAAATCGTCCTCAACGGCAACATCCTCGCGAAGAACATCGCCATCAACGGCGGCGTCAGCATCAACGACGACGTGGATATCGTCGCCAGCGACGGCACGCTGACCATCGGCGGCGACTATGTCTGGGGCTCCCACGATCTTAGCCTCCTCAGCAACAAGGACGTCACCGTCAACGGCAAAGTCCAACTCCAAAACCTCCTGGTTTATGCAACAGAAAATTTCAACTACTTCGGCGACAGTTTAGCGATTATTGAAGACCTGACCGTCACGGCCAATGGCAATATCGAGTTGACAGGCACGGCCCTCGAGGCAGCACGCGACTTCTCGCTGTTGTCCACTGGTGGAACAGCCACCCTTGCATTTGCACAGGGTGCCGTCGTCGGTCGTGACCTGGCCGTCGCGGCCTTTGGTAATATCGAGTTCACAGGCGCTGAACTCATAGCAGACCACGACCTTTCGCTGTTGTCCAGTGGCGGCACAATTTCCCTTGCACAGGGTTCTACCGCTTCGGCTGGACACGACATGTCCATTCTCTCCGACGGCGAGCTCAAGCTCGAATCCACCTTCTTCGCCAACAACGACATGACATTGTCGGGCGCGTCTGTCAAGAACGGTCCCGCCACCCTGATAGCGCTCACGGGCGACATCGCCATCACCGCCTTGAACGGCGACATCGACTTCACGGATCCCGACAGCATCGTCGCCGCCGGAACCAACCGCTACTTCTTCACCGCAGCGGAAGGTGACATCAACGTTACCGCCATTAAGACGGCCATCGTCGATTCCAAGTTCGAAGCCTCCAAGTCCATTGACCTGACGCTCGCCGAGGGTAGCATCGTCAACTCCACCTTCGTTGCGGACTCCGCCACCATCGCTGCTGAGAAGGGCGAACTCGACGGCGTGACCGTCTCCGTCGCCGGACAAAACGTCGCCGCTGGCGAGACGGCCATCGACGCGAGCGGCATATGGGTCGTCGGCGGCACCTACGTCGCCGAAAAGGGCGACATCCTTGTCGAAGCGACGGAAGGCTCCGTCGTCGGCGCCGTCGTCCTCGCGAAGGACGGTGACTCCACCGTAACGGTCAACGCCAACAAGGAAATCGACGGACTGACCGTCACCAACGTCGGCGACATCAAGCTCGAAGCGTTCGGCATCACCGCCAGCGCCTACATCAGCGAAACAGGCGACATCGAGCTGAAGGCCACGGGCGAAGACATCTCCGGCGTCTATGCCAAGTCCAAGCAGGGCCATGTCGAACTGACGACTGAAAACGGCTTCGACATCATCGACTCCACCGCCGACGCCTACACGTACGCCAAGATCAACGCTTCCGGCGACGTCATCAACTCAGTGGCCGTCGGCGCGACCGAGACGGCCGACATCACGGCCGCGAAGTCCATCATCGACTCCACCGCAATCGCGGTCGGCGACGTCTCCGCCACCGCCAAGGACATGAGCAACGTCAGGCTGACGTCCGTCGGCGGCAACGCCTCCCTGAAGGCCGACAACGCCATCACGGAATCCATCGCCACCGCCAAGAAGGTGACGATTGAAGCTCCCAATGCCTCCGTCACGACCATCGCTCCCGAAGTCGAAGTCGTCGCCGGCAGCGGCGACGTCGCCATCAACGACCAATACAAGGATGCCACCATATTGAACGCCACGGCTGACAAGCTCACATTGAGCTCCATCAGCGACATCGACGCGATCACAACTGTTGGCGAATTGGTCGTCAACAACGTCAGCGGCCAGGCCGACATCACGAACGACGGCGACCTTACCATCCTCAACTCCACCCTCACGGGCAACTTGAGCGTCACCGCCGACAACATCACCATCGACTGGGCGACCGTCTCCGCCGGCAGCGTCGTCCTGATTGCCGACGAAATCACCCTGAAGAACGCCGTCGTCGCCGCCACCAGCGGCAACGCCGAGCTGACGGGCGACATCAAGGCCGAGGGCCAGCTGATCATCTCCGCCGACCAGGCCGTCTATCTGAACGGCAACCTCGAAGGCGGCTCTGACGTCCGCGTCATCGCCGACGAGCTGGAGCTCTTCGGCGAAACCTACACCGTCGCGGACGGCATCCTCGACCTGACGGGCGCCCGCGAAACCGTCGTCAACGTCAACGGCACGACGATCACCGCCAAGCAGATGCGCCTCGGCGCCACCAGGCAGGAAGAGGGCATGGCCAACGACCTGAACCTCGAAGGCGGCGACGTCCACCTCGCGGGCGACATCCTCGTCCAGAACCTCAACGTCAAGGCCGACAAGCTGACGAACAACGACGTCATCGTCACGGCCGCCACGGCGACCTTCGAAGGCAACGGCACGCTCGACATCGGCAAGGATTTTGCCCTGAACACGAACGCCTACACGGTGACCGTCAAGAACGGCGGCGACGTCACGCTGAACGACGTGAACGGCGCCGACACCGAACTCGACATCGAAGCGGCCGGCACCGTCACGCTGACCTCCGTCAGCACGATGACGGGCTCCGTCACCGCCGACACGCTGGACATCGAAGGCGCGAAGAACGCCAGCTTCACGACGACGATCGCCAACCTGACGGTCAACAACGTGAGCGGCCAGGCCGACGTCACGAACGACGGCGCCCTCAACATCCTGCAGTCCGCCCTCAACGGCGAACTGAGCGTCGCGGCCGACAACATCACCATCGACTGGGCGACCGTCTCCGCCGGCAGCGTCGTCCTGCAGGGCGACGAAATCACCCTGAAGGACGCCGTCGTCGCCGCCACCAGCGGCAACGCCGAACTGACGGGCGACATCAAGGCCGAGGGCCAGCTGATCATCTCCGCCAGCCAGGCGGTCTTCCTGAACGGCGACCTCACGGGCGGCTCTGACGTCCGCGTCATCGCCGACCAGCTGGAACTCTTCGGCGAAAACGTCGCCATCGACGGCATCCTCGACCTCACGGGCTCCCGCGAGACGATCCTCGACGTCAACGGCATGACGACCATCTCCGCTGGCGAACAACTCCGCCTCGGCTCCGTCAGGACCGAAGAGGGCACCCAAGCCGAACTTACGCTCGACGGCAAGATCATCACCATTGACGGCGACGTCTCCGTCTATGGCCTCACCTTCGGCGACTCCGCCACGGTCGTTCTCGACGACGACATCACCATCTTCTCGTTTGCCGACCTGACCCTGACGCAGGGTAACATCTATTCCACCAGCGGCCGCTACACGATGACCGCCGCGGACAATCTGGAAGTCACCGCCATCAAGGGCGTCATCGCCGACTCCCTCTTCACGGCCGGAAAGAACCTCACCTTCACCTCCGAAAGCGGCATGAACATCGTCAACACGACGTTCGTGACGACGGGCGAAGGCGTCGCCACCATCACGGCTGGCGCCCCGGTCGAGGCTGGAACCAGAGCCGATGTCAGAAAGTATGCCGTCTCCGATGCTGATCTGAACGGTGTCGTCGGTGATTTCGCGGGCTCCGTGATCCTGACTGCACGTGAAATCGACGGCTCCGCGTTCACCGCAGCCGGAACCGGCCTCGAATCCGAAAAGGAACCTGCGGCGATCAAGGCGACCGCCGACTACATCCTCAACAGCGACCTCATCGCCATCAACGGCGACATCGAAGTCTATGTCAACAAGACCATCAACGACACCGTCGTCCTCGCCAAGAATGGCAAGGTCAAGCTTGAAACCGACGGCGAAATTGACGGCATGACGTTCACCGCCGTCAAGAATCTGGACATCACCGCCGACTACATCGTCGGCAGTGTGCTGGTTTCCGAAGAAGGCGACGTCAACGCCACCGCCAAGACGCTCATTGATGCGACCGACATGCTCGCGAAGAACGGCAATGTCACCGCCAAGTCCGCCGCCATCAAGGGCAGCACGACATTGACCGCCATCAAGGAAGACGGCACCGCAACCGTCACCATCGACGCGGCCGAAGAAGGCGGCAAGGTCGATGTCGAGCAGACCATCGCCAGCGCCGACAAGGTCGTCATCAAGAACGCGAATGACGCCGCTGTCACGACGGTCGCCCCGCAAATCGAAATCACGGATTCCGTGAAGGTCGCCATCGACGACCAGTATAATAAGGATGTCACCACGGTGACCGCCACGGCGGAAACGCTCATCCTGAGCTCCGTCGGCGACATTGCCGCCGACACGCAGGTGACGAACCTGGCCGTCAGCAACGTCAGCGGCTCCGCCGACGTCACGAACGAAGGCGACATCAACATCCTCAACTCCACCCTCACGGGTGACTTGAGCGTCACAGCCGATAAGATCACGGTTGACAGCACGGCCGTCTCCGCCGGCAGCGTCGTCCTGCTCGCCAACGAAATCGACCTGAAATACGCCATCGTCGCCGCCACCAGCGGCAACGCCGAGCTGAGTGGCGACATCAAGGCCGACGGCTCTATCGAATTGTCCGCCGACAAGGCCGTCTATCTGAACGGCGACCTCAGCGACGGCGAAGAAGGCGCCAAGGACGTCCGCGTCGTCGCCGACGAGCTCGAACTCAACGGCGAAAACTACACCGTTGAAAACGGCATCCTCGACTTCACGGGCGCACGCGAAACCGTCTTCAACGTGAACGGCACGACCATCACCGCCAAGCAGATGCGCCTCGGCGCCACCAAGCAGGAAGAAGGCATGGCCAACGACCTGAACCTGGCCGGCGGCGACATCCACCTCGCGGGCGACATCCTCGTCCAGAACCTCAACGTCAAGGCCGACAAGCTGACCAACGCCGACGTCATCGTCACGGCCGCGACCGCGACCTTCGAAGGCAACGACAAGCTCGACATCGGCAAGGATCTTGCCCTGAACACGAACGCCTACACGGTGACCGTCAAGAACGGCGGCGACGTTGTCACGCTGAACGACGTGAACGCCGACGGCACCGAGTTCGACATCGAAGCGGCCGGCACGGTCACGCTGACCTCCGTCAGCACGATGACGGGCTCCGTCAAGGCCGACACGCTGGACATCGAAGGCGCGAAGATCGCCGAGTTCAACACGACGATCAGCAACCTGACCGTCAACAACGTTTCCGATACCGCCGACATCACGAACGAAGGCGAACTCAACATTCTCAAATCCACCCTCACGGGCGACTTGAGCGTCACCGCCGATAAGGTCACGGTCGCCGACACGGCCGTCTCCGCCGGCAGCGTCGTCCTCCTCGCCGACGAAATCGATCTGACCGACGCCATCGTCGCGGCCACGGCGGGCAACGCCGAGTTCACGGGCGACATCAAGGCAGACGGCCAGCTGATCCTGTCCGCCGACCAGGCCGTCTATCTGAACGGCAACCTCGAAGGCGGAAAAGACGTCCGCGTCATCGCCGACGAACTCGAACTCTTCGGCGACGCCTACACTGTCGCGGAAGGCATCCTCGACCTGACGGGCGCACGCGAAACCGTCGTCAACGTCAACGGCACGACCATCACCGCCAAGCAGATGCGCCTCGGCGCCACCAAGCAGGAAGAAGGCATGACCAACGACCTGAACCTGGTCGGCGGCGACATCCATTTCGCGGGCGACATCCTCGTCCAGAACCTCAACGTCAAGGCCGACAAGCTGACGAACAACGACGTGACGGTCACGGCCGCCACGGCGACCTTCGAAGGCAACGACGAGCTGGCCATCGGCCAGTTCCTGCCGCTGAACGTCAACGCCTACGAAGTGACCGTTAAGAACGGCGGCGACGTCACGCTGAACGACGTGAACGCCGACCTGACCACCATGACCATCGACGCGACGGGCAAGGTCGTCCTGACCTCTGTCAGCGACATGGACGGCGACATCACGGCCGACACGCTGGACATCGAAGGTGCGCAGAACGCCAGCTTCACGACTAAGATCGCCAACCTGACCGTCAACAACGTCAGCGGCCAGGCCGACATCACGAACGAAGGCGACCTCAACATCCTGCAGTCCGCCCTCAACGGCGAACTGAGCGTCGCGGCCGATAACATCAAGATCGACAGCACGACCGTCACGGCCGGCGCCATCGTCCTCCAGGGCGGCACAATCGCCATGGACAACGCCATCGTCGCCGCCACCAGCGGCAGCGCCGAGTTCACGGGCGACATCACCTCCGAAGGCCAGTTGATCGTGTCTGCCGACCAGGCCGTCATCTTCAACGGCACCCTCACGGGCGGCGACGATGTCCGCGTCATCGCAGACCAGCTCGAACTCTTCGGCGATAGCTACACCGTCGAGAAGGGCACCCTCGATATCGCGGGCGTCCGCGAAACGGTCATCCACGAAAACGTGGAAATCTCCGCCAAGCAGCTCCGCGTCGGAGCCGTCAAGGCCGAAGAGAACACCCAGGCCGATCTGACCCTCAAGGGCGACGAAATCGGCCTGTACGGCAACATCCAGGCGGCCAACGTCACCATCGACGGCGGCGTCTCGCTCGCCAACGATGTGTCCATCATCGCCCGCTACGAAGACGAATTCGGCACGCTGGACATCGGCGGCGACTACGTCTATGGCACCTACGACCTGACGCTCCGCGGCGCGGACGTCAACATGCACGGCGCGGTCGAAGTCGCGAAACTCGACGCATACGCGGTTGACGGCACGTTCACCTTCGACGGCGAAACGCTGAAGACTCTCGGCGACATGTCCATCTACGCAACCGAAGACCTGACGCTCGACAGCGGCGAAATCACCGCCGTCAACGGCGTCTATACGATGACCTCCGACGGCAGCCTGACGGTCACCGCCATCAAGGGCGTTGTCAAAGACTCCACCTTCACGGCTGGCAAGGACCTCACATTTGAATCCGAAGACGGCATGAACATCGTCAACACGACGTTCATCACGACGGGCGAAGAAGCCAAGGACGGCACCGCCACCATCACGGCGACCAACAGCGACATGAACGGCGTCGTCGGCAACTTCGACGGCAAGGCCATACTGACCGCACGGGAAATCGACGGTTCCGCCATCACGGCCGGAATCGGTCTTGAATCCAGCGACGAAGACGTCATCACGGCGACCGCCGACTACATCGTCAACAGCGACCTGATCGCCGTTCAAGGCAATATCAAGGCTGAAGTCGGCACGATTGTTGACTCCGTGCTCATGGCCAAGAATGGTTCGGTTGACCTTGACGCCGACGGCGAAATCGACGGCATGGCTCTCACGGCGAAGGAAGACCTGAAGGTCTCCGCCGACTACATCGTCGGCAGCACGCTGGTCTCCGAAGAAGGCAACGTCGATGTCACGGCGAAGACGAGCATCACGAACTCCACGGCCCTGTCCAAGCATCATAACGTGATGGTCAAGGCCGGCCGCATCGAAGGCGGTACGGTCATCGACGCCATCGAAGGCAACATTGCCGTTGCCGGCGCGGACGATACCATCGAGATCGACGACGATGGCAATGTCACGTTTGAGATGGGCGGCGACGGCGCCGTCATCATGGATGCGACATTCAGCGCCAGCGCCAATTGCAAGAGAATCGACGTTGAGAACGCCGTCTCCATCGACGACTCCGTCTTCCGTTCCGACAAAGTCATCTTGGCAAGTGCTGATGAAGAAACGCCCATCACCATCGGCGTGGACGGCCCTGTCACCATCGACGGTGCCGAAACCATCACGCTCGACAACGCGGGCTATGTCAACATCGTCTCCAACAACAAGCATGATGTCCAGGTCAACGTCAACAACGGCAGCCGCTCTGAAAACATCAGCATCGCCCAGCGTGGTGGCGGCGACCTCGTGCTCTATGATACCGCCGGCAACCTCAGAATCGGCCAGATTTCGGCCGACGGCATGGTTTACATCGAAGCCGAGGAAGGTAGCATCCTCGATGGCAGCGACTTTAACGAAACTCCCAACGTCGTGGCCGAAAAGGTCGAGTTGACGGCTAAACGTGACATCGGTGACGAAGACGACGCCCTCGACATTCTGGCCGACATGATTTCCGGCACCGGCATCACCGCTGGTGATCTCGTCAACATCGCCACCAAGGGCGCTTTCCGCCGCGACACCGACCGCAGCGACGCCGACATCACGGCCAGGACCGTCAAGGTCACGGCTGAAGAAGGCATTGGCGTCCTCTCCTACAGGAACGACGGCGAAGCCCTCGGCGACACGATCGGCCAGCCCGAAACGGCTCAGCTGCTCCGCATCAACAAGGCGAGCGACGTCCAGCTCAACACCACGGGCGGCGACGCCGACATCGCGGTCAAGCTCGCAGGCTCCTCGAGCGTCAGGCTCGTCGCCATGGCCGAAGGCAACGACAGCGACATCTTCGCTTCGAGAGACGGCGCAGGCAGCCTGGTCCTCCACAAGGTCGAGGCCACCGACGGCAACGTCATCATCGACGCCCGCGCATCCAACGTCAGCGCCGTCCGCGTCCGCGCTCTGGACAACGGCGACAAGACCGGCATCGTCAACGACGCCCACTCCGTCTATATCAAGGCCGGTACTCTGAATATTGCGAACAACGGCATCCGCTCCGACTATGAAGTCGTCATCGAAGCCAACGGCGACGTCTCCGCCGGCGGCGGCCCCGGCGACGTCAACATCACCGCCGGTGAAGACGTGATCATCACGACTGGCGGCAAGATCGGCGATGTCGAATCCAACAGCCCGGTGACCATCGACGCCGACGGCGAGTTCCATGTGAACAAGCTGCCCGGCACCGAAGGCGAAGGCAAGGACAAAGTCTGGGTCTATGCCGACGGCAGAACCGGCGACGGCAAGATCTACTACGACGGCAAGCCCAACACCGAACCTGGCATCATCTACTGGAACGGTCGCGTCTGGGGCGGCAACAACACGCCTGTCAACCAGGTCAGCCGCGCCGAAGGCGAGTTCAACAGCCAAATCCGCGCCATGATCGCCGCCTACAACGGCAACTATCTGGCGGACGGCAAGTTGATCTACTTCCCGCACGTCTATATGATGCTGGACCTCAAGCCGCAGGATATGAGCATCGAGCACATCATGCAAGGCTGTGGCACCATCGATGGTCTGCCTGAAGGCGTTGGCCCCGACACCATCGACATCTACTCCCTGGACGATACCTTCAGCTGGTACCAGGGCGACAAGTGGGAATGGTAATCTCCCGCTTCTAGGTAAATGAACGCAAGCCGCGGATTTCACAAAAAAAGTGGAATCCGCGGCTTTTTTTTGAACGGGAGGGGCGCACTCTGTGCGACCGCGGCGCCGAAGGCACCGCATGATTTACAAATAAAAAAGGAGCCCTGCCAATGAATCTCAAGCTCACCACATTGTCCATCGCCCTTGCGGCCGCCGCGGCCGCCGTGCCGCCATGGAAAACCACCACTCCTTCCATGTCATTTCCGGCGGACATCTTCGTCTCCCCTGACGGCAACGATGCCAATCCAGGCACGGTTGACAAGCCGTTGGCCACATTGGATGCCGCCAGGCTGAAAGTTCGACAAATCAAAACCAACAAGCCCATCATCGTCGAATTCGCCGCCGGGACATACCGTTTCAGCAAAACTGTGTCGTTTACCAAGGAAGACTCAGGCTCTGAAGGGGCTCCCGTCGTTTACAGAGGCGTTCAGGGCGGTGAAGTGCGTTTTACCGGCTCCCAGTCTGTTCCGGCGTTAAAATCGCTTCAGGAAGCAAATGTGAAGGCGCTGCTGCCGTCGGAGTCGCGGGAGAAAGTCAAGATGGCGGATTTGTCCGCCATCACGGATTTGGGGCATTTCAGCAAGCGTGGCTTCGCCAACGGCAATCCGGTGGTTGAAGGCGAATTGTTCTACGACGACGAGCCGATGTCGATTTCCCGCTGGCCGAAAAGCGGTTTCATCGGTCTTGTGAAGAAATTGGATGATTTGAATGTCATTCTCGATGCAAAAGGCCGTTCCGAACGTTGGAAATCCGAAAAAGACCCATGGATATTTGCGTATTATCATTTTGACTGGGCGGAACTTGCAGAGCCGATTCGTGGTTTCGGCCCTGAAAAGGACCAATACAGCCGCGATCCTGCCGTCAAGCCGACATACGGCATCACGCCTGAACGGACGCGCTGCTACATCTTCAACCTGTTGTCCGAACTTCAAAATCCAGGTGAATACTACATTGACAGGACCGAAAAGAAGCTGTATTTCATCCCGCCGCACGACGGCGGCCGTCTGGAAATTTCCGTCTTGAACCAATTGTTCAATACAAAGGAACTGAGCCATGTTCATTTTGAGAATCTGACGTTGGAGAATGTCCGTGGCTCGGCGTTCTCCATCAATGGCGACCATTGCGAGATGACGGGTTGCGTCATCCGCAACACGGGCAATGGTGGCGGCACGTTCAGCGGCTCATATAATCTGTTGTATGGCTGCGATGTCTATAATACGGGTTCGGGCGGAGTCTATATGTCCGGCGGCGACCGCAAGACGTTGACGCCAGGCCATAATTGTGCGGAGAACAACCATGTGCACGACTATTCTCGCCGTGCTCGAACTTACACAACGGCTATCAGCATCAACGGTTGCGGCAACCGCATGGCGCACAATTTGCTGCATCATGGTCCGCACATGGCGTTGTCGGCCAGCGGCAACGACCACATCGTGGAATACAATGAAATCCACAACGCCGTCTATGAGTCTGGCGATGCGGGCGCATATTATGTCGGCCGCGATTGGACGCAGCGCGGCAACATCCTGCGCTACAACTATTGGCATCATATCATGGGTTCGTCGTCATACGGGGGTATGACGATTTATCTGGATGATCAGCATTGCGGACATACAATTTATGGCAACCTGTTTGAACGCTGCAACCAGGCGGTGTTCATCGGCGGAGGCGACGACAATATTGTCGATAACAATGTGTTCGTCGATTGCTGGAAGGCGGCGCATTTGGACAACCGCGGCATGGGTTGGCAGAAGGCGGCGACGGACGACCAAAAGGGCGAGCTTCGCACATACTTGCGCAATATGCCTTACCAGAGTGAATTGTGGGCGAAAAAATATCCGACGCTTGTGAACATTTTGGACGACGATCCGGGCGTCCCGAAGCGTAACGTGTTCACACGCAACGTTTCAGCTGGCGGCCTATGGGATGACATCCATAAGGGGACGATCAATTTACAGACGGTAAAGGACAACGTCATCCATGACGATGACGTGTCATGGATCACGCTGACGAAGGATAAAAACGGGAAAGTGTTGTCCGTTAAATACAAGAATCCAAAGGAATTGGAAGCCGTTGGATTCGAGGCGATACCTGTGGAAAAGATGGGATTGTACGAAGATGCGCGCCGCGCGTCGTGGCCTGTCGTGAATCCGACGGATGACGTGGTGCTTCCACACGAACGGCCCGGCCAGAAGAAGGTTGTCAAGGCGAATTTGAGCAAGATGCCGACGTTGAAAGTGCCCCGCGGCAGCCGTCCTGTGGCGGTGATGGAACTAGGCGTCAATTACGATGGCGCCGTTGCGGAAAATCCCGCGAAGGCATTGTTTGTGTTGGATGGCGATGTTTTGAAAGTAGCCGTCGAAACGATGCTTCCTGCAAAGCGTTCGCTTGGCGACGGCTGGGCTGGCAACGACGCCGTTGAACTGGCCTTCATGGCTTCCGACGGCGCGACATCGGATATCATTGTTTTTAGAGGATTTACGTCTGGTAAGTTTGAAGGATTCAAGTTGGTGAACAACAAGCGTGTGGAAACGGCGGAATTGATGTCGGCGGCATTGAAGACATCTGTGAAGGATGCTTCATGGTCCTGCGAATGGACCGTCCCGCTGAAGCTGCTTGGCGTGACGGCTGGCGATCGCCTGCGGGCAAATGTGACGGTGCGGCGTTTTGGCACGAATGAATTCATCATGTGGCGTCCGACAAACGGCGATTCCACCAATTGCGATCGCGTGGGATTTTTGGAATTGGAGAGATAATTGTGAGGGAACAGTTGCGCCATGGCGAGCAGAGACGGCGAGACTTTTGTTGTTGTGTGTTGCGCCATGGTGTTGCCATGGCGCCTTTACCATTCGGCGACAACACCATCCTCTGTGCGCCAGACGGGATTCTTCCATGAATGGCCGATTTTGGCGGCTTCACGCAGTTTCTCTTCGTTGACCGTTACGCCGAGGCCAGGCAGACGGCTGCGGAAGACGCTGCCGTCCTTATAGTTGAAGACAGATTTATCTTCCAGATAATCAAGCATGTCGGCACCTTGGTTGTAGTGAATGCCGAGGCTTTGCTCCTGAATGACGGCGTTCGGCGTGCAGTAGTCGAGCTGGAGGCAGGCAGCGAGGGCCACAGGACCGAGCGGGCAGTGCGGTGCGACGGCGATGTCGAAGCATTCAGCCATGGCGGCGATTTTGCGGACTTCCGCGATACCGCCCGCGTGGCAGAGATCGGGCTGGATGATGTCGGCTATCCCTTTAGTAATGATGTCCTTAAAGCCCCAGCGTGTGAAATTCCGTTCGCCTGTGGCGATTGGCGTGGAGGTGTGGCGGCGAAGCTCTGCAAACGCCTCGATGTTTTCGATAAGAACAGGCTCTTCAATGAACATAAGATGATATGGTTCAAGTTCTTTCATGAGAACACGCGCCATCGCCTGATGAACGCGGCCATGGAAATCGACGGCGATGCCGAAATCAGGCCCAAGCGCGTCGCGGATGGCGGCGACGCGGTTGACGGCGGCGGTGACTTTGCTCCAGTTGTCGATGTAGTCCATTTCGGCGGTGCCGTTCATTTTGACGGCTTTGTAGCCTTGCTTTGACTTTTCGACGGCGGCTGCGGCAGTGTCTGCTGGGCGGTCGCCGCCAATCCAGCAATAGACTTGGATCTTCTCGCGGACGGAGCCGCCGAGCAAGTCGTAAATCGGCAGTCCAAGGAGCTTTCCGCGAATATCCCACAGGGAGATTTCGATGCCGGAAATCGCGCTCATGAGGACTGGGCCGCCGCGGTAGAAACCGCCGCGGTAGAGCGTCTGGAAGATGTCTTCAATCTGCGCGGGATCGCGTCCGATGACGTATGGTTCAAGCTCTTTCACGCAGGCGGCGACGGTGTCCGCACGGCCTTCGATAAGCGGTTCGCCCCAGCCGCAAATGCCTTCGTCCGTTGATGTTTTGAGAAATAGCCAGCGTGGCGCGACTTTGAAAAGTTCGAGGGAGGTAATTTTCATGGTGTCATTCCTTTTTTGTATTGAGACAACGGATGGCCATGTTGCGGAAAATGGCGCGGGAATCGGTGGAGAACTCCTGCAGGCGTTTGGTTCCGGACTCTCCGCCGCAACGGTGGAGGGCGTCCGCCAGCATGATTTCCAAATAGGTTAGCTGGAAATACGGATTGTCGCCCCACGGTTCATGCATGATGTTGCCGCCGAGATACTTTTGCTGTAGCAGACGTTCAAGGGCGGGGATGGCGCGGGGCGTGGGGCGATTGCGGAAAAAGACCGCCAATGCCCAGAGGCGTTCGTGAAAATACGTGACGGAGCAATCGCGGCGGGCGATGGCGTATGGCGTCGTGCCTGTGCGCAGCGTGTCAGAGCCTGCCCATGCCCTTTCCAGCAGCGGGAGGACGAGTTCCATCGTTTCCGGCGTGTCGATGTGCGACATCGTCGTAATCATGCGGTTGAGGATGCCGAAGGCACGGCCAGGCAAGAATTTCCCAACTTGCGGGTAGCCGTAGTTGGTTCGTTCGTTTCCTTCAAATGTCTTTCCGTTGACGTCGGTTATGATGTAACCATCGGGGCCTTTGTCTTCCAATTTCGCCATGTCCTGTTTCGCGTGGACGTTGAATTTGCGGATGAGACGGGCCTGTCCGTCTGCGCAGCCGAACCATGCGAGAAGCATGGCGGTCTGATCAGGCTCGGGAGCGCCGTCTGCCAGACGTTTTTTCAATATGGGAATGATTTGTTCAGGCGGCATGAAAAGAGCGGGCAGATGGCCGCCAGGCGAATCAAGCCGTTTGGTGGCGAAATCAATGGTCCATTCAGGCTCGGCTGGCGTGAAGGCCCAGTCGGGCAGAACGCCTATTTCTTTCATTTCTAATCGGATGCAGTCTAAATCAACGTCATCGGTTTTCGTAAGATTCTGTTCAATGAACTGCGAAGCGACCGTGCCGACGGCGTAGCCTGCGTTCGTGATGTCTGGATTCATGCGGCAGAGCGACGTGGCGTCCCGTTCGCCGGAGATGGCTTTCGCGGCGACGAGCAAGTTGTCCATTCCTTGTGGAATAAATGTGCTGAGCGGCAGGAGGACATGGATTTCCTTATCCGTTGGATTGTAGGCGTCTGCGGAGATATACCGCTTGATAAGTTCACTTGAGAGGCGGCCATGGCTGTCAAAGAGGCAGGAGGCGACGGCGATGGCATCCGTCCGGAACTTTCGCGTCAGGATGTCGTTGAGCGTCAGATAGTAGTTGCCGACGATCCGACGGGATTCGCGTTGCGTGTAGATGGGCGATAGATGGTAGTCGCCGTTGCGGCGATGGGCCAGCATGAGGCCACGGATGGTGTCGGCATAATCCGTTGGATCGACGATATCTAAGTCATTTCCATAATGATTGTTCTGGTAGTTGCCGTTTACGGCCCAATCGTCGAAGCCCCAGCAGCTTGAGCTTTGAATCCAGCCTGTTGTGTCGTCGCCAAGTTTCGTTTGGATTCCAGCATGCGCACAGAGATCGGCGTCGCCTGTAGCGTCGATGAAAAGCTTTGCGTTGACGTTGCGGAAGCCATTTGCGGAATAGACGAGAGCAGATGTGATTCTGTGGTCCTGTTGCGTCGCACCACAGACGACGGCTTGCCCAAGAAACTGCTGTTGCGTTTCTTGTGATAACAGCATCTTGTCCCACAAGCGGACGCTTGCGCAGAAACGCGACAAATGCTCATCACGTCCAAGCTGGTCACGGTTTTTGCAGTAGGTGGCGTATGTGCCTTTCTGATAGCCGTGCCATGCTCCTGAAACGCCGCCGCCCGTCGTGGTTCCGCCAAGGAACGGCAGGATATCGACCGTGAGAGCGGGCGTTTTATGCTGTGCAAGCGCCGTCATAATGGCGGAACCGCCAGTTCCGCCACCTGCGACGAGAACATCGATATCTGTTGATTCCGAAGGTGTTATAACAGCATGATGGAGAAGCCTAGTGGCATTGTTTTCTATATCTTTGTATTCAAGAGATTTGCCGCAGGAAAGGAGCTTCTTGGAGAAATTCGCACTGGCTGGTTGCCAATTTTTGCAGAAATCCTCTGTAAGCTTTACGGCATTGGCTTCCAGTTTTCGCAAATCCTGCGTGGTGGCTTCCAATGGCAGCTGTGCGGGAATGCGCAGAAATCCATCCATGACAGGAAGTTCGCGTTCCTCCGTGATGATGCGGAGTTCACCGAAACGGTTAAGTGTGACGTCCTGCATATTGATGACATACTTTCGAATTTGGGCCGTCAATTGGACGGCCCATTGGCGCATTTCCAGTTCGAGACGGGAGGGCGCAAGCCAGTCGGAAGCGTTGCATTCCACAGACTTGTGTGCGGAGATGCAGAGGACGCCGTCTTTGATTGTGCGATGGGTGGTGACGTCGCCGTCTGGCAGAGAAAGTCTGTTTGTCGTGAAGGCGTGGGCTTTGGCGAGTTCGAAATTGATTTCGGCGGTTTGTGTCCATTTTTGTTGCAAACCGAGCAGATGTCTGGCGGCGATTTGCTCTTCCGAAGCATCGATGACGGCATCGGCCTCCAGGATGAACGTGCCGAATTTACTGGCGATTGCGATGCCTTTCACACGGTTGCCCATGACGAGCAGTCCCGCGCAGTGGGAGAGCAACAATGGATAGGCTCCAGAATCCATGACGCGGGCGAACAATTCTTTTTTAACCATTCCTTCCGGTCGTGGGACGGATTCTCCCGTGGAGCCGTTGAGAAGCCATGTATGATTGGAGGCGGCCATCATGCCCGCGACATGGTTGCGTGGATCGACGATGATCGCCTGCCAGCCGTTGGCTTGCGCCGTTTCCGCGGCGGCAACGGCGGCTGCCCCGCCGCCGATGATCACCAAACGTTTGGAATCGACCGGGCAGGGGAAATCAGTAAAATTTTGGGCCTGAACGGAAATCGCGGCGGCAAGGCAGATGAGCATGGATGTCTTCATGTTCGTTCCTATAGGACAAGTGTCTTGACGATATTGAGATGCGATAAATAATGGTTGATGTTCCATTCCGTCAGCCACCAGCCGTTTTGATTTGGAAGATAGAGGATGCTGCTGATGGAGGCGTTGGTCGGCATGGGGATGCGGTTGTTGGGCGAGACAAGCCCTGCCGCCATGCGGAAAATCCGGCCCATTGTTCCGCCGTGGGTTATGACGAGAAATGTCTTGCCTGGATTTTCGCGGGCGGTGGCGGTGAAGAAGTCTTCGATGCGCTTCTGGAAGACTTCGCGTGTTTCGCCGCCTGGCATGTTGGGCACGACATATTCGTCCGCAAATGTCGTGATGACTTCAGGATTTGATTTTTTGATTTCCGTCTGGTGCTGTCCTTCGAAGATGCCGCAGTTCCATTCGCGGAGGTCGTGGACATGGTGGATTGGCGCGTCCGGATGGTATTTTGCGGCAATTTCCGCCGTTTGGATGGCGCGTTGGAGGTCGCTGCAATAGATGGCGTCGATATGCCTGTCCTTCAGATATTCGGCGGCGCATTCGACTTGCTGGATGCCGTTTTCGTCAAGCGGACTTTCATACCAGCCTTGAAGGATGCCGGCTTTGTTGGCGACGGTTTCGCCATGTCGCAGGAGGATAAAACAAGTGGGTTCCATATTGATTCGGTGGGATGGGATTGAACAAACAAAAGACAACAGAATAACCTATCATCTGGAAAAAAAAGCGCAATGTTTTGCGGCGTTTATTTTACCGTTTGCAGACATGAGGTAGATTAATGGTATGTTTTTATCACAAAGAACGGCGCGGGAGGGGCGCACTCCAGTGCGACCGATTGCGCAAGGCGCAATCATTATTAGCGGCATTTGAAGAGGCGCGGAAATGTTTTATAAGGAAATCAAGATGGGAAATATCATGAAGACGATATGTTTGTCATGCCTTTGCCTGGCAGTTGCGCATGGCGAAGTCATGCTGTATTCAACGGAAAATGTGGAGCTTAGAAAGCGGATTGAAGTGCCGCTGCCCGCAGAGGCCGTGCGTGAAAAAGACTACGCCACTGGGAAGTTGGTCGTGTGCATGACCGTTGATGCGCCTTGGACGATGGAGGGGCGAGACGGAAACGCCATTCGTCTGAAAGGCGCGTCGGGTGAATATCTTACAACGACGAAAGCTCCGTGGCATGATTACGGCGAATTAAGGGCGAACACGGTTTTCCAGTTGGAATTCCCGTTGCCGCAACAGCCTGAGCCGTTGACGCTTATCATTCCAGACGGCATCAAGCAGTGGAGCAAGACGCGGCCAAAGGTCGTATCCATCTGGACTGGGCCGAAATTGGAAGGCCATGCGGTTGTGGATAACATGAACCGCAACTGCATCGTGGCATTGGCGGATCTAGGCGAAGAGGCTGAATCATATGAATTTACGTTTTCAGGCAGGACGGTTAGAGGGAAGTCATCTACGGCGCGTTTCCGTCTGAAAGGGCGGAAGGAACCGTTCCAAGTTACCTGCAAAGCGTATCTGACAGATGGAATGATATTGCAACGGACATTTGATGTCGTTCCGCATGAGACGATTATGGCATCGCCGTTGAAAGATGACGAACTGCTGATCGGACTGTGCGTCTATAAGGCGAGCAGTCATAAGGAGAAGCGTGTGAAGGAGAATCCGGAAGGGTGGCAGCGGTATTTGCGGTCGCAGGATGAAGAGATCAGCGGTCTGATTGAAGAAGGTTGCGTCAATCTGATCGTGCCATGGTTCAATCCGCCCGTCGAAAGCGTGGCGGCCGCCGCGGAAAAAGGCATCTACATGATGACCATTTATCAGTATCTGGACGCGGAGAAATGCGGCGCCTATCGTGCGGCGGGAAAGAATCGTTATTGGCTGAACAACAACATCGGCGAGTACGCCAGTTACTTGTATCAGAACGAACAATGCCTTCCGAAAGGCATCAATCAACATGGCGATCTGGAGTTCTGCCGTGAATATTTCATCAACAACTACATCCGCAGCGGCGTGGAGCACTACCATCGCGGCTATCCATATATCTTCTCGACATCTGGTTCGACTGTTTCCAACTACGAAATGGCGGGCGGCGTGGAGTTCATGCTGTGCGAACTGTACGCTTTAGGCGCGATGAATCTGGCGTGGGCGTCCGCTGAAATGCGCGGCGCTTCGCGGAAATGGCTGCCAGAGTTCTGGGGCGGCTGGCTGGCGGCAGAATGGCAGAGTCAGAGCATTCCGTATCTTACGCCGCAGAAATACGGGATGTTGCGCGTCGGCCTGTATCAGCAGTATCTGATGGGCAGCCATATTATCATTTTGGAATCTGGCTCGCAATCGACGCAGGCGGGTGAATATACTGTTCCGCTAAACAAGGATGCTGAATTCCCGCATCGCGACTACAACAGCAATGAAGCTCCTGTGCAGTATTATAAAAAGGAAATGGTTGATTTCCATAAATTTGTGAAAGCGAATCCACGTTCGAAAGGGACGCCTGAAACGACAATGGCCTCCGTCTTGGGCAATTGCGGCTCCTATTGCGGGTTGTACATCGACTGGTTCACCGCGTTCAGCCAGCATGCGCAGGCGAAAACGAATCCGAACTGGCTGTACGGCGATCCGGAACGGACGGACGTGGCCGTCCAGCAGACGATTTTTCCCGTGCCGCAGGATGCTCTAGCGCCATATACCAATTATTGGATTGGCGGTTCGCCATACGGCCAGTGCGATGTCGTCAACATTGATGACGAGACGGATTTGGATGATTTAAGCCGTTACAAATTCCTGTTCTACGGTGGCTGGAACACGATGACGGAAACCATTATGCAGACGTTGCGCAGCTACGTGGAAAACGGCGGCTCGCTGTTCATCAGCCTGCCGCATTTCTCGACAAGGAAAGACCGTGAATACAAGGCGTTCGCCGTGGAGGATTTGATCAATGGCGGTGATTTGACGACGCTGTGCGATATCCGTGTCAAAAGCCGCCGCATGGTCTCTGGACCGTTTACCCAAAAAAGGAAGCTTGATGACGGAACAAGAGCGGATTTTGACTTGCATGGCAGTGTGAAGAACGAGCCGTTGGCGGATGTCGCTTTGGGCAAGGGAGTGGAAGTCATCGCGACGGTTGGCGACCGCCCCCTGCTGGTCCGGGAGAAAATCGGAAAAGGCGAAATCGTTGTCATGTTGAGTTGGGAATATCCTGGAAAAGAAAGTCTTGTGGAAATCTACAAGACGATTCTCGGCTGGCTGGCGAACCAGCATGCGGGATCCGTTCGCATATATGCCATGAACAAACAGGACAAAACGCCGCAGTATATTTCGTATGCCGTCTGGCCGGAGGCGATTTATCTGCTGAACACGGACTGCATGAAAAGTCGCACGTTTGAGTTGGAACGAAATGGTCTCCGCACAAAGATGACACTGCAGCCGATGGAATTTAGAATAGTAAAGTAAGTGGCGCGTGCGTCCCGCCTGCGCCGCGGGATGTGGCGCGTGCGTCCCGCCTGCGCCGCGGGATGTGGCGCGTGCGTCCCGCCTGCGCCATGGGAAGTGGCGCGTGCGTACCGCCTACGCCTTCAGTAAAAAACAAAAAGGAAAACACATCATGGAATGGAAATCGTTGAAAGAATGCTATCGTGCCTGTCTGCCGTTGAATCTGCCTGCGGAGGCTGGTCTTATCTATCGAAGCAGCAACAATATGTGTCCGCAGTTCCCTGGTTCGGCGTTTTTCACGACAAGCGGCTTCGACTGCGATTATTCGAGCCATGACGTGGTCGTGGTCGGCGACGGTGGCAGCAAGCAGTACGTGCTGGCCGGTGCGTTGACGGCGAACCGTTCGTTGAGCTATTTCACAGTCCGCCGCCGCAGCGGTCGCATGGAGTCGATTCTTGTGGAACAGCCTGAAATCAAGCCTGGCGAGAAGCCGGAGAATATCATGGTGGCGACGGGCAGCGACTGGCGGCAATTGCTGAAGGAATATGCCGTCGCCTCTGCGGCGGCCATGGGCGTCAAGCCAATCCAGCCGAAGGAGAATCTGGTCGGTTACTGCACATGGTACTACTATTATGCGGATGTCAGCGAAGGGAACTTTCTGGAGAATGTGAACGCCTTGGCGGAGCATGCAGAACTTCCCTACAGCCATGCGGTTGCGCAGATTGATGATGGATATCAGACCTTCCAAGGCGACTGGCTCGACCAGCATGAATCGTGGCCCACGCCGCTGAAGACCATCGCGAAACAGGCGACGGACAAAGGCCTGATTCCCGGCATTTGGCTTATGCCCATGCTCGCCTCCACCGCGAGCCGTGTCTTCCGCGAACATCCGGATTGGTTCGTGAAGAATGAACAGGGCGAGCCGTTCGCGTTTGCGGGCTGGTCTCCAGCACCCGACAACTACTGGGCCTGCCTGGATGCGACACTTCCCGCTGTTCAGGCTCATTTGACACATGTCTTCAAGACGTTCTGGGACTGGGGCTTCCGTTATTTCAAGATGGACGGTCTCGGTTACGGTCTGCCCGAAGGGAAGCGTCATGATCCGAACGCGACGGCCGTCAGCGCGTTCCGCCTTGCATTGAAAACCATCCGCGAAGCCGTTCCCGAAGCACACATTCTGGGCTGCTGCCCTCCGTTCATGGCCTGCATGGGCTATGTCGATAGTGCGCGCGTCAGTTGCGACACGGCGGCCACGTGGACTGGCCCGCATCCTGGAAATGACGAATTGTCAAAGCCTTATCATGGACCGGACCGCGACAACTGCGACCACAATCCGGGAGCCTGCTGCATCAAAGACGCATGGCATGACACGATCGCCAACTGGTGGATGTATGACCGTTGGTTCCGCGCGGATCCTGACGTGCTCATCGCGCGTCAGGACAGGGCGCGCCATTCGCTTGGCGAAGCGCGTATCTCCGTCCTGTCGGGCATCATGACGGGCGTCACGATCACAAGCGACAATCTCGGAACGATAGCCCCCGACCGTTTAAAATTGCTGGAACTGGCTGCGAAGACGCGTCTTAAAGATGCGACACCGCGCATCTGGTATCCGTATCATTGGGCGCAGGTGTGGGAAGGCACGATTGACGGCAAGCATGCCGTCGCGCTTGTCAACGACACGGAAGTGGCGCAGACGTTCAGCCTCTTGAATGAAGCGGGCATGGCCAACGGCGGTGTGGAAATTCTGCAAGGCGCAGGAAAACTGCAAGGCGACGTGACTGTGGAACCGCATGACGCCATGCTGATTGTGGAAGGATAGGCTGCTAGAAGTGGTAAGGGAGGCTAGAAGCTCTAGCCTTCCTAGAAACCCTAGAAATAATAGAAACCCTAGAAATACTAGAAACGCTAGATTCTCTAGGGATTTTTTTAATGTACAAGAAAAAGTCTTTTCATTAAAGATATGCATAAGCTGGATGTATTTTGTTTGGCTTTCAGCTATGCGCTCTCCATATATCTGGAATGCATTGTGTGAGTTCTGGTAAAAATCAAGTAATTTTGGGTGGTTTTCGCATTCAAGGAAAGCAATTCCACCGCCCACATTGTGCTGGACATCTTTCAGAATGGAAAATACCTGTTCCATCAGCCTGTCGCCAGAAATGCCGCTTTCAATGGGAATGGCGGCATTCTTCCCAAATTGGGCGATCAAATATGCACTGGCTTGTATGCTATTGGTTGTCGTATTGTAGAGTCCGTATCGACGCAGTTTCTTTTGAAGAGATGCGCTCAAATGTTCACAACTTATACTAACGGCTTTGGGAGACAATGTAAAGTAGGCGACAATTTCTTTTTTTTCATTGAAAACCAAATGTGTTATCGATATTTTCTGCAATGAAAAGTCAATAGACTTGTTCCACAGGAAAGTCTCTATTTCAGTGTTCAACGGGCAGGAAAACGTTTGAAGTAATTCTTCTGTTTGCTTTCTGCCCTGCCTCGCCAACAAATCCAGAATGTTAACGCGAAACAATGCCATGCCCGTCACTTTTTGTGCTTTTGTTTTTTGTTTCCGAAGAACTGATCAATTTCCTCAGGTGTTTTCAAAACATTGCAAGGTGGGGCAATGGCAGGTTGTGCAGCCGTTTTTGCGGAGGCCTCCAGTGCCTTGGCAAATGCTTGGGCTGTGTTTTTGTCTCGTATTGAAAAATCTGCAAAAATGCTTGAAGTAGCCATGTTTTCCTCCTCTAGTTGAATGCTATTATTCAATCTACTTTTATTTTATGAAATGTCAAATAAATTATGAAAAATATTATTTAAATTACTGCAAATGGAATGAAGAAAACGTTTTTAGAAGAATGTGGGAAACTATATTTTCTTGCAAGAAGGAAGGAAGATTGTTGACTTTAACAGTACACAGCATATAATAAGATCATGGCTAAAAACCACATCGACTGAAATCAATACCTAAAAAAGGAAACTACATGTCAAAGATTTTTATCAGCGCAGACATTGAAGGCACCACTGGAATCAACGTATGGCCGGAAACCGAGCCGCCAAACGATTATTTCCGCAAACAGATGACACGGGAAGTCTCCGCCGCCGCCAATTCGGCGTTCCTCAACGGCGCGACAGACATCGTCATCAAAGACGCCCATGACAGCGCGCGCAATCTGATTCCCGACGAACTGCCGCGCAAGATCCGTCTCGTCCGCGGTTGGATGAGCGACCCGGACTGCATGATGCAGGGTCTCGACAAGAGCTTCGACGCCTGTATTTTCACGGGCTACCATTCGCCCGCCGGCAACAACGGCAACCCGCTGTCCCATACAATGACGACGAGCGTGTATCTAGTCACCATCAACGGCAAGCCCGCCGCCGAATTTCATATCAACGCCCTGATCGCCGCTCGTCTGGGCATCCCCGTAATCTGCGTGACTGGCGACGCCGCCCTGTGCGAACTCGTCCATGAATTCAATCCAAACATCCAGACGGTTGCCGTCAACCGTGGCAATGGCAACGGTGTTGAGTCGATGCACCCACTGGATGCCTGCGAAGCCATCAAGGAGGCCGTCGCGACGGCCATGAAGGGCAACATTAAGAAATGCCTTCCGAAGATGCCGAAGACGTTTGAAATCGCCATTACATACCGCGAGCATCATGCCGCCCGTCGCTATAGCTTCTATCCTGGAGCCGAGCAGGCGGATTCACGTACGATTGTTTACAAGACAACGGATTACTACGAAGCGATGCGGTTTATGCATTTCTGCTTATAGCAGAAAGCTGAAAGCTAAAGCTGAATTACTGCCACCGCTCTGCGGTTCTATTGGCTTTTCCGTGTTTCCGTGGGTTTCGTTCGCGCTTCTGCGCTCACTGCACCCGCGGCTGTGTTCCTGCCACCGCTCCGCGGTTCTATTGGCTTTTCCGTGTCACCGTGGGTTTCGTTCGCGCTTCTGCGCTCACTGCACCCGCGGCTGTGTTCCTGTCACCGCTCCGCAGTTCTATTGGCATTACTCATTACTCATTATTCATTACTCATTATAAAAAGCTTTTGCAGAACTCCGCTTCGGTCATGTCCTCTTCGGCGAGAGCGAGAAATTCGTCTCCACGTTGGTTGCCCCAGCTGTAGGAGCAGATCAGCTTGCCGTTGTAGTCGCAGAAATCCATGTCCGAAGCGTTGATGTTTACGGCGTTGCGGATGTAGTCGAGTTCCTGCTGATTGAATTTGGCGGCGGGATGGATGAGCTTGTCGTTTTCACCGAAGGAGAGGACGGGATTCTTGTCGCTGATTGTCCAATCCTTAAGGTCTTTTGAATAGGTGACATACATCTCATAGCCATTCTTGTAGTTGCCGTTGAGATAGAAGAAATAGAATATGCCGTCGTGGTAGCGGATGGTCGGGGCGCCCGTGTAGAAATTGCGTCCGAAGCATGCGTCTGGAATCAGTTTCCAATCATGGAGGTTGCGCGATTCTGCGAAGAACATCGTGAAGGGGACGTTGACCATCTCCTTTGGCGCCCCAAGCTCGAAGACGAGAATGTAACGGTCGTCCGCCTTGCAGACGGACGTGTTGTAGCCCTGCCAGCCGTCGCCCGACAGAATGACGCGTGGCTCCGTCCAATGCACCATATCGTTGGATTCCAATTGGTAGAAGCGGGATTTCCCCCAGTTTTCAACTGCGGTGACGATGATGTGGTCGTTTTCGACGAAGGCACTGCCCAGATGGAGGCCGTGTCCGAATGGTGGTGTTGTCGTCTTCAAATCCGTCATGTCAAGAAAACGGAAATATGACTGGCCCAACGTGTTGCCGCGATAGTGCTTCTTTTCGCCCATATAGCGGATGTATTGCATGAGCCATGGACGGCCCTTGAAAACGATTGGATTGGCTTCTACGATGAAGATGTCAATGGTTCCGAGTTTTTTCATGGTTTTCCTTGTAAAAATGGTTGTTTGCAGGACATTACTTATTGTAGTCCAACTATTCGTTTTTTACAGGAGAACAGTATGAATAAAAGCATCATTGGAATTGATCATCCCGCCGTTGCCGCTTCTGATCCGACCAGGCTTGCCGATTGGTATGAAGAAGTTCTGGGCTATGAAAAATTTCACCATACGGAGAAGAACGTATGGATCATGCGGGCCATGGACGGCACGCTGCTGGAAATCATGCCGAAGGATGAGACATCGCGACCGAACCGCACATGCTGGACGCCTGGCTGGTCGCATCTGGCATTGCGTGTCAACGACTTGGAGACGGCGGCGGTGGAACTGCGCGCACATGGCGTGAAACTGGAGGATGCCGTGCCCGCCATCGGCGGCGGCATGCTGCGGTCTTTTTATGATCCTGAAGGAAATATGCTTCAGATTGTGCAAAGGTAAGTGATTGCGGGGGAGGGCGCAATGGCTTTGCCATTGTGCGGTTTGACGTGAGACGTGAGACGTGAGACGCGAGCAAAGACAACGAGACGATAAGACGATAAGACGGGACGAAATGATGAGATAATGCCACACAAAATTTCGTATCTCATTGTCTCTTTTGTCTAATCGTCTCCGCTCGTCTCATGTCTCGCGTCTCACGTCACCCAAAAGCAATCGGAGATTGTTTTTTCCTCCTCTTTTGCCACCTTTTAGTCTTTTGTTTGGGATATCTTCCCCTTTGGGGTCGTTTCCACATGGCCGTCCACGAATGCCACAATATCAACGTTTTTATGCTTTGTACATAAAACGATTGGCGTTTCTGAAGGATTTTTGATTTTACTTTTATTTCTAGTTTCAAGAGGAAGGAAGATATATGTTTCATTTTCCGAAGCTTCTGCTTCGGGACATTTTAAATTTGAATCGTACCCCAAGTATTCTTGGAGGTCATCCAACGAATGAGGCAGGTAATCATTATTGTCATCAGCGTACATGAAAGCCGCAAGACTGATTTGCTTCAAATTGCTGGAGCAGGAAATCTCTCTTGCCTTTTCCCTTGCCTTGCCCAAGGCGGGCAGTAGCATGGCCGCCAGAATTGCCAGAATCGGAATTCGTATGATGCTCCAACAACCGAAGATGATGCCCGTGATGGCCTGGCCGTCGCCAAGCAGCAAGCCATTTGAGGAACTGATTTTGTTCTTTGCAATTATGCCCGTGATGAGGGCTGTAATACCACAGAATGGCACGCCCAGAAAGGAAATGATGCCCAGAATCATGGATGTTGTGGCCATGCCTAAGTTTTCGGGCTGCGGTGGTGGAGCCGCCATGGTGTTCATCTGCGCCATTGGCGTCGCATTGTTCATGGCAGGAATTGCAAATAGCTTCGAGCAATGCGGGCAAGCCATTGTCTGGCCTGCCATCTCATCCTCGACCTGGATTTCCTGCATACAGTGCGGGCATTTGAACCGTTTCATTATTGGTTGTTCCCTATATTTTGCAGTTCAATAACTTATATTATTTTTCCAGGAAATCGCCCATCTGCATTCTGAGCAGATAGAGGCTGTCTGGATCCGGAAGGATTTTCGTACTGAAACGACCGCCGGCGGAGGGCATGCCGATAAGTTTTTCAGCCTCTTGCAAGAGGGAACGCGCCTCGTTGGAACGTCTGCTGTTTTCCCTGGCAAGATAATAGCGTTTGACCATTTGGAGGAATTCATAGTCTTCGACGCCGTCGCGGGCGGCTTCGAGTCGGATGGACGTGACGGGCTTGAAGGCGGAGTCGAAGGTGCCTGGATACATAAGATAGCCGTCTCCATTGGGATAGCGTGTCCATGAAGGCTTGATATGGGGGGCGGAAGTCTGCTTGATGTAGGCATGCCAGCCGTATTCCCATGGGTCGAAGGTCAGCCATGTGGCTCCCCAGAATTCGTATGCTTCGGCGCCGTATTTGAAGCAGTAGTGGGGGAGGAGACGTTCGATGGCGCAGTAGGGGGTGTCAGTGCACATCTGGCCGTCCGTCGTGAACCAGAATTTATCGCCCTGCTTGATTCTTTCCTTCATCTCGTCTTCCGGGAAGCAGCCCCAATGTCCTGCGCCCCAGAGGGAAAGATAGCCATCCCAATCCTTGCAGTGCTTCCATGTGGAGGAGTAGATGGGAAGTTTCGGCTCGACTTCCTTGATCATGTTGCAGATGGCCTTCACCTGGTCGATGACATATTGGTTGTCAAAGTGCGGTTCGTCGGAAATGTATAGGACGAATCGGTCGTCCCAATTCTTTTCGCGGCAGTGATCCATGAAGAGCCTTAGGCATTGCTGATACAAATGGACGTAATCAGGCCGAAGTGTCCCGCGCGGTTCGCCTTTGGCCCACGGGAACTCGCCCTCGAAGGGCTGTTCGCCGAAGAGGGCTTTTGGAGGATAAGCCCAGCCAAAAAGATAAAAGAAACCAGGCGTGTAGGCGACGGGGAATTTCATTTCATCGAAATACCATGTGGCTTCGGCGTCGAATTCGGTGAAATTCGCCGTGACGGTTTTTGTTTCGCGGTCGTATGTGAAAATCGGATCCGCGAGGACGTGGTTCGGGCAGATTTTCTTTTCCTTGTATAGTTTGAGGATTTCACGGCGTTGCTCCTTTGCGGAGAGGCTAGGATGGTTCCACTGCCTGTTCCACCGCAAGTCATAGACGGCCGGGAACGAAGCATCTTTGGAAAGTGCGAAATTCCATATCTTTAGGATGACAGGGATGAACAGCTCCTCTTTTCCACAGGTGATTTTGACATGGATTTTGTGGATGCCTGGCCTTGCGATTTCGGACGCCTTGAAGGAAATCCACAGCGGTTGCGTTCTGTTGGCGATGAGATTGAACTGGCTGACGGGCGTGACGGGATCGGGCCACCAGCCCGCCCAACCGTCGCAGTTGCCGACATTACGCGGATACAATTGGAACCAATCGTCGTCCGTCGAGCCAAAATAGGAGGAATTGTGGTCGATCGGCAGATATTTGATGACACCGACAGAAGCCTCAACGCCAATGTTTTCCAACCCGCCGACCGAAACACGGCAGTTGTTCACTCCACGGCCCGCACGGATGGCAAGCTGGAGGGGCTCCGTCTCATTCTGCGCCAACGCGACGAAGAAGGGGGTGTGCAGTTCCGTGGAGTTCCGCAGACGGCGGAGTTCGCCGAAGAAGGGAGTCCCTTCTTTCGACAGATACGGCGGAAGATCTTCGCGGAAGGTTTTGACAACGGGATTGACCTGCCAGACGGCAATGTCATCCTCCATCATGGGGCGTGACTCCATGGGTTCAATGATGGCTTCGGTCGATTCGGCGATGAGAACGCCGTCGTGGCGGACGGTGCCATGGCCGTTCATGGTCAGATGGATTTGCAGTGTCTTGTCTGTGGCGGATGTCGTGAAGAAGCCGAACATGGGAATCCACTCATGTTCATGTTTCGTGCTGTTTCCAACGTTGAGAAATTTCACGCCTTCGCCTTCGTCGCGGAGGTGGCCATGGACGGAGATTGGCACGTCTGTCCCTTCGTATGCGACCCACGCGCCGTAGATGTAGCGTTTGTTGGGCTTGACGGTGACGGTCTGACGCCATCCCGACCAATCCTTCGGAGCGTCCTTCGGGACGGTGAAATAGGCGTGGCGGCTACCGAAGCAGCCTGGATGCGCCGTGCCGAAAACGAGTCCGTTGTCCTTCACTTTCTCGCCTGCGCATTCCCAATCCAGCGGGACTCCGTCTTTCTGCTTTTCAAAGGATGGATTGCGGACGAGATTGCCGTTTCCTAAAAACGATTCCGCAAATTGATTGACTGCAGACGATTCTGGAGTCTCAATGTAAATCTGGTCAGACGGGATATCGCTGCCGCGTATGTTTTGGAAATCGGCAGAACGGTCTTCGCCGGGCTCTTTTTCCTTAGTATAGAAATAATAGACTTGCGCGGTCTTCGGCGGGCAGGAGGCGGTGAACATGAGCGACGAGCCGATGACGGTTGTCTTGACGGGGCGCCCCTTGAACGTCAGTACGGCGTTTTTATGGCTTTTGTCATGGCAGATGCTTGGCAAATCCAAGCAGATGATGGCGTTTTCAAGCGGTGTGTCATTGGGATTCACGATGCGGACGGGTATGCGATAGGCATAGTCGATGCGCATTCCGCCAAGTCCGAACCATGATGCTTTCGTGGCATACCATTCCGTTGACGTGGAGCGGCCTTCCTCCCGCAAGTTCAATGTCTCGACCGCGCCGAAAGATGCCTTATAGCTTGTCTTTGCGTTGGTTGTGAACTCAAAATCGTCATACCAGACCTTTCCCGAGCCATACAGGGCCGTGCCCGTATGGAGGGTGTTGGCATCATTCGGAATCGTGACGTTGATTTTCAGCACTTTCCAATCATACGTCCCTTCGCCTGCATCTTCGACATGGTTGACGAGCATGCCGTTGGCACTGTTGCCGACATGGACGAACCACCCCGCCCGTCCCTTCACGTCTTCCGCCTTGATTTTCACCGTAATCGTGCATATCGAGCCGGGCTGGACTGGAATTAGGCGTGGAAAGCATTTGAACCACGTTGGTTGTGAATTTTGGTCAGCTTCCACGAAAAGACAGTTGCGACCGCTGGCGGGACGATCAGTTGAAATGGAGATTTTGTGTGTATCGTCGGTGCTGCTTGTCTGCCAGCCTGCCGGGAGGCCGTTGGCGGCCTTTTCGAATCCGCCGTTGAAGTCTTGGATGGTCAGTGTTTCAAGCTTGTCGGGGGAGGCCCACGCCTTGTCGTTGCCGAAATACACATAATAGGTGGTTTTTCCTTTAGCAGGGCAGGAGAGGGGAACTTGCAGCGTGAAATCGCGTAGGATAAGTTCGTTCGTGACGATGTATCCGTCCTTGTCCTCCACGGCGTATTTCAGCTCCCGCCCGAGTTCATCTACGATGCGGATGGTGCCCGCAATCTGTCCGATGAGCGGACTGTTCTTGTCTATGTTCAACGCGACGGGGCGTCCTGCAAGGTCTTCATTTCCAATGTTTTCAAAGAAAATCGGAACACGCTTGTTCCATTGTCCTCCTCCGTCCAGATAAAAGTTCGTCGGCCATGAGGCGGCAAAAGAGACAACGGCGAGGAGGAGGCATAGGATGGCAAGGTGTTTTCGCATAATAATATATGTTATATAGTGTTGAGATTGTTTTTTACTTGAGGCCGAGGACATCCTGCATATCGTAAATGCCTGGTTGTGCGGTCATAAGGAACTTGATAGCACGGATGGCGCCGTTGACGAAGCAATTGCGGCTGGATGCCTTGTGAGCGAGTTCAATGCGTTCGCCTTCCGTCGCGAAGATGACGGTGTGATCGCCGACGACGTCGCCGCCACGCAGGGAGTGCATTCCGATTTCATGCTTCGTGCGTGGCCCGATGAGGCCGACGCGGCCATGGCGCGTGTCCGCTTCGTAGTCGATGCCGATGGCATTGGCGAGGATTTCGCCCAAACGGACAGCTGTGCCGGATGGGGCGTCTTTCTTCTTATTATGGTGCATTTCAACGATTTCGATGTCATAATCGGTGCCGAGCAACTTGCCGACTTTTTCGCAGAGCGCGAACAGCAGGTTGACTCCGACGCTCATGTTGGGAGAGAAAACGATTCGTGCGCCGCTGTCCGCAAGTTTTTTGAGGAGGGCTTTCTGTTCATCGACGAGGCCCGTCGTGCCGATGACCATGGCGATGCCTTTTTCCGTGGCTTTTTTTGCGACGGCCATGCTGGAGCCTGGAGAGGAGAAATCAACCGTACAGTCCGCATCCTTGATGGCTTCGTCAACATCCGCCGTGATAAGGACTTTTGCGGCCGGCTTGTTGACTAGAAGCCCTGCGTCCTGCCCGAGGAACGGCGATTCCGAATATTCCAACGCCCCGACGAGCTTGAGCTCTGGATCTTCGATGACACGGGTGACCAGCATGCGGCCCATGCGGCCCGCAGCTCCGATGACGGCGACTTTAATCATTTTGTTTTTCCTTCTTTTTATAGGTTTTCTAGAGCATCTAGCATTTCTAGAGCATCCAGATTTTCTAGAAAAATCATTTGGCAGAATCTTCCGTCAGCGCTTTTACGGCGGCGTTCAAGACGGTGTCGAAACGCTTGCGCTTCTGGCGGAACTCGCTGTCAATTTTAATCTTATCGGATTCGGAAAGGCCTTCCTTTTCGCGGGCTTCGTGCCATTCTTCATCGAATTTCTTCAGGTCTTCGATTTCCTTCGGAGAAAGTTTGATGACGACGTCCGGCATGATTCCATGCTTATGGATGGTCTTGCGGTCTTTGACCGTATCTGGCTGGACATAGTAGTGCGCAATGGTGAGTTTGAGGGCGCCGCCGTTGTTGAGGTCGATGACGTTTTGGACGGAGCCTTTTCCGTATGTCTTTGTTCCGTAAAGCTTTGCGCGTTTATGTGTGCTGAGGCAGCCTGACATGATTTCGGCGGCGGAAGCGGAACCTTCGTTGACGAGAAGGATGACCGGCTTGTCAGGGAACTGGTAACCTGCACGTGTCTTTTCGACATGCTTCTCCCTGCGGCCTTCAATGGAGACGACGAATGTGTCAGGCTTGAGGAACATGCTGCAGATTTTGACGGCGGAGTTGACGAGGCCGCCGGGGTTGTTGCGGAGGTCGATGATGAGGGCGGTCGTCTTGTCATCCGCGAACAGCTCCTTGAGCTTGGCCTCCAGTTCATCCGGCGTCTTTTCCATGAACTGCGTGATTCGGACAAAGCCGATGGTCGTGTCCGGTATGATTCGCGCATCCGTAACACTGACGATTGGAATCTTTGCGCGTGTGAGTTCGATTTCCTTCATGTCTTCGAAACCGTCGCGCATATAGGAGATTTTGACAGTCGTGCCAGGCGTGCCGCGCATTTTGCGGATGGCGGCTTCGTGGCCGATCTGGCCGACCTCCTCGCCGTCGATTTTATAGATTCTGTCTCCGGGCTGGATGCCGGCGCGCTGTGCGGGGGTGTCGTCCATGGGGGCGATGACGATGATGCAGTCGTCGTCGAAATCGACTTCGATGCCGATGCCTCCGAATTCGCCTTCGGTCTCTTCCTGCAAGGTGTTGAAATCACGTGGTTCGAGATATTCACTGAAAGGGTCGAGCGCGTCGGTCATGCCTTTCATGGCGCCCTCGAAAAGCATACGATAGGTGACGTTGTCCGCATCGACGTAGTTTTTGCGGATCAACTGCAGGACTTCCATCATGATGTCGATTTGCTTGAAGACTTCGTCCCGTCCCGTTTTCTGTGCCTCCTGTGAGTTGAGACGGTAGCCGACGACGAGATTCACCGTAAGGGCGGCGATGAATATCCAGAGTCCTATAGTATGCTTTTTCATGGGTTTCCGTTAGATTTCGGGGTTGATCTTGCCGTCGAGGAACTTGGCGAGCTGGTCGATGGAGACGCGTTCCTGCGTCATGGAGTCGCGGTCGCGGACGGTGACGGCGTTGTCGTTGAGCGTATCGAAATCGAACGTGACGCAGAACGGCGTGCCGATTTCGTCCTGACGGCGGTAGCGTTTGCCGATGGAGCCTGTGTCGTCGTATTCGGCGCGGAATTTCTTGACGATGGTGTGGTAGAGCTTTTCAGCGGGTTCTTCGAGCTTCTTGGAGAGCGGGAGGATGGCGACCTGTACGGGGGCGACCTTCGCGGGGAGGTGCATGACGATGCGGACGTCTTCGTCCTTTCCTTCCTTCTGCGTTGCGGCGGTGTCTTCGTCGTATGCGTTGCAGAGGAGCATGAGGCAGATGCGGTCGAGGCCGGAGGAGGATTCGACGACGGTCGGATAGTATGACTCTTTGCGGTCCTGGTCGAAATATTTGCAATCCTGTTCCTGTTGCGAGAATTCGCTGTGGCGGGACATGTCCCACTGGCCGCGGTGGTGGACGCCTTGGATTTCACCCCAGCCGAATGGGAAGAGGAACTCGATGTCGAGAGCCTGCTTGGCGTAGTGCGCGAGCTTTTCATGCCAGTAGATGTGGAGCTTCTCTTCGGGGATGCCGAGCAATTTCGTGTAGAAATTCCACGCCTGGTCTTTCCAATAATCGAACCATTTCAACGATTCGTCCTCATGGCAGAAGAATTCCATTTCCATCTGCATGAATTCGCGGGAACGGAACGTGAAATTCCTCGGATTGATTTCGTTGCGGAACGCCTTGCCCGTCTGCGCGATGCCGAAGGGAAGTTTCTGGCGGGTCGCGACGCGGATCGTGTTGAAATCGACGAAAATCGGCTGGCAGGTTTCCGCGCGCAGCCATGCGACGTGCTCTTCGTCGAACACGGGGCCGACGAACGTCTTCATCATGAGGTTGAATTCGCGCGGTTCGGTCAATTTCTTGGAGCCGCAGTTCGGGCAGGTGGTGGGGTCTTCCATCTGATCGACGCGGTAACGGCGCTTGCAGTCCATGCAGTCCGTCATGAGGTCGGAGAACTGGTCGAGATGGCCGGACGCCTTCCATACCATTGGATGGCAGATGATTGTGGAGTCGAGGCCGACGACGTTGTCACGTTCTTCGACCATGTATTTCCACCAGAGCTGTTCGACTGCGCGGCGGAGGGGGGCGCCATACGGGCCGTAGTCCCAGAAGCCGTTGATGCCGCCGTACATTTCGGAGCTTTGGAAGATGATGCCGCGCCGTTTGCAGAGGGCGACGATTTTGTTCATTTGTTCATTGTCGATTTCGCTCATGGGATGCCTCAATGTTTTTTTATACTTTATGGAAAGAGATTGAAAAAAAAGAAATGTATGATAACATAACATATATTTCTTGAGTTTATAGTTTGCAGACGGACGAAAAGTGTATTAAGTTGCATTAAAAAGTCCTGTTTGGGACTAGAAAAGTGTGTTTGGCGTTTTTTCAACAACGGGAGTGACGACAATGAAGATACTGGTTACGGGTGGCGCGGGGTTCATCGGTTCGCATTTGTGCCGTCTGCTGCTGTCGCAGGGGCATTCGATTCTTGTGCTGGACGACTTATCGACGGGCTCGTATGAAAATCTTGATGGCTTGGAGGACGGTCGCCAACTGCGGCTCATCGTGGATTCCATCAACAATCGCGACATTGTCGATGACTGTGTGCGCGAGTCGGATTGCGTGTATCATCTGGCCAGCGCCGTCGGCGTGAGGCTCATCATCGACCAGCCTGTGCGGACGATCGAAAGCATCGTCGGCGGCACGGAAGTCGTGCTGAAATGCTGCGCGCGCTACCGCCGTCCGTTCCTTCTGACTTCCACATCAGAGGTTTATGGGAAAGGGAGCAAAGTCCCGTTCTGTGAAGATGACGATTCCGTGATGGGCGCGACCTGCCGCCGCCGCTGGAGTTACGCCTGTGCGAAGGCGATGGATGAATTTCTTGCATTGGCGCATTGGGTGGAGGCGAAATTGCCTGTGACGATTTGCCGTCTGTTCAACACGGTCGGCCCACGCCAGACGGGGCAGTACGGGATGGTTGTGCCGCGCTTTGTCCGGCAGGCCCTTCGCGGCGAACCGATTACGGTTTATGGCGACGGGACGCAGACCCGCTGTTTTGCGCATGTGAAGGATGTGTCGGATGCGTTAGTGAAGCTCATGGGCTGCAAGGAGGCGAAGGGGAAGGTCGTGAACATCGGCAATGCGGAAGAAGTGACGATCATGCAGTTGGCCGAACGCGTAAAATCTTTGACGGGAAGCGATTCGCCCATCAAGCTGATTCCCTATAACGAAGCCTACGAAGACGGCTTCGAAGACATGCTGCGCCGCGTGCCGTCGCTGGAACGCGCCAAACGCCTCATCGGCTACCAGCCGACTCATTCATTGGATGACATCCTCCATGACGTCATCGCCTACGAACGCGGAAGAATGTAATCTAGATTTCTAGATTATCTAGAACCGCTAGATTTTCTAGAGCCGCTAGATTTTCTTGTCTCTATTATCCTAGAAAAAGGAATGTTAGGATGTCAAGTTTTTCGATAAACAGAAATGCAGTCAGGCTTCATGAAACAGGAATAGCGAAGCCCACACGACTATTGGTCGTGAGCGATGCGCATTTGTCGATGGACGATGAGCGCGGCCTTCCGAACCAGGAGAACAGCAAGCGCATGGCGGCTGCATATCCGCAGGCATTTGCGAACTTTACGCAGATGCTTTCCGAACGCCAGCCCGACCGTTATGATTATTTACTGATGCTTGGCGACATGGTCAGCTTCCCGTCGGCGAAAGGCGTGGAGACGCTCATCGAACTGGCGAACAAGATGGGACTGCCGTTCGCCTATACGGCAGGCAACCACGACTGGCATTTTGAAGGTCTGCCTGGAACGGAAATCGACCTGCGGCGCGAATGGACGGCGAAACGCCTCGCACCGTTGTACCAAGGTCATAACCCATTGTGCTACAACATCGAACTGAACGGATTGAATCTTGTCATGATGGACACGTCCGCCTGTGTGATGCTGCCCGAACAGCTTGATTTTTGGCGCGAACAAGTCAAAAAAGGCTTGCCGACGATTGTCTTCGGCCATGTCCCGTACTGGGTGCCAGGTCGCGACAGCGGCTTCAGTGTCGGCCATCCGAACTGGAACGCATCGACGGACGTCAACTGGAAGGTTGAACGCCGTCCGCGTTGGCCTGAAAGCGGCCATGACCAACTAACGATGGATTTCCATAAGGAAGTCTTCGCCGCTCCGAATCTGCTTGGCATCGTGGCTGGGCATATCCATGAGCAGAGCGTTGATTTCTATCGTGGAAAATTCCAAGTCGTAGTCCAATACGGCGTGACAGGCGGATTTCTGGAAATGACGATAGACTAGAATCTCTAGAGGCTCTAGAAGCTCTAGAGGCTCTAGAAACTCTAGAAACTCTAGAGGCTCTAGAAACTCTAGAAACTCTAGAGGCTCTAGAAACTCTAGAAGCTCTAGAAGCTCTAGAATATCTAGAAAATTATATAAAAATTAACAAAATAGATTTTTCAGGAGATGCGATGAGCGATAAAAAGCAGTTGCCAACATGGGATCTGGAGGCGATCTACCAGACGACGGAAGCTTGGGAGGCTGATTTTGCCAAATTGAAAGGGCTTGCAGAGGCCTTCTTTGCCTTCAAGGGGAAGCTCGCTAAATCAGCAAAGACGTTGTGTGACGCATACAAGGCGATGGATGCTTTCAGCCGTTTGAGCGAAAAAGTCTATGTCTATGCGTCGATGAAATCCGATGAAAACACGCTGATTTCGGAGAATCGCGCCCGCGTAGGAAACGTTGAATCGCTGTATGCGGAACTTGCGCCTTATTTTGCATGGTTTGAGCCTGAATTATTGGCGATACCAACCAAAACCATGGATTCGTATCTGAAATCGGAAACGCTATCATTCTATAAACGCAGTATTGAAAATGATTTGCGTTGTCGGGAACACATATTGTCAGAGTCAGAGGAACAGTTATTGGGCATGTATTCCGAAGTGTTGGGAGCGTCTGAAAACACGTTCTCCATCTTGAATGACGGCGACTTGACGTTCGGCAAGCTGAAGAATGGCGCGGGTGAAATGATGGAATTGACGCATGGCACGTATCATCTGTTCATGGAGGATGCCAATCGCGATGTCCGCAAGGCGGCGTTCCGCAAGCTCTATTCAACATATAAAAAATTCCGCAACACGTTGGCGACGACATTGAATTTTGCAGTGAAGAATCATGCCGTTTCCGCAAATGTCCGTCATTTTTCATCAGCGCTAAATGCCGCGCTGTTTGGCGACAAAGTTCCTGAAAGCGTTTACCGGCAGTTGATTGAGACGGTCCACAGTCGTGTGCCTCATTTGAAGCGTTATCTGGAAGTCCGCCGCAAGATGCTGAAATTGGACAAGTTGGATATGTACGACGTCTATAATCCGCTGTTGCCGTCCTGCCGTTGCCATTATACATGGGAAGAGGCAGTGAAAACGGTTAAGGCGGCTTTGAAGCCGATGGGAAAGGAATATTGCGATGTTTTGGATTTGGCCATCAAGCAGCGTTGGATTGACGTACCCGAACGGAAGGGCAAGCGGTCGGGTGGCTATTCAAGCGGTTGCTATGATACATATCCGTATATTCTTTTGAATTTCCAAGGCACGCTTGACGATGTGTTTACGCTTGCCCATGAATTGGGCCATTCGCTCCATTCGTATTATTCGCGCAAGTTCCAGCCATTCCATTATCACGATTACAAGATTCTTGTGGCGGAGGTTGCCTCTACGACAAATGAAATTCTGCTTGCGGAATATCTGCTTGCCAAGACGAAGGACAAAGATATTCGGACGTATCTGCTCTGCCATTTGGCCGATGAAATCCGCTTGACCATCTACCGCCAGACGATGTTTGCGGAATTCGAGCTGAAAATCCATGAACATGCGGAGCAACACGAATCTTTGACCGCCGATCTACTGGAGAAGGAATACTATGAGATGAACGAGTTCTATCATGGGCTTAAGGCTGACAAACTTATCGGCCTGGAATGGGCGCGCATTCCTCACATGTACTACAATTTCTATGTTTATAAGTATGCGACGGGTATGTCTGCGGCTATTCAGTTGGCGAACAGAATTCTGAAGGAAGGCAAGCCTGCTTTGGAAGACTATTTCGGCTTCCTGAAGGCAGGCGGTAGCCGCGATGCTTTGGATATCATGCGAAGCGCAGGCGTGGATTTGGAGAAGCCTGAACCCGTCGCGGAGGCGTTGGACTATTTGGGCACGATTATCGATCGCTTGGAAAAGCTCTGCTGACGGAGGTGCATGAAAATGAAACTGTTACTGAGTCTGGCGATGATGGTTGGAATCGGTACGGCGATGGCGGACATGACATGGCCGAAGACGGAGGATGAAATCAAACGTTGGGACACCGATAAACGTTATGCCTCGTGGGAGAAGGACGAAGAAGGAACGATGGTTCTGAAAGTCCATGTACCTCCTGAAAAAAAGAATGAAATCGGCGGTGTCATGGGGGCGCATCTGCTGTTCGACATCACGCCGTATCGCGGCAAGCAGTTGGAAATCAGCGTCGAGACGAAGCATGTCAATTTGACGAAGCCGATGAAGAGCTGGCTTGGTTTCAAGATGATGCTGGTCTATAAGTCCAACGGCCGTTATCACTATCCAGGCGGCGGCAACGGCGACAACACGCCCGTCAACACGGATTGGCGGCGGCCCACGATCGTGGCGCAAATTCCAAAAGACGCGACGGAAGGCCGTATGGAGCTCGGCGTGCAGGACGCCACGGGAACGTTGTGGTTCAAGAACTTGCAGTTCCGAATCGTCGAAATCTATCCGGATGTCGCCAAACTGCCGGAAGGTTTCAAATGCGAGTATTCGGATGCTGTGAAGAACATGCCCATCATGCGCGGCTGCATGAGCCCCAGCCTGACGAACGGCGCGAAAGCGGAGGATTTGCACGAACTGGCCTCATGGGGCGCAAACGTCATCCGCTGGCAGGTGAACGCACCCAAAGAAGCCCTGCGCGACATCGACAAGATGAAAGAAATCTTCGAGCAGCATCTGAAGAATCTGGACGTCCATATCCCGCAGCTGCGGAAAGACGGCCTGCAGGTGATTTTCGATTTCCATGCGGTTCCGGGCGGTCGAATCAACGCATCCGCCATCGCGGGAACGGCGGGAACGCTTGCGGGTGAAGCCGCCAATGCGGATGGAAATAGCTTTACGATGTTCTTCGACAAGAAATACTTGGACGCATTCGTCGATTTATGGCGGATGGTGGCACGGCATTATAAAGACGAACCAATCGTCGTCGGCTACGATTTGTACAACGAGCCTGTCCAGATCAATCAAGTGAAATACGACTATCTGTACTGCCAATATGAAGCAGCGAAGGCGATTCGTGAAATCGATGCGGAGAAGCCGATCATCATCGCTGCCAATCAATGGAGTAGCGCGGGCGCTTTCAACTATCTTAAGCCTTTGCCGTTAAAGAACTTGATTTATCAAGGGCATATGTACGAACCAGGCAGTTTCACCCATCAGGGCGTCGGCTGGGAGAATATGAAGCGGATTTTAGACGGCAGCCTGAAACTGAAAGGTTATCCAGGCTGGTTCGATAATTTCTATTATGATAAAAATGAGCTTCGCAAAATCCTGAAGCCCATTCGCGACTTCCAGCTTAAATACAACGCGCGCATCTACATGGGTGAATTCTCCGCCATCCGCTTCGCGCCAGGCGTGGCGCAGTACATACAGGATGTAATCGAACTGTTTGAAGAATATGGATGGGACTGGTCGTATCATGCGTTCCGCGAATGGTTTAACTGGAGCGTGGAATACGATGAGAACCCGCACAACAATGAACCTGCCAAACAGGACACGGAACGAAAGAAAATCCTTCTCAAGTATTTCAGCCAGAATGTGAAGCCGAAATTTGACTAAAAGGAGGCAACGATGAGATTCACTTGGTCGCTGCTGGCGTTGCTCGGAATGCCGTCGCTGATGATGGCGCAATCCTATTTCATCAAAGGGCCGGAAAATCCGAAGCCGTCTGAAAAGACCGCTTTGCAGGAAATGACCGACTATCTTGCCCGACGCATAGGCGACAAGACGTTGTCGATTGGTGGCCAGACGCCTGTCACCTTCCAGATTGGCGATACGGAACTTGCAAAACAGAACAACTGCCTTTCGAGCGAACTGGATGATGAGCGGTGGGTCATCCGTTCCATCGGCGACCAGATTCTCATCAATGGCGGCGGGACGCGCGGCGTCCTCTACGCTACATACCATTTTCTGGAGGATTTCTGCGACATCCACTGGTGGTCCGACTATGAAGAGTATGTGCCACAAGCATCGTCAATGACGTTGGATGCGTTGAACGTAACAGGCAAGCCCGCCTTCCTCTACCGCGACATCTACCGTTCACACAAAGGCCCTGACAGCGCAAAGACGGCCATCCGCAATCGCCTCAACCGCGATGGTGGCGAAGGTCTTGCGCTCCTGTCTGCGGAACTCGGCGGTTCCTTCGCCTACGGCAGCCCCTCCCACACCCATACATTCGACCGCTACATTCCTTTTGACAAATATGGAGAGGACCATCCTGAATATTTTTCATTGGTGAACGGAATTCGCATCGGTGGCCAATTGAAAGGACAACTTTGTCTCACGAATCCGGCCCTGAAGCAAATGTTCCTTTCGCAGTTATTACGGAACATCGCGCAGGACAAGGAGATAGCGGCGAAGAGGGGCTGTTTGCCACCACGTATCTACGACGTCAGCATGAACGACAACCGCAACATCTGCACATGCGATCAGTGCAAGGCGGAGCAGGAACAATTCAATCCATCAGGCCATTATCTGAAATTCGTGAATTGGATCGCTGGCGAAGTCGCCAAGACCTATCCGGATCTTTATATCAGTACATTGGCCTATTTCTATACGGAACCACCGCCGAAAGGCGGCGTCCGCGCGGCGGACAATGTCATCGTCAAATTATGCGACACACGCACAAACCAGGCCGCCTCCATTCTGGAAAAAGACAACAAAGTCTTTTTTGATTTCTTGACGTCGTGGAAAAACTATGCCAAAAATCTTTTCATTTGGGACTACGCCATCACCTTCACGCAGGGGGTCACTGGCTTCCCGTTCGCCAGCGAATTCCACTATGGAGACTTGTACAGGACGTATCATGAAAACAACGTCACGGGCGTCTTCTGGGAGCATGAAAGGCCTCATGTTGCTGATTTCTATGAACTTAAGTTTTTCCTTGAGACAAAGCTGTTCGAGGATCCCTATCAGGATATCGAAAAACTGATTAATCTTTTCATGGACCGATACTACGGACCTGCAGCGAAATACATGCTCGAATACCGTCGCACGCTCGATGCCGCGCGCAAGAAAAACAGCGGTTTTATCAGCTGGTTCCCTCCAATCGACGCCTTTCAGTATATCAGGAAGGAGGACATCATCAAATGCCAAGCGCTTTTTGATGAAGCGGAAAAAGCCGTGGTTGGCGACGTTGTCCATTTCGCACGGGTTCGACATGGCCGTGTTGGGCTGGACAGATTGACGTGCCATATTGCCAACCCGCTTATTTATCATAGTTTGCAAAAAAAAGAAACGGATGGCAAGATGAAGCGGCTGGCCATTGAGGCTTGCAAACGCGTTGCTGAATCCCGTGCCTCCTGGGTGGAAAAATGGAGCAATAATCAAGGCATCCTTCAGCAATTTGAAAATGAATTGGCGGCTATGTCCATGGAAATTGAAGAGAAACCCGTACCGCCGGAATTGCAGGGAAGAAGCTTCTATGATTTCTACCCGAATAGCTTCCAGAATCACAATGCCAATTTAATCAGGCTGGTCGATGATGCGGATAGCCCCGTTGGAAAGGCATTCCGGACTGATGTTGATCCGGAAAAAATGAAATACTATGATCTTCCGTTTGGAATGGGCGTCTATGACCAGCGGAACACGAAGACAATCATTTCCACGAAGTTCGACAAGCCTTACGGCAAAGGCTACAACTGGTACAAACTGCCTGGAATCATCCACTTGCCAAAGGACGGCTACTTTTATCTGACTCGTGCGTGGACAACGAAAGTCGGTCTATCGAATCCCGAAATCGCCGAAAGAGATTTTGAAATCTGGGCATCCGTGAAATTCACAGGTCCGAAATTCTTCGCAGACAGCACAGATAAAAACTATATCTACATCGATCGTGTCGTTTTGGTGGAACCGCAAAAATGAACAAGGCATTCATTGAAAAAATAGTGGCGGACGACATCCGTGACGATGTCGTTCTGGGCGAAGCCGTTCTGGCGGGAACGCCCGAAAAAGAGCTGTTTTCCTATTGCGCGGGTCATGCGACACGTGCGCAAGACACGCCCATGACGTTGGATACGGTCATCGACGGTGCGAGCACGACAAAAGTCGTGACGGTCGTCACCGCCTTGTTGATTCTCCACAAACGTGGCCTGATTGATTTCGACGCGCCGTTCACGGACTACCTTCCGCAGTATGAAGCAAAACTGGACCACGTCGTGACGATTCGCCAGATGGCCAATCATGTTTCGGGCTTCAACGATTTCGTGCGGCGGGATGATGACCAGCGCTTGTATTTTGCGGAAGACGGCGTAACGATGATGAAGAATCTCATGCGGCTCCCACCGCCGAAGCCGCCGTCGCCCCATGCGGAATACGCCTGCTGGAACTACATTTTGCTTGCGCAGATCATCGAAGCGATTACTGGTGAACGACTTGACGATTTCTGCCTGCGGGAGATATTCCAGCCGCTGGGCATGGATTCGACATCGCTGGGCAAGCCTCGCGCAAATATTCCGATTGAACGTCTGGCCCAGACATTCGGCACGAAACATCCAGGCGAAATCTCCGACTACATCGCGTTCCGCCTCTTCCGCGACGGTTTCCGCACGGGCAACGCGGGTCTGTTCTGTACGGCCCACGACTATGCGAAACTGCTGTCATGCGTCATCAACCATGGTCGATATGGCGGCGGACAACTTTTTGGCGAACGTGAATTTGCGGAAATCGCTCCGGACAAGAAGGATAAGACAGACGGATACCGTCGTTTCGGCTGGGTTGTCCGCGACAAGCATTCATGCGATGAATGCTTTGGCACGTCGCTTCTGCACAACGGCTGGAGTGGCCAGACCATCTTCCTTGACGTGGAGAAACGTCTGTACATCATTGTCTTGACGCCGCGCAGCGGCAATTACGAACGCGCCAAGCAACATCGCTTCGATGTCATAAACCATTTGTATGTCAATATGTAATGTTTGCAGGAAAATGTCTGCTGAATGAACGATTCAAAAATAATCATCTATTGGGCGGGTGCGCTTTTCAATCACAAGGAACTCATTGGAAATTCGTTACTTGCAAAAGCTGTTGAGAAGGCATCCAATGGGAGGTACTCCGTCAGGCTGCCGCAGGACATAGAAGAGGAAGCAGTCCAAAGTGCCGTTGATATCCGCAATGCGGATTTGGCGGAGCTCATCCAATGCGATGCCTTGATAGCCAATTTCGACGGAGCGGATTTGGACTCGGGAACGGTCGTCGAATTCTGCATCGCCAAAGCATTGGATATGCCGACCATCCTGCTGCGCACGGATTTCCGCAATGGTGGAGAATCCAACGACTTGCCATGGAATCTCATGTGTGCGGGATGGCCGCGGACGGAAATCCTTTTGGCGAATGCTTTGGCTGACTATCAGCGATATACCATCAGGCATGGCGATGATTTCCAATCCGCCATTGACAATTGGCATAATGACTTGGCCTGTAGAATCATCCAGTCATTGGACAACGTTTGCGCCATGCCACCGTGGATGTCTGCAGATGTCGCTGTTGATCATTTTCGCCGAACAGTTCAGTCCATTGGCGGCGGATTGTCGTTAATTCTGCCAGACGAAGCCCTTGCCTCACTTGTAGAACGCAAACGACAAAAACATCTATTGGCATGACAGGATTATGCATGATGTTGCAACGTCTTGGGGCTATATGGCCTAAAATTGAAAAAATAATCATAACACTATCATTATAAGCTCATTATAGAAGTGTCAAAAAATATTGACACTTTCTAAAATATATGGATGATTTCAGTGTTGCAAAAAATTATTTCTTTTCGCGGAACTGCTGGGTGTAGAGCTGCGAATAAAGACCGCCTGAATTCAGCAGTTCGTCATGCGTGCCCTGTTCCAAAATGCAGCCGTCTGAAATGACGGCGATGGCGTCGGCGTTCTTGATCGTGGAAAGACGATGGGCCACGACCAATGTCGTGCGGCCCTTGCACAATTCGTCAAGTGCCTGCTGGATCATGATTTCCGTCGTGTTGTCCAAGGCCGACGTAGCTTCGTCCAGAATCAGCATGGGCGGATTCTTCAGGAAGACTCACGCGATGCAGAGGCGCTGCTTCTGACCGCCGCTCAACCGCACGCCGCGTTCGCCGATGACCGTGTCGTAGCCTTCATCCAGCGTCATGATGTAGTCGTGGATGTTGGCGCGTTTCGCGGCTTCGACTACTTCTTCTTCCGTGGCGTCCAGCCGTCCGTAGAGGATGTTGTCGCGGATGGAGGCGTTGAAGAGATAGATATCCTGCTGCACAATGCCGATGTTGCGTCGAAGCGATTCCATCGTGATGTCGCGGATGTCCATGCCATCCAACAGGATGCGTCCTTTTTCGACTTGATAGAAATGCGGAATCAGATGGCAGATGGTCGTCTTGCCGCCGCCGGACGGGCCGACCAATGCGAACGTCTGGCCGGGCTTGATTTTCATGTCGATATGCTTCAGCACGTCATGTTCGCCGTCGTATGCGAATGTCACGTCGTCGAATTCGATCTCGCCTTTCAGGCGCGGCACGTCCTTTGCACCGTCGCGATCCATTTCTGGCTTCATATCAAGGATTTCCACAAATCGCTCGAAGCCCGCCACACCGCTTTGATACTGCTCCATGAAGCGGATCAGCGTGTTCACGGGGCCGAGAAACAGGTTGATGGAGACGATGAACGCCGAATAGTCCGCGAATGTGATTTTTCCATCATACAAGAACAAACCACCCGCAATCAGAATGACGACGTTGAAAATATCCGTGATGAACGTCGTGCCTGAATGGAACTGCCCCATGGCCTTGTAGGCGTCACGGCTTGCTTCCTTGAACAGCGTGTTGCCGTGTTCGAATTTTTCCGTTTCTTTCGCGGCGTTCGTGAAGGCTTTCGTCACGCGGATGCCCGATATGGATGTCTCCAACGAGGCGTTGATGACAGCCGTCGCCTGACGGCTTCGCGTGAACGCGCTGCGCATCCGCGTCCGCATATAATTCGAGATGACAATCAGAAACGGCACCACCATGAACACGATGATCGACAGCATGACGTTGATGTGCATCAAATACGCAAATGACACGACGACTGATATTGACGCGATGATCAAATTCTCCGGACCATGATGTGCAAGCTCCGTGATGTCAAACAGATCTGTCGTCATACGCGACATGATTTTGCCTGTCTCGTGTTCATCGAAGAACGAAAACGGCAACTTTTCCAAATGCGTGAACAGATCGCTGCGCATGGCCGCCTGCATCTGTGTGCCCATTAAATGGCCTTTATATTGGATGAAGAAATTCAGCCCCATCCGCACCAGATAAATGACCAGCAACGTCAGACCATAGATGACAATCATGCGGTATTGACGGTTGGGTATCAAGTCGTTCAGCATCGTACGCGTCACGACCGGATAGACAATGCCAGAGAGCGCCACCAGCAGCGACGCTCCCATGTCCAACGAAAACAATAACTTATGTGGCCTATAGTAGCTTAAGAACTTTTTCAGCAGCCTCATGTTCCTCTTCTTTTTCTCTCTCCTTGAGAACGAAGATCACTCAATGCTTTTCCGTCGCGGCGAACTTGCCCAGCAGGAAGAACGTGCGCGGATCAACGATGATGACACGACCATTTGTCAGTTCCACCAATCGGCGGCCTGTCTCTTCATGCCAGCTCGGCGACTTCAAGATGCTGCGCACCATGATGAATTTCACGCCCTTTTCACCAGCAAAATTATCGGCCAGTTCCTTTGCGGCCTTTTCTGGATCACCGTAGATATCTTTGTACATACGTACATACGGCACGCCGTTCTGCGTGCGGACTTCGCCTTGAGCTTGGTTATCGTAATATACAAAACCTTCCGGCGAGAATTTCGAGTATTCCTCCGCGACGCGACGGATTTTCGGATCGGCACCCGGATCGATAATGAATCCCGTGATGCTGATATCGAACTGATTGTAGCCTTTGCGGCAGATTTCCGACCATGCGTTCCAGCCGTCTGGAATCTCCGGATCTAGCCGTGGCGCAGAGAGTTGCGTCGGAGCGAGATAGCCATAGCCGTTGTCGCCCGCGATGAAATAATCCGTCGGGGCGGCTTTCGTACGGACATAGTGCATGGCGTGCGGGGCGCGGATGGCCAGCGACGGATCGAACGCCCATGCACACATCGTCTTGCCGTGCATGGGATCGCTCCACCATTTTTGCGCATGACGGTTCAGCCATGCGGCCGAATCATAATCGCCCATATACCACGTCATGTAAATATGGTCGGCGACGGCTCCCGATTTGTCGAGATAGCCTGCATCGGCCAAATCCTGCTCCGTTGGGGCGTGATTCGGTTGCAAGTACTTCTCTTTCAATGGGAAGAAACGATAGAACGATGCGTTGACCATGCCGGACAGGCCGAGCGCATCCGCGTCTTTCATGCCGTTGAACGATGAAATAATGCGGCAGTACTCCCATTCCGTCATCGTTGGATGGCGTCGGCCGTCCGGTGAATTGTGGCGATGATGGCGGTCGGCGTATTTCCACGCCCATGGCGGGAAGCCGCCGATGACAAATGTCTTGCCACCGGCCCGCTGGTACTGTTTCTTCAGCAGCATCAACAGCGTCTCGCGGTCGATGCCGCGCGGCTGGCCTGGATCGTCGAAAACGATTTCATCGCCCCACACGCCAAGATCGAAGAAGAAAGCGCCGTGGCAGATGTAGAAGTCATGATTCGTCAACGTCGAATTGGAGAACACGCCGCCTTGACCAGGATCCGTAAGCCAATACATGTCAATGTAATAGGCCATATATTCAGGACTGCATTGATCCGTGTCCAGATAGCGTTCCTTCGCCCAGCGGATGGCGTCGTTTTTAGGCGATCCCGTGCTGCCGCCTTTCGGAACCATCATCTCCGCCGTCAGTTTCAATTCGTCCTTCGGGCGGTTTTCCAATTTCATAACATCCTGATACAGGCTCCCTTCGCGTTCATCACGCCGCAACACAAGTCTGCTTTCCACGCCGGCGACCGTCGATGCGACGTTGCTGCTTGCAAACGGTTTGTCAGGATAAGAGACGATTCCTTTGAAATCATCTTTGAATACGCCGATGAGCTCCAGAAGCCCTGCACGACCTTCGTGGCGGATGACTTCGCTGCCCGTCAGCCAGCCAGACTCTTTCGTGCAGTAGTCGAACCAGAAATCATCTGGATCAGGCATGAAACGGATGAAAAGACGCGGCCCTTTGCGGTTGACGATGCCCTGCAGACTGGCCGCCAAATGCAGCGTGTCCCACACCTCCTGCGTCTGTTCAGGATTCCGTATCTTGTATTTGTTCAAATACGTAATATCAAGATAATGAAAGGATTCCGCAAACATCGACATGCCGCCCAGGCAAAGCGACAGCATCAATCCCAATCCAGGCCTTTTCATTTCACGATGCTCCTATTTTATTGTATATAAAATCAATCCATGTAATGGATGCGGTCTGCGTTCTTCTTCAGCATGCGCGCGTTGAACTCATCGCCGCCTTCCATGTTGGCACTCATGAACACAGGTGGTTCCTGTCCTGCATCTACCAGCAATTGAACGGTTTCTGCAATCATCGCATCCAGACATGCGCAACCGCCGACGGTCGAGACTGGACCCACTTTCTGCGGGAAGCCTTCGATTTCGCCTACGGCGTCGCCGTACGGCGCGCCGTTGTCAAGCAGCACATCCGCCAGATCGCCGAGCTTCTTGCCGCTCGCATGGCGGCTCTTCACTTTCGCGGAATATTCCAGCGACGTCAAGACGATGATTTTCGCGCCGCGTTCGCGGGCCGCCAACGCCATGTCGATCATGACCGTATTGCGGCCGGACGTGGATGTCAGAATGATGGCGTCTCCCGCCTTCAACGGCGAATGTTCCAGATAGATGCGGCCCAGTTCGGGCAGCCGTTCCAGCTGGCTGGTCATTGTCAATGGACGGACGGTCAAATTCATGCCATGGGAGATGATGGGATTCACAAGCATCAGTCCACCAGAGCGATAGACCAACTCTTCGGTCATGATGAACGAATGCGTCGCGCCGAAGGAGAAGATGGCGTTGCCCGCCTGGATCGTGTCAGCCAGAAGTTTCGCCGCCGCTTTGATCTGCGGAAGATTCGCGCGGACTTTTTCAAGCGCCGCCATCGCGCCGTTCAGATAACTTTCTGCTCCTTTCATATTAGTAGCCCCTGCTGTTGAGTTTGTCCCATGTCTTCTTATAGGCTTCTTCGCCGCCTGCACGGTTGAAGCTCATGAACACCGCCGGACGGTCCTCTTCGGGCAGCGTGCCCATGATTTCCATTACGCGGCCAAACAGCATCCAGCCGCTGATGACCTGTGAATAGCCTGACAGCGGAACGAGTTCGCCGTCATAGCCCGGAATCATCAACGCGCTGTCGCCGTACGGTGTCATCAAATCGATGACCCAGTCCGCGCATTCATAGAGGCTTTTGCCTGAATCATGGAGCGATTTCGTTTGCTTCGCATAGTCAACCGACGTCATGACAATGACTTTCGCGCCGATGTCATGGGCGGCCAAAGCAGTCTCAATCGGGGCGATGTTACGGCCGGAGACGGAGCCTGTGATGAAGATGTCGCCTTCGCGCATGTTACTGGCGCGCACGGCCATACGTGCGAATTCCTTCTCTGCTTTGAAGCCAGCCGGATTCGGGCGGTTCTGCCCGGCCGTCGGCATCGGATTATTGACGCTGAAGCTCCAGCTGAAGGGGCGGACATTGCCCAGACCGCCTGCGCGGTTGATGAAATCGCCCTGGATGCCGTGGCCGATGGCGGAGCAGAACACGTAATGGCCGGTCTTTATCGCTTCGGCAATCGCCTTCGCCGCATCGTCGATCACTGCGCGGTTGCCTTGAAGTTTCACCAGATGGTCGCTCAAAACCTTTTGATAATCGTCAAAAAACATCGTTTTCTCCTTTTGTTAGCTCTTTTTGTTGTGAATGTTATGATAATTTGCAAAGAAATTGAGCATGATGGCGCGGTAGTTCTTCGGATATAATTTCATGAATCTCGCCACAACCTGCCCGCAGACCTGCGGACGCGGCGCACGGATCAATTTAGCCTGCGGCATTTCCCGTTCGAGACGTTCCTTCATCGCCGTAAACACGATGTCGTCATTCATCAGCACACTGCCGGACGCCAATACGGGAAAATCCATTTTGGCGATTTCACTGCGCCTTGCGGCGCGGATCACACTTTCCGCCAAATCATTTCCTGCCGACTGTAACACGTTTTCCGCCAACTTGCTACCGTTCTTCGCGCAATCGCCGCAGACACGGCTCAACGAGGCGATCACAGAACGGTCCGTATAGGTATAGACAAAATGCGACATTCCGCGATAATTGTCCATCAGCTTCTTTTCATCCGCCTTCCGCGCAAGCCCTGGATACGCATCGAAATGTGCGCAAATCGCTTGCATTTCCGCCAATGGCTCTTTTTGCGACTCCTGTTCACGGTAGGTTCGGCGCAGAAAATCGAGGCCGATGCTGTACGCGCTGCCCCAGTCGCCAAGAAGCGGGCCAACGGCGTCGATTAGCAGCCGACCGCTATTCGCGAACTGCACAACGTCGGCAACGCGGCCGTTCAGCAGAGGCCCTGCGGTTTGCTTGTCTTGCGGCGGCCAGACCATTCCGACCGTGCCCGTGCCCGCCGAAATGGCGATCCCCCATGTCATGGGCTCCGAATAGAACACGCCGTCGATTTCACCGACTGGCAGGTAGCCATCCGCTGTCAACCCATGCTTCATTAATGCTTTTTCCACCATCTCCTTCGAGACGTTACCTGTCGGCATAAGTTTTTGGAAATCAAGTCCATCCAGTATTTCATCCAAGCAGTAGCCCAGCATTTCCGCCGTACGGCCCGCACCGCCGAAATTCTCTTTTGGACGACATTCCGGCGGCAAAGAATCCGCCTGATGGCGGACTTCGCGGATGATGTCGCCCGTTGCGGCGTCAACCGCAAGCATCTCGCATTTCGTTCCGCCACTGTCGATGGCCAGAATGACAGTTCCTTTCGATATTTCCATAAAAAACCGCTATCTTTCGCCTCCTCACGCCTCCATAAAATAAAGTAATGCCGATTTGCATAAAATAAACTTGCCAAACAACTCATTTTATCCTAAATTATTATTTTTCCGGGAAAAAAATGGGAAGGACGCGCTCCCGCGCGTCCGGTCACGCAGGAGCGTGGCCCTCCCAAATCATTAGCGATAAGAATATTATGTCAAACTCTCACAAAATCATTGTTTTCTCCTGCGACGCCATGGTTTGGGAAGACGTCGAATACCTCCTGAAAAACAATCCGCGCTTCAGCGAGTTCTTCGGTCATGGCTCCATGGTCAAGCGGATGCGCACCATCTATCCGTCCATCACGTATCCCGCGCACGTCTCCATGCTGACAGGTTGCTATCCCGCCAAGCACGGCGTCATCCACAATCTGGAGTTCCATCCAGGGATGTTGAAAGCCGTTCCGTGGAACTGGTGGGCGGACTGCATCAAAGTGCCAGACGTCCATACCGTCGCCAAACAGTTAGGAAAAGTCACAGGCAACTCCTTCTGGCCCGTCACCGCCAACCACCGCTACATCGACTACAATCTTCCCGAATACTGGCCGCAAGGCCCAAATGACACAAAGGAAGCGTGTTACAAACGCGCTGGCGTGTCAAATGCACTATGGGACGAGATTGTCGAAAAGCATATTCGCAACGTCACAATTCGTGTCCAGCCTGAAACCGACCAGCTCCTTGTCGATTGCGCATGCGACATGATTCGCAAATACAAGCCCGATTTCTTCACGATGCACACGGGATGCGTCGATCACTATCGCCACAAGTCGGGAATTTTCAGTGATTTGGTTACGCAAGGCGTCAATCTTAACGCCCAATGGTTCTTCGATGTCGTTCAGGCGACCATCGATGCGGGAACGTTCCATGAAACCAATTTCTTCTTGACCTCTGACCACGGCCAGATGGATATCGTCCGTTCCGTCAACATCAATGTGCTTCTTGCCGACCACGGCCTCATAGACGTCAACGACGACGGTTCGCTGAAGGACTGGAGAGCCTACTGCCATTCCACGGGTATGTCCGCCCAGATAAAACTCAGAAGTCCCGACGACAAAGACACTTGGAAAAAAACATACGACTTGCTCAATTACCTGAAAAGCGAAGGTGTTTATGGCATCGGTGACGTTTATACGGCGGCGGAAGTCGCAGAACGCGACCACCTAGCGGGTGATTTCGCATTCGTTATTGAGACCGACGGCTATACGTCATTCTCCGAAAATTGGAAGCGCCCGCTCATCAAGGTTCTCGATTTTTCGGACTACCGCTTCGGATATGCCACGCACGGCTATTATCCGACAAAAGGCCCGCAGCCTGTCTTCCTCGCCGTCGGCCCCGACATCAAACAAGGCGTCGTCATCGAACGCGGCGACACCGTTGACCAGGCTCCCACCTACGCCAAGCTGCTCGGCGGTGAAATGCCCTGGGCGGACGGCAGACCGATTGATGATTTCATTCTCAACCCATTGCCATAAAACATCTTAACTAGAGGATACACACATGGACTTTTTGCAACTAGCCAAAGCGCGCTACTCCCTGCGCAAATACAGCGACAAGCCTGTCGAACCGGAGAAAATCGACGCCATCATGGTGGCCGCGTCGCTCGCCCCCACAGGCTGCAACAACCAGCCGCAGCGTATTCTGATCGTCGATGATCCCGCCATTCTCGATAAAATCCGCCGCTGTACATCCTACCAGTTCGGCGCCCCTGTGACGCTTGTGGTCTGCTATGACTCCAAAGCCTGCTGGTACAACCACGAAGGCGAGCCCATCGGTCCGATCGACTGCGCCATCGTCGTGGATCACATCCAATTGGAAGCCGCCGAACAGGGCCTTGGCACGTGTTGGGTCGGTAGTTTCGACCACAAGGCGCTTCAAAAGGAGCTGAACCTTCCTGCCAACTACGTTCCCGTCGCATTGGTCCCGCTCGGCTATCCTGCGGCTGACGCCAAGCCCGCCCATCTCCATAACGAACACCGCCCCGCCTCCACGTTCGCCTGGAAGAATCATTTTTAAAAATCTTGCGGGAGGGGCGCGGCCACTCTGTCTTTTTGCACGGTATATTTTTTGTGCCATTCGCTCCTCCCATCGCCTTATTTCATGTCTCCTTCGTTGATAATTTTATGACTTAAGATTTTTTTTATTTATAACATATTTGTATTAAATATCTTATAAAATAAATTCAAACAAACTGAAAATTTTGTTTGACAATTTTGTAGAAAGAGAATATATTCATTATTAATAAAATCTTAATTTTCATATTGATATTTATAAATCTATCAACAACAGGAGTCAACATGAAAAAGTCACGTCATTTCACACTCATCGAACTCTTGGTCGTCATTGCTATCATTGCCATTTTAGCCGCCATGTTGCTGCCCGCCTTGGCGAAAGCCCGTCAGAAGGCCCGCTCCATCAGCTGCGTCAACAACTTGAAGCAAATCGTCCTCAGCATGGGCATGTACCAGCAGGACTACGGCGACACGGTCGGACTCGTCAAATTCCAGTCTTCTCAATGGATGGATATCATGAAGTCCAACAACTACATGACGTCCACCACGCCTGCGGAAGGTGTCTGCCCTGGTCGTCCGCCAGCGACTGTCTGGAACAACACCTACACCACATACGGTGGCATCACCTACAATTTCACCGCACCGTCCCATCTTGTAACCCACGTCAATGACGGCAATTCCCAGTATTATTGCACATATCTTATCGGTACCACGGTCAAATCCGCCTCGACGTTGATCACCTGCGGCGACTCGTACAGCCCCACCAATATCAACAGCCGCGGCTCCTCGCAGTTCCCGTACGTCAATCATTCCCGTGCGTCACAGGGCGGCAACCCAGACGGCGACTGCTGCTACGGTATCGCTCACACATCCAACGGCAATTTCGGCTATTTTGATGGGCATGTCGGCTCATTCGCCGCTTTCGGCGCCCTTGGACAGGGGTTAATAGACATGTACAAGAACGAAGGCAAGACATTGGAGCAGGCTTCCGTTTATGACGGCAATGGCATCTTCCGTCTCGTCAAGTAATTGAACGTGCTTCTTTAAGTATCGTGAACCCATCATCCTCGCCGATGAATCTGTCGGCGAGGATTTTTTTATCCATCGCACTTACGCAGAAGTTGCAGAAAAAACGTTGTTCAGATTTGCAAATTACGAATAGCACATTATTTTTATTATCACTTACCATCAGGACAACGTGAAAATGGCACACAAAAACACAAATACAGTTTTTGCTTCCCAATCCATTATGGAGCTGGGCTGGTTCGCCATTTCCATTTTCGCCATTATCATTATAATTAGTTAGGTCGCCCGTTTGTAACCTGCATGGTTGGACACGGGCGATTCGGATGGCCCGTGTCCGAATTGATATCCGTGCCCTCTGTGCAAATCGATTTCGTAGATTATAGAGAGAAAACATTTGTACAAAGGAAAAAGGAACAATGGAAAACATCAAGCAACTTGCGATGAGGGTTCAGGAACTCAGGACCCAGAAGAATTTCACCGTGCCGCAGATGGCGGAACTTCTCGGCGTAACACCCGAAGAATACCAGAGTTATGAAGATGGTAGCAAACAGGCGCCATTCTCATTCTACTACAATCTGGCGGAGCATTTCGGGCTGGACGTGTCATCGGTCATCAGCGGCGAAGCCCCGAATCTTGCGCTCTACACGGTAACCCGCGACGGGCAGGGCTTCCCGTTCGTCCGTCGGCCGGGCTTCTCATATCTGCATCAGGCCATCCGCATGAAGGAGCGCACAGGCGAGCCGTTCATCGTGACCGCGCCGTGCAGCAAGGAGGACGAACTCCTCCATTATTCCGAACATAACGGGCAGGAGTTCGATCTCATCCTCTCCGGCACGCTTCAAGTCTATCTCCGCGACAAAGAGGAGATCCTTAACCAAGGCGATAGCATATACTTCGATGGACGAGTCCCCCATGCGATGCAGGCCATCGGCGGACAATCCTGCAAGTTTCTCTCCATCGTCATGCACAGTAAAAACGACGATGCGCAGCTTCCCGACCGTTTCGCATACGCGCCGCAGCCACGACCCGCCAAACAGCAGAAGACAGACGACCGCAAGCTCCTCTACCATGAATATATGGAAGAAGAATGGAACGACGACGGCACCCTGAAGAACGTCAAATTCAATGTTCCTGAACATTTCAATTTCGCATACGACGTGGTGCAACGGCTGGCGGAAAAATGCCCCGACAAAATCGCGATGCGCTGGCTCTCCGCCGAACAGGAACTACATGATTTCACTTTCAAGGATATCTACGACAACGCGATGCGCACGGCGAACCTCTTCTATTCACTGGGCATCCGCAAGGGTGACCGCGTCATGCTCGTCCTGAAACGCCATTATCAGTTCTGGTTCGTACTCAATGCGTTACACGCCATCGGCGCTGTCGCGATTCCCGCATCCTGCCAGATGACCGCCCATGATTTCGAATATCGTTTCCAACGCGCCGACGTCAAATATGTCGTCGCCTCCGCCGACGGGAATATCACAAATGAAATCGATGCAGGAGCTGAAAACAGCAGTGTCAAGCTGAAGATATCCGTGAACGGTAAAAAGGACGGATGGCTTGACTATGACGCCCTCTATCCAAGCTTCGAACCGAATTTCCCGCGTCCCACCGACCAGAAGACCAACGACACGATGCTGATCTTCTTCAGTTCGGGCACCAGCGGCTTTCCGAAGATGGTCGAACACGACTACGCCTATCCGCTCGGCCACATTATGACGGCGCGCCATTGGCACAAGGTCAATCCGGACGGCCTGCATTTCACCATCGCCGACACTGGCTGGGGTAAAGCGTTGTGGGGCAAGATCTACGGTCAATGGCTCTGCGAAGCGGGCGTGTTCACGTATGATTTCGAACGCTTCCATGCGGCCGAAATCCTGCCGATGTTCAAGAAATACGGCATCACCACGCTTTGCGCACCGCCGACCATTTTCCGCTTTATGGTCAAAGAAGATCTTTCCAAGTATGATTTCTCTACGTTGGAGCATGTGACGACGGCCGGCGAGGCGATGCCTCCCGAAGTCAGCGAGGCGTTCAGACGCGTCTCCGGTCTGCTGCCGTTCGAAGGCTTCGGCCAGACGGAAACTACGCTCACCATCGGAACATTCTCCTACATGAAGCCGCGTCCAGGCTCCATGGGAAAGGCCAATCCGCAGTATGACGTTCATCTGCTGGATGCTGACGGCAAGCCTGTCGCTTCTGGCGAAACCGGTGAAATCTGCATCAAGGCAGAGCGTACGAATCCGCCATGCGGCCTTTTCCTCAGCTATATGAAATCACCTGAAGACACCAATGCCGCTTGGCATGACGGCTTCTACCACACGGG
>JAGCSE010000256.1 GCA_017964325.1 Victivallales bacterium | reverse complement strand
GTGGCGCATATTGCCGCACATGGTTCGGGCCATACGGACGGCGTCATTACGAACAACTTGCAAGAAGCGCAGGCGTTTGTGGCGCGTGTGGATTCGGCTTCCGTTCTGGTGAACGCATCGACGCGGCTGTCAGGCGGCGGCGACTACGGCATGGGCGCGGTCGTCGGCATCAGTACGGACAAATTGCACGCGCGCGGTCCCGTCGGGCCGAACGAATTGTGTTCGTACAAGTGGGTAGCCATCGGCAACGGCCATCTGCGGTAGTCAGAGTTGTTCAAGCCACGTCTTGAGGCAGAGGAGAATCCACAGCTTCGAACCGTTGTCACGACGTGAGTTAAGATGATCGTCACAAAGGTTTTCAATGGCTTCTGGCTTGAACCATCCATAGCGGTCCCATGACTTGACGGAGTTGGCGAGATTGTGGAGTGAATCGACGCATTCATTTCGGAACCAAGAGGACACGGGCATTCCGAAGCCGCGTTTTGTCTGCTTTAGCAGTTCTGGCGGAAGCAGATAGGAGCCGATACCGTGGAGGACACGCTTTCGCTTGCGGCAGGTCACACGGAGCTTTCTCGGCAGGGATAGGGCGAATTCCACAACATCGAGATCCATGATGGGACATTCGTCCGCAATGCCGACAAGGTTGGCGGCGAGGCCTTCCTTGCGGCATCCGTCGTCCGGCAGGTAGGCCATGACGTCCAGCGCATTGAACTTTTCAACGAAATCATTGACGCCCATGGAGTTGGACATTTCGGCCCATTCGTCGAGATAGGGGACGGCTGCATTTTTCGTCCAATTCTGGCAAAGCTGTTGCTTTAAATCTTCGGAGAAGATTTCCTGGAAAGCGGCGTATCCGGGGAGGGGGGGCTTTTTCCAAAAGGCGACGAATCGGCTGAGCGTCGCAAATCTAGCGCGTGAGTCTTCTGGCTCGCCGAGAAATTTGAGAATCAGCGAGGCGGTTGGCCGGACGATGAAATTGGGGAGCCATCGCCAAAAATGGCGGACAGCCATCGCCTGGTAGCGGCGGTATCCACCGAAGAATTCGTCGCCGCCGCTGCCCGTCATGACGGTGGTGGAGCCGTGTTCTTTTGCAAGACGGAGGGCGCAGATGGTCGGTATAATGGACGAGTCGCCGTAAGGTTCGCCGTTAAGTTTTTGGGCGGCAGGGAGTTCGCCCCAAGCGGACGGTAGAACCTGCATCAGTTCGTGGGCGACATTGTATTTTTTAGCGGAGAGAGAGGCGAGACGGCGTTCGTCATAGTTTGCATCCGCGAAGCCGACCGTGTAGGCGTGTTTGCCGAAATTGTCGGATGTAGATGCGAGGGCTAGCACGATGTTTGAGTCAATGCCGCCTGAAAGGAGGACATCCGCGTTGGGATGCGCGTCAAGACAACGTCTTACGGCAATGTCGAGCAATTTCCAGGCTTCGGCGACGGCATCATGGAAATTGATTTTCTGCTTTTTATTGAACTGCGGTTGCCAGAAGGCTTCATCTTCGCAGGCGTTTTCTGAAATGACGAGCCGATGGGCGGGTCGGATTTTTTCGATTCCATTGAAAATCGTACGAGGGGATGGAACATAACCCAATGAAAGATAGTCAAAAAGAGACTTGAGTGAAATTTGCGACGGAACGCATGGCAGTGTCCGTAGCGAGTTCAGGGAGGTTGAAAAGACGTGGGTGCCGTTCGAAAGAGCGGCGTGGAAAAGGATTTCCGCTCCAAGCTGATCACGGACGAGCAGGAGTTTCCGTGTGGGCAAGTCAATGATTGCAAAGCAGAAATGGCCGCGCAGCGGTTTGAAGTCCGACTGCTTTTCGGCATGGAGACGGAGGATGACCTGTGGGGCGGCGGTGTCCAGTGGGAGGCCGAGGCTGTCGCAGAGGTCGCGACGGTTTGTCAGAAAGCCATGGAAAGCGCAGACGGCGTATTCAGAGGAGGCGACGGAGTCGCCTTCGATGCGCCAACCGTCGCCGCAGAGGGCGTTTGAATCCTTCGGCAGACAGGGGGAGATAAAGTCGAATGCTGAATGTCCGAAATGGATGAAGCCTGTAAATGACATAAATAGAAGGAAGGTCTTAAGAGGAATAGAGTAGAATGCAAATACTTTAATTAAACGTCATGGGAAATCAAGTTTTCGACAAAAGTGGAGTTATATTATTAAGGAATGAGTTGCCAGTCAAGGGAGAGCAGAACAAAGGAAAGAATGAATGCTGTATGATAGAGATTATATGCGGGACCGCGAAAAACGGAGCCCATGGGATTGGCTGAAGCCTAACGGGTCGATAGTCAAAGCGTTGATTGTCGCGAACATAGCGGTGTTTCTGCTGGACATGCTGTCTGGCGGGCTGCTGGCGAAAATCTTTCTGCTGCATCCATGGTATGTCAGCCAATGGGAGCTTTGGCGGCTTGTCACGTATCAGTTCGTACATGGCAACTTTTTCCATCTTTTCTGCAATATGTACGGGTTGTGGATCTTCGGACGCGGCGTACAGCAGTTGCTGGGGCCGCGCAGATTTCTGCAATTGTATTTGGTCAGTGGAATCGTAGGTGGTGGGCTGTGGCTTCTTGCGAACTGGTGGGGCAACGGCATGATGGTCATGATGGATTCTGCTGGAAAGCTCTATCAGACTCCGTATGGGAACCTTGACCAGATTGCCAACACGTTGACTGAAAGCGGGATGCGTTTGAAAATGCTTTCTGGCGGCTGCGTTGGCGCGAGCGGTGCGCTGTTTGGCGTGATGGCGTCTGCGGCGATGGCGTTTCCAGATGCGAGAATATCATTGCTGTTTCCCCCCGTTTCGCTGCGGATGAAGACATTCATCTGGGTATATGCCTTGTTGGAAGTTGTGCTGTTGTTTGACAAGACAAGCAACGTGGCGCATCTGGCCCATCTGGGCGGCATGCTCGGGGCGTTCATCTACATGCGGCGTCTGCGGCGCGGCGATCAGTTTTCGCTGGGGGGCTGGTTCGGAAAGATTTTGGGTGGATTCAAGAGGCGGCGGCATCGTCGTCAGCCATCTATGAATTTCCCGAATGACGACGACGGGCCGACGAGCAATGAAGTTGACCGTGTTCTGGAAAAGATGTCCACTGCCGGATATGAAAGCCTAACGGCGGCTGAACGCGAGATATTGGAGCAGGCAAGCCGACGGCTGCGTCAGCAGGGATAAATTGCAGACGTTGTTTGACAAATGGAAAAGACTAAATAATTTTAATGATTGTCAACAAGTAAGGCATGTCTTTCGTGGAACATGAAGGGCGGCCATGGTATGAAAAAATGGAAGCATAAGCCGGACGGAGGTGCTGACATGGCGGACAAGAAGGAAAAAGAAACAGTGGAAAAGGCGGCGCCTGTGGCGACGCCAATTGACATCAATGTCGCAAGCGACACGGATCGTGGAATTGTCCAAATATCGAACGGAGTCATTAGCCAAATTGTCAAAAAATATACGTTGGCAGTAGAAGGTGTTGTTCGTTTCCAACAGCAGGGCATGTTGGACGGACTGTTCGATGTCTTGAGCAAGCGTCCCATCGACCGCAGCATCCAGATGGATTTGCAGGAAAGCGGTGCAATCATCACGCTGACGCTGATTTTGAAACTGGGCGTGTTCATTCCCGAAGTCTGCAAGGAAGTGCAGGATACGGTGAAGGAAAAGGTCGAGACGCTGACAGGGTATCCTGTTGCGAAGGTGAACGTCAATGTCGTTGATTTGGATGATGTTGACAATGAAAAGAAAAAGAAAGCGGGCAAGGGTGGAAAGGAAGCGGAGGCCGCCAAGGAAGGCGGCGATTCCGAGCCCGACAAGCCTGAAGGAGATGAAGAATGACCTTCTTCCCAATTGTCGCCATTCAGATGCCTGGTCTAAGTGACATCCTGAAAAGCGTTTGCACGCTTGGTTTTTTGACGGGCGTCGTGTGCACATGCTTGGTTGTGCTGGTTTGTTGGGCGGTGTGGGTCATTCGTCGTTATCGCCGCAGAAACATGGTCTTTCGTGTGATGCAGAACGACGGCGGCGAGCTTGCCTTGACATACAAGGCAGTGAAAACCCATGTCAGCTTGACATTGGAGCGGGAATATCCGTTGCTGACGTTGAAGGGCATGGACTTTTCGGGAGCTTCCACTAAGTCATTGCGGCTGCGCGTAATGGCGATGGAGGGCATTAATTTGCTGGAATTGCGCAAGGCATTGTGCGAACGGCTGCTTTATTCGTTTCAGCGGGAGCTTGGGCTTGGAGATGCGATCAAAAGCATCAATGTGGATGTAGAGGAGTTTAAGCAGGGGGATGACAACAAGGCGGCTTCAGCCGCCAAAGTGCCGGCTCCGCCGATAGAAGTTCCTGTCTTGGAGAAAGATGCACCCCAACCGCCAGTTGAAGAAAAACACGACGGCGAATAGGAAAACGATCTTATATGAGTGCAAAAAAGGCTGTTGCTTGCCATAAAAGGTTTGCAACAGCCTGTTTCGGGATTTTATGGATGTCAGACTACTGTTCGTAGTCTTCTTCAGTTTCTGTATGGAGGAAATTCGCGGTTTCCTGTTCGATGACGGCCTTGATGATGTCTGCAGGCTTGGTGGCCTTCTTGCAGTTTTCAATGAACATCTGGTTGCGGAGGATGGCGGCGAGCCCACGCATCAAATGGAGGTGGAGTTCGATGTTCTGGCTGCAAAGCAGGAAGAGGTAATGGACGGGCTTCCCATCGGGAGTCTGCCCTTCAATACCTTTCTTGGAGTAGCCATAGACGATGCAGCCGGGCATCTGGAGGGTCGGAATCGGATCGCGTGGATGCGGGACGGCGATGCCGTTGCCGACAGCCGTGCTGAGGATTTTTTCGCGTGCGATGCATTTCTCCTGGAGATCGCGGATGTCCAGGACGAGATTGCTGAAGATTTTCGGATGTGTCAGTTCCACGATGGCATCTTCGATGCTCTCGCTATGGAGATTCATGATGATGCGTGATTCATCCATGGTGCGGCTGATGGGAATGCCGATGGGTGACTGTGGGATGGCGATGCTGTCGTCCGACGGCAGCGCGGTGGGGAAAAGCATACGGTCGATCTGGCTGCCGTTGAAGCGCCATTGGCCTCCGATTTTCACGCCTTCAATCTGCCCGCTTTCGCGCATACGCAGAATCGTGCGCTCGTTGACTTTCAGATGTTCCGCCAATTCCTTGAGTGTTAAAATCATGGCCTCGCTCCTTGGATAAATGTTAATGATTTAAACAAGACAAAACATGACAAGATTGGATAATGTTGACAAAATAAGACAATAAAGGCATTTTTTGATTTGTCAAATTTTTCTAAAGATTTTTTCCCTATAAAGAACGCATAAAAACGGATATACAACAAAAAGGCTTGGAGAAGCATGTCATTTAAAGAAGCAACAGGAAATTGGTCTGTCGAGTATGAATCAGACAAGTCGCGGCTGGTTTTGCGACATGAAAAGTGCGAAATCGAAATGGCTGCAACGCTGTCGATGACGGTCGGTGATCAGGCATGGAGCGTCAAGGAACCGATGGATGCCGTGAAACAACGTTTGGCACTTGTCTCGCCCGACAACAGCGTGCAGGGGTATTTGACGTTTTCGGGTGAAGGTGGACGGTTGGAAATCCGTGCCATTCATCGTACTGCGCAATTTTATGCGGGCGTGGTGAAATTTTCGGGGACTGTCAAAATGCGGGATGTGTTTGCATGTTGCGTAACACCGTCGGAGAAGATCCATGTCGTGCGGATGGGAAGCGGAATGGCGGACAGCTTGACGAATGATGCGTTGTTTGACCGCGAACACGACCGCTGTCTGTCGTTCACAGGAGCGAAGGCACTGTCCTTGAAGACCGTCGCCAACGGCGAATTTTCCATATCATGCGAATTGCCATTGACATGCGCTGCTAAAGCAGGGTTGGTGGTCAGCCTGGTGGAGAATTATTACCGTGACCGCTACATACCATATTATAAACCGATAGACCGCAAGCGCTGCCCGTCGCCGCCGACTGGCTGGATGTCATGGAACGTTTATTTTGACCAGGCGGGCGCGGCGGAAAACCTTGCGGAGGCGCGAGTTGGCGCGAAGGAATTGAAGCCGTTCGGCATGGAATACTGGTCCATTGAGTCATGGCAAGGCGATTCGGACAAACTGCCTGTGTCGTCGTTTGACAACTTGAGTCTGAAATCACATAAGACGCAGTTCCCTGATGGGATGGCGAAATTGGCGGAAGATATTCGCGCAATTGGTTTCAAGCCAGGCATTTGGACGGCTCCATTTGGCACGGGAAGCAAGGAGTTCTATGAAGCGCACAAAGACTGGTTCCTCCATGGGGAGGACGGTCAGCCGTTGCGCACATGGAACGGCGTCTATACCATCGACCCGTCGAACGATGACGTCATCGCCTATCTGCGGGACATCCATCGCAAGATGGCGCAGGACTGGGGGTATGAGTTCTTCAAAATCGACGGTATGTCCGGCCGTGGGCCGGGCTATTGCGCGCATTTCTACGAACGGCCCGAAGTCCGTGCGCGTTTCAAGAATCCGGACTGCCCGAATCCGTTCGAACGCTGCGTGAACGCCTTCCGCGAAGGCATCGGGCCGGGGCGCGTCTTCCTGGCCTGCCAAGGCCATTATACGGGGCCGGAGGCGGGATTGGCTGATGCCTCGCGCATCGGCGGCGATATCGTGGCTCCGAACACAAATTCCAATTGGAACAACATCATGAGTCAGGCGAGGGCTACGTTGAACCAATTGTTCGTGCATAACATTGTGTTTTTCATGGATCCCGACACGCTGCTGGTCGGCGAATATCATCCGCTGGAGGAGGCGCGTGTGACGGCGACTGTCGTTGCGCTGCCAGGCCAGATGATGTTCGCCGGCGACAAATTGGCGGAACTGCCGCCCGAACGGATGCGGTTATTGCAACAGGCGTTGCCCGTCTGTGACGTCCATCCGTTGGATATGTATCCCGTGTTCGAGATGTCGCCTGTGTGGGATTTGAAAGTGAAGCGTCCATTCGGCGAATGGGACGTGGTTGCGTTGTTCAATTGGAGCGACGAGGAGGCGGAGGTCGGCTTCACATTTGGGGAACTTGGTCTGGACAGTTCTAAGTTCTACGCCATCTATGAGTTCTGGACTGACGAATTCCAAGATATTTACGAAAACGAATTCAGCATGTCGGTGCCCGCGCATGGCGTGCGGCTGCTGGCCGTCCATGAAGAACAGGCAAGGCCGCAGTTCCTGTCGTCGGATCGTCATTTGACGCAGGGTGCCGTCGATTTGGAAGATTTATCATGGGATGCGAAAAGGAAGGAATTGTGCGGCAAGGTGAAATTGGTCGGTGGTCATCCGACGCAGTTGGCGTTTCTGCTTTCCGACAATTATGCGTTGCAGAAAGTCAGCGCGAAAGATGCGGACATGGCTCTGAAGGTTGACCGTGACGGTGTTCTGCGTGTGACGCTGACTTCCGCGAAGGACGTGACGGCGGAGTTCCATGTGAAGGTGGAAGACAAATAAAATAAACAAGATAAAACAACGGAGCAAAGAAAAATGAAACGTTCGGAAATCAACCAGTATATTCGTGAAGCGGAGGCGTTTCTTGCGGACAACAAATTCAAGCTGCCGCCATTTGCCGCATGGACATTGGAGCAGTGGAAAGAACACAAGGCGAAGGGCGACATCGAATCCATCATCGACTGTGGTTTGGGCTGGGATGTGACGGATTTCGGTTTTGAAGACTACCTGAAGATAGGCCTGTTTCTGTTTACGATCCGAAACGGCTTGCAGCACAGCGAGAAATATCCGAAGCCATACGCGGAGAAAATCATGATCGTACGCGAGAAGCAAGTGACGCCGTTCCACTATCATGGTTTCAAGATGGAGGACATCATCAACCGTGCGGGCGGGCGGCTCGCCTTCCGCCTCTACAACAGCACGCCTGACAATAAGTTGGCGGACACGCCCGTGACCGTCTATCGCGACGGCGTGAAATTCACGATTCCCGCCGGCGAAGTCTTCGATATCGGCAACGGCGAAAGCGTGACATTGACGCAGGGCATCTACCATGAGTTCTGGGGCGTCGAAGGGACGGGGCTGGTCATGGTCGGCGAAGTCTCCGTTGTGAACGACGACCATAATGACAACATCTTTTTGGAAGCTCCGAAGCGTTTTCCAAGCATCATTGAAGACGAAGCTCCCTACCGCCTGCTCTGCGGTGATTATGAAAAATTCTTAAAATAATCTACATCTAGATTTCTACCTTCCGATGGGCTTGCTTCGTATGCGTGGTACGCCCATCCGGAGGGTGGTGGAAAACTTGGCGCGATGAATTGCCAATAGTGTGAATTAGGATTATATTTTATAGATGTCTTGTTGACATCCGCCTCCTGAATAACAGACTGTTGGCATAGTAAGAGGATAAAACATGCTGAGTGACGACGTAGTGGTAGTAGGTGCCGTTTCCGATGATCCGTTGGCAAGCGATATTGCGGAGCGTATGGGACAGGAGATCGACATCTCGGATATCCTTGCGTTCAAAGATTTTGCAAATAGCGAATTCTGCCCGCGCTTCATCTTCTTGCAGGATGACGAACATGTTGGGCGGAGTCTTGAAGGGAAGACGGTAGTCATCGTCTCCTCCTGTAGCGGCGAATTGACGCGAAACGCCCGCGCCATGCGCAATTTCCTGACAACACGGGCGGCGAAGGACAACGGCGCCGAACGCGTCATTCTCGTGGAGCCTGATTTGTTCTACAGCGCACAGGATCGTGGGCCGAAGCAGGACCCGAATGGCAAACCTCGTTCTTTCAAAGACTTGAAGAAATTCGACGGGCAGCCGTTCTCCTCCCGTCTGTATTGTGAACTGCTGAAAAAAGCAGGTGTCGATACGGTCATGACCGTCCACAACCATTCTTCCGCCGTCGCGAAAATGTTCTCCGAGGAGTTTGGAGCGGATAATTTCTTCAATCTTTCCCCCGCGAAACTTTACGCCATGTTCCTGGCCAATGAGGAGACGCTTCTGGATCCGGACAGCGAGAAGGGCATTGTGGTCTGCGCTCCTGACAATGGATCGCGTCCGTTCGTGGAGGATGTCTATAAATATCTGAATGAATATATAGATAAGAAGCAGATGCCGTTGTTGCCGAGCCCGCGCCGTCAAGTCGGCATGCTTTGGATGGACAAGGAGCGCGTCGGCGAACGCAGCGTGAACATGGTCTGCCATGAAAACAGCCCGATGAAATTGGAAGAAATCGTAGGGCGCGAAGTGATTGTGTTCGATGATATGGTGCGGACGGGCACGACCATCGCGGAGTGTTGCCGTCGCCTGAAGGAGGCTCATGCGCGCCGTGTCGTGTTCGTCGTGACGCATTTCTATTCGTCCCCCGAAGTGAAGGACAATCTGAACGATCCGGCGATTGACGCCATCATCACGACGAATACGCTGCCGAATATCCTGAATCGGGACCATCAAGGGCGTCTGCGTCGCAAAATGCTTATCCTGAAGCTTGAACGTTGGATCGCCCATACTCTTTTGACAGATGTCCTGCATTTGGAAGACAAACGGAACACGTGCCTTTACACGGTTGACGTATCACGGAAGAACCCGCATTGGGAACAGCTGATGATTCATCAGGCGGACAAGCAGAATTGACATAATATGGACTTAAGCGGCTACATCATGAGTTCGGAGGCGCGTCTTCAGGAGGTGGAGCGCGCCATTTCTGCGTTTGATTTCACAAAAGGCGACCAGAACCAATATCAGCAACTCAACCGCGAGTATCAGAAAATCAAGCATTTAATGGCGGCTTGGAACGAATACCAGAAAGTCGTCAAGAATTTGAAGGATAACCGCGAACTCCTGCTGGTGGAAACCGACGACGATTTCAAGGAGGTCATCAAGGCCGATATAGAGACTTTGGAGAAGGATGAACATCGTCTCGACGGCGAAATCAAGGCGCAAATCTTGCCGATGCATCCGAACGAAGGAAAAGATGTCATCATCGAAATCCGCCCCGGCGCGGGCGGCGACGAAGCCGCGCTGTTTGTTGCGGATATGTACCGTATGTACTGTAAATACGCGGAGATGAAAGGCTGGAAGAACGAACTCATGGAATTGAGCGACACGCCGTTGGGCGGCATAAAGTCCGTTTCGTTCACGCTTCGCGGCGATGGCGCATGGTCGAATATGCGTTTTGAGAGCGGCGTGCATCGCGTTCAGCGGATTCCCGTGACGGAAACGCAGGGGCGAATCCATACGTCAACGGTGACGGTTGCCGTGCTGGCGGAGGCGCAAGAAGTTGATTTCGAACTGAATCCGGAAGATTTGCGGATTGACGTGTTCCGCTCGTCCGGCCATGGCGGGCAGTGCGTCAACACGACTGACTCGGCCGTCCGCGTGACGCATATTCCGACGGGTATGTTCGTCGCGTCACAGCAGGAGAAATCGCAGCACCGCAATAAGGAAATAGCCATGCGCATCCTGCGTTCCCGTTTACTGCAAATCAAGCAGGATGAGGAAGATAAGAAAAATGCCAGCGAGCGGCGTTCACAAGTCGGTACGGGCGACCGCAGCGAACGCATCCGCACATACAATTATCCACAGAATCGCGTCTCAGACCACCGTTTCGATTTGACGTTCTATGATTTGGACAACATCATGGAAGGCAATATGGATGAACTGATTGGTGAAATCCGCGCCATTGATGCGAACCGCCGCCTTGCAGAAGAGTTGGGAATTGATTGACTTACAATTCACAGCGTTGGTGTGGAGATTGGCGGATGAAATCTCCCCCGCATGAATGCGGGGGGACGCAAATGATGCCTTTCACACGGATTCCGCTTTCGATAACACAAGAATTTCTCTACAGTTTCACGACCTTGCTGTTTTTGCGGGATTCTTCCGCCGCGAAGACCATAAGATGGCTTTCGAGCGTCTCGTCCGTGCCGGAGAGGATTTTGGATGGATCCTGCTCCGCGACGGCGGAAATGAACGCGTCCATCAAGCCGTTGTCTCCGCCGCCATGACCGCTCAGGATGCCGCCGTCGTTTTTTATGGCGGTGTCGATGACGGTTTTCTTGTCGGTCAGAAAATCGAAAAGCGTGATGGTGTTGCTGTCGGTGTCGATGGAGCCTTTTGTTCCGAAGATTCGCGTCAATCTGCCGCCGTGCGAATTGAAGGCGGTCATCGTCATGGAAACGGTACTGCCGTTGTCGAAAAGCATGTTGACGACTTGGTTGTCCACGACATCGTTGTCGCAGGCATAGACGCAGCGTCCATACGGGCCATTGCGCAATGCGGCGAGTATTGTTTCACGTGTAACTTCATGTGCGAGAACATTTACCGGCCAGCCGGCGTGTCCTTTGTCCAAACGGTCGCGCAAATAGATTTTGATGGCGGAATAGGGGCAGTTCTTCTCAATCTCCGCAGGGCAGTCCAAGCAACGAGCCGCCGCTCCAGCGGGAGCGCATTCGGGGCGGAAATGCTTCAGAGTTCCAAAAGACTGGACTTGACGGCAGGGCCGTCCCATCACATAGCGGAGCCAATCAACGTCATGGCAGCATTTTGCGAGGAGCATGAAAGAGGATTCCTCTTCGTTCCGCCAATTGCCGCGCACGAAAGAATGTGCCTGATGCCAATAGCTGACCGGTTCCAGATGCTGGATGTTGATGATTTCGCCGATGGCGCCAGAGCCCAAAATTTCTTTGAGTTTTCTCGTGTAGGCTGTGTAGCGGAGGACGTGGCAGACTGCAAAAAGAACGCCCGCCTTTTTCACGGCCTCGACGATTCTGCGGCACGAATCCGCCGTCGGAGCCATCGGTTTTTCCAGCAGGATATCGTAACCCAGTTTTGCAAAGGCAATTGCGGGTTCTTCATGCATCTGGTCTTGTGTGCAGATGAGCACCGCGTCGGCCATGCGCGGGAGACGTGCGGCATCTTCCCAGCTATTAAAACGATATTCAGGCGGGACATTATGCGCATCCCCCACGGCGTTCCGCCGTTCGGGAATCGGTTCCGCAATAGCCACAACTTTTGCACGCTCTGGATTCGCCAACGCAAATTTTCCATAACCTGTTCCACGCGCACCGCAACCGACAATGAGAATTTTTACCTGTTTCATGAAAAGACTCCTGTTATTAATAGGTAATAAAACACCATAGATTACTATGTCCGTTGTTGTCCTATTTGCAAGCAGAAGTTACACTTGAATGGATGGATTCTACCTAATCTATAGTATGTTTATAATGAAAATTGGTGTTAATTACGATTGGATCGGCCCTAATGAATGCTTTTCATGGCTTTCCCAAAGTCATATAGAAAATATATAAAATAGATGATTGCCAAGGAAAGAATAACAATGATGAACATGAGATGAACTTTCGCCAGATTTGCGCGACTGGGTTTGGATTTGTCTCTGGCATAAATGATGAGCATCACAATATTCACGAATGGAATCATTTGCAGAAAGAGATAAAGAATCCATTCGCCTTTGGTAACTGTCGGGCTGAAACCATTTGACGATTGTGTGATAACCGACTGCTCAGGTTGTTTTTGTGTGGAATAGTCAGATTGTTCTGACATCTTTTTTTGTAGTGAAATGAATGAAAAAAAGCCCGAAATAGGTGGATTTCAGGCTTTTACTTTGGGTTTAGCTTACATATTCATGGCACCACCAAGTAGTGCGAAGAAAATGATGATGCCTGGAATTAGCAGGATGAGTAACAGGAGTAATTGTGCTTTGATTAAATTGGCGCGGCTTGGTTTGGAACTGTCAAAGGCGAAGACAATAAACATGATTATATTGACGATGGGAATCATCATCAGAATCATATAGACGATCCAGTCTCCTATTGTGACGGTTGGGCTGAGGTTGCTGTTCTGCTGAGGGATGATGACTTGCTGAATAGGCGGCTGGTATTGTTGCGGTTGCTGATAAGGTTGTTGGGACATAGGTTGGTATTGTGGTTGAGGTTGGATGACAGGTTGCTGCGGTTGGGGATTGATGATGGGTGGCTGTGGTTGGGGATTGATGATGGGGGGAGGTGGGGCGGCGAAAGGACGCGGCTGCGGCGGATATTGCTGCTGAGAAGCAGGTGGCGGAACGGCAGCAGGACGCGGCTGCGGCGGATATTGCTGCTGAGAAGCAGGTGGCGGAACGGCTGCAGGACGCGGCGGTGTCGGCTGGATGACAGGCGGTGGCGGAACGGCTGCAGGACGTGGCTGTGGCGGATATTGCTGAGAGATGGGTGGCGGAACGGCAGCAGGACGCGGCGGCGGATATTGCTGAGAGGTGGGTGGCGGGGATTTGGGTGGAAGCAGGGTAGGGGTATCGTCAGATGAGTTATTTGAATTTGGAGGTTGTTCCGACATACGGTTGTCTTTTTGGGGTGGTTGTGTTGTTGAAATGTGCCTGAAGCCAATTGAGGCTTCAGGCATTGTCACATTATTGGCATTAAGTGATTACCGACGACCGTATGCAAAGCCGGCCTGATTCATGTAGATGTAGGAGCGGGTGAGGGAGACGACCATGTCGTATGGGGAGTTGTCGAGTTCGACGATGATGTTGTCGATGGCTTCAGGAGCCTCTTCGAGGATATCGCGAATGTTGAGCTTGCCTTCGCCGAGCGGGCGGAGCGGGACTTTCTGCTCGTATGTGCCTTTTACGATGGTGGGGTTGAGGTTGGGCTTTTCGGTGGTGCCGTCCTTCATGTGGAGGAGGATGATGCGGTCGTAGTATTTGCGGACCATTTCGGCGGCGTTGTTGGCGCCGAAATTGGACGACCAGTAGGCGTCGAGCTGGAATTTGATGTCCGGGCAGTATTTCAGATAGATATCGTATTTAAGTTCGCCGTCGAGGCGTTCGAATTCCCAGTAGTGGTTATGCTGGAAGAGTTCGATGCCGAGGGGCTTCAGCTTCTGCATCATCGTGTTGGTGGCGTCGGCGGTGCGTTTGATGGCGTCAAGATTTTCGAAATCCTTGGGGCCATAGCCGCAGACGACGCGTTTGAGTCCGAGTTCGCCGGCCTGGTCGATGGATTCGTTGATATTGTCGAGATTGCACCACGGGCGGTGGGAGGAAGTGATTTCGAGACCGAGATCGGAAGCGGCCTTGTAGAAATCCGGGATGGAGAGGTCGCCGAAGCCGCAGGGTTCGATGCCGATGTAGCCGATGTCGGCGACGGTCTTGAGGACGCTGCGCATTCCGAGCTTTTCGATTTCGTTGCGGAGGGAGTACATCTGTACGGCCAGTTTGCGTTTGAACATGGTTGGGGCTCCTTTGTGTGTGAGTGTTTTTGTAAAGAAGATATCGCATGAATGTCCTTGAATAAATACTAATATACTAGTTATTAAAGAATTTTACAGGTAAACGAAAAAAAATATGTTGAATATTTGGTCAAAAATACAAATGCGTTGCAATGCAAAAAGGAATTGAAGCAGATGATTGTGAAGCCAATAAAAACAAAATGTGTTGTTTGAATTGTTTGATTTTTTAATTGAATAAATTATATTAATCTTTTATATTAGTTTAATTAAATGTTTCATTTCATTGGAATTCAGATAAAAATGAATAATAAAACACTTGTCATTAGTAAACCTAGATCTATTGTAAAAGATGGTTGGTATCGCCTTGCTGCGACGATTGATGTTGAGAATGGAGAACCTCTGCCAGATATACAAAAAGAAATTTGGTTTGCATTGCCTGAAGAGTATGCAGAGGAATTTGTTTTTCCTGATTGTAGTGATTGCTTTTTACTAGGTTTACTTTATTTTGCCATGCGTTTTGGGTATGATATTTGTATAAAAGGAGAAGTTTCAGAGAAATTTCTGAACAATTTAAAAAATGAAGCTATGCCATTGATAAGCGCATATTATAAATATTTAAATCCAGTGGATATAATTGTAACAAATACAACAGATTTTCCAGAGGGAAAGTATGTTGGTACAGGTTTTTCAGCAGGGGTAGATTCTTTTTATACAATTTTTTCAAATTTAAATGAAAATAAAAAGGATAATTTAACTCATTTATTCTTTTTTAATGTTGGAACACATGGATTAGGACGTTCATTCAAAGAATTAGAGCATGTTCATGAAAAATTTATCAAGCGTTATAACAGTTTTCTTGTATCAGCCAAAATGATAGAACTACCGTTTATACCAATTGATAGTAATGTACATTCATTTCTTCCTGATAATATATCGGCTGCTATTACTACGAGTAATTCATCTGTAATTCACTTTTTGAGAAAAGGGATAGGGCAGTATTTTCTTTCTTCTGGTGGATATAATTATGAAGAATTATTTAAGCATTTAAAAAATGTTCAATTTGAAAAAAATCTAGAAATGGATGATATTGAGCTTATGCTTTGTCAATGGCTGGGAGATAAGACATTGAATATTGTACCTTATGGGGCAAGTGCAACACGACTCATGAAAACCCAGTTCATTATGAATTATCCCGCTGCTCAACAGTGTTTGAATGTGTGCAATTCTATTAAAACAATGGAAAAGAATTGCTCTGTTTGTATAAAATGTCGTCGTACTATGATGGATTTGGAGTTATTAGGAAAATTAGATGATTTTCGTTCGGTATTTGATGTCGATTTATATAGAAGAAAATTTAAATCTCGTGATTATGCTGAAATGATGTATCCATCACCTGGTTATGAGTATCCATTTTTGGATGACGCACGGCATTATGCTATAGAGCATAAAATAGATATTAAAAGTCAAATTAAAACTATGGATTTAGTTTGTGCATATTTGCATCAAACATGGTTGTACATTTTATTGAAAAAAATGAATGTTCTTCGGATTGTTAAGAGGTTATTTGGACGGAATTGAATATAAAGAAGGTTCGTTTTATTATAATTGAGAAGCGCTATATTCCCCAAGAGGGTAGCTTATGGAAGCTGCGAGGCGACCATTCGCCCGAAGGGCCGAGACATTTGAACATTGTAGATTTTGAAGAGTCGGGGCATCTTTTCATTTGTGCCATGAATTGTGAGTTTTGCAAAAATAGCATTTTGCAAAACTCACAATTGTATGCATGGTTACTTTTATAGAAGGTTGAGTAACACAAAAGAAGAAGCTGTATGCTGAACGAGCCAAATTCTTTACAAGAGATGCCTATATGAAACGGCAGCATAAGCTTCTGGAAAATATAATTAATAATTCAACTAATAATAGTTGATTATAATCATATTACCTCTTGATTGTTATCATTAGCAAAATATTATGTTAAATATATGGTATCAAAAGAATTTTTTTGCAATTCTCTTTAATAATGGATTGTTGCGGATGAAGTTATGAATCTTGCCGTCTAGAAGCTTCGCTCGGAGGATGTCCAGGCAGTTGATTTCTTTACGAAGGTCAATTCCTTTTTTCCTTGCCATGTCCATGATATGCTTGTTGAACATGTCCTTGTTTTCATTGACGATGGTTTCCGCAATGAAGCGGCGCCGGGCTTCCGTCCTGTATTTTTCGATGTTGAAGACTTTTTGGTAGTTGTCAAGCTTTCCAAGAATTTCCAGTGTCAGGAGGGTGCGGCAACATTTCCCGCAGATGGAGCAATTTGTGTCCAACGTGTCATGGTTATAACAGACATTCAGGTAGCGTGTGACGGGGGCGTAATCGGCGATGAGTTCAGTCTTCTGCGAACGGTCATAGATGGTGCCGTCGTCCATCAGGTCGAGTGATTCTGTTGAGAGCCATGGTAACAGTTGAAGGTTTAGCATGGCGAGGTCGTCGGGACGGTTTGGCGCACCGAGATAGTGCCACAATTGCTGGTAGGGGTGTCCTGACGAGGCTAAATAGTAACCTCCAATGCCATTTTGCAGAAACATGACCGCAGAAATCGTAGCGAATGTACATGTTTCCAAGTGCCCCCAAGGATGGTATAAATGCAGATTGGAGTTGACAGGAATAAAATCAAGTCCAATTTCATGCGGATATGGTTTCAGCTTTTCATAGCGGGCATGGAATTTATTTTCAATGGCTTCCAGTTCTTCTTGGTTATGGGGAATACCGTGTGCTCCGACATTGAAGAAGAATAGATGGGTCAATTTGAATTCTTTGGGAGTCGGCTGGATAAAATGTTCGTAAATAGTCGTAAATGAATCGATTCCACCAGAAAAGCCAGTGCCGATGACTTGGGCATTCGGGGAACCAGACGAATCCGTTACGTCGGCTGTCACCTTTATGGGCTTCAAGAGATTGTTGCATGTTGTCAATAATGGAATCATATATTGATTGATATTGTATAACAGTCGGGATGAGACGACACCTTCCACGTGGATGTCTTCGCCAAGGCGCAATGCTGGATACAAGAATCCAACAAGAAAGCAGTTGGAACTATTTGTATCTGCGAAAGAAGCATATTTTTCTGGCACAGAATAAAAACATTCCACTGTCTCATTATTATTATATGAAATAGTGGAACGTAATGTTAAATTACCTTTAGATATTTCTGATGTTGGAGACTTGATAATCATAGGAGTATGTATTTACCTCTTTGTTGTAAATTACTTATTGAATAATGGAAAGGGCATTTTTCATGTTGTCAGTGACATTTTCAATTTAACGGCCGCCGAGTCCAGGCGTTTATGCAATGAATCCATCACAGTTGCGATGGATTTCATCGTTTCGGCGGGATTGGCGGCGATGAATTTTTCAACGGACGCTTTGATGGCGGCGAAGTCGCATTCATAGACGGAGCCCGCATCCTTCAGACCGAAATTGGCAAGCCAGTTGGGAATCTTGCTGCCGCGTGTGACTCCGACGATCGGCGTTCCGACGTTGGAGGACAGAATCAGCAGATGGAGGCGGCTGCTGACGACGACACGGCATTGTGCCGTGGCGGCCTGGACAACTGCGGGATCGTCTGATTCCAGCAGTTCGACGCGGTCCGGATGTTTCATTTTCCGGCTGAGATCCCACATCAGCGGCTTGTCCGTCTTTGGATTCATGGGGAGGAGGACAAGACGGCGGGCGGGGGCTTCCGTCAAATCGTCCCACAGTTGGAGCATTTGGTCAAGATGGGTGATTTCGCGTTGTGCGGAGATGCAGAAGCCTATGCGTTCCAGACTGTTGTCAATGGGAAACGGCGGCTGTGGAGCCGTCGGCTGGAGAATGGCCGTGTCCGCCGCGACGACAACGTCCGTAAGACCGATTTTCTTCAGCTCCTCCGACGACTGCGGATCGCGGACGGAGACGAAGGCACATTTGGACAGTTCTGAACGGATGCGTTCGCCGACAGCGCGGCGGAGCCTGGACTCGTACCATTTTACCGCTCCGAAAAGTTTGAGGATCATGCGTTTTTTGCCTTGAACCTTAAAGAAGGCGGGATTGAGTTGCGAGTCCATGCCGACGCACCAGACGATGGTTTTGACGCCTTGCCGGCGGGCGGCGGCTAGAAGTGGAAGCGCCGTGTCCGGATAGTCGGAAAGCCCTGTGGCACCGAACCATATATAGGCGTCGAACCGCTTGACGAATTGAGAGAAATCATCCAATTGTGGTTCAGGCGGGAAGCCATAGAGCGGGGCGGTTTTAACATTTAGTTTTTGAGCGGTTCCATCTTGGTCTTTAGTACAGACAGTTATTTCCACATCTGGAAACAACGACCGTAGAAGCACGACAACACAGGCGATGATCGCTTCGTCGCCGATGTTGTCGCAACCAAGAGGGACACCTCCGAGAAGTAGCTTCATATTTATTGTTCCTTTATGATAATAGGTTGTATTTCAGGATGTACCAGATGGCGGCAACGCCGTCTTTCCAGCCGATTTTCTTGCCAGCATCAAACGGTCGAGCCTGATAGGCGATTGGGACTTCATAGAGGCGTACCCGCTTCTTCGACAGTTTGGCGGTAATTTCTGGTTCGAAGCCGAAACGGTTGCATTCCAACGTGAAAGACTTGAAAATATCCGCACGAATCATCTTGTAGCATGTCTCCATGTCCGTCAGATGCAGATTGGAGAAAACATTGGAGACAAACGTGAGAAACTTGTTGCCACAATAATGCCAGAAACTATCGACGAGAATTTCGCGGCCAGAATAACGCGAACCGAAGACCGCATCTGCCTTGTTGTCGATGATTGGTTGGATCATGGCGGGAAATTCGTTTGGCGAGTATTCGAGGTCGGCATCTTGAATGATGACGACATCTCCGTTCACATTTGCTTGGGCGGTGCGTATTCCTGCGCCTTTGCCCATGTTTTTCGGGTGGTGGAAAATCCGTAGGTCGGGAGAGGGAGGAAGACTGTCCAGCAGTTGGGTAGTGCCGTCCGTGGAGCAGTCATCGACGACGATAATCTCCAAATCTTTCACGCCGCAGTTGCGGACGGCGTTGATGACATCGACGACGGTGTTGACTTCATTATATACTGGAATAATGACGGAGAGTCGCATGGATATATGACCGTTGTTATTTGGTTTCGGGATACAAGTATTTGAGAGTGAGGAGCGTAGCGTGGACTTGATGCTGCACGTTGTCGATGCGGACAAGTGGGCTGTTCTGCGCAGCCGTAATGCCGCCGTATGCTTCGGGCACGACGTTTTTCAACGACATGAGATAGGGGTTGTACTGCATGAACGGGCCTTTGTACTGGCAGAGGATGAGCTTCCCCATAATGTTGTCGATGATAGGCTTAAGTCTGTCTTCCGCTTCCTTTCGTCCTGTCATTTTGGCGATTTTCCAAGCGGAGGCTAGTCCTTCGACGGCGTATGCGACATTGGCCTTTTTGGATTCCAGTTGATTTTCGTCGATTTGCCACCAGGCGAGGGCGAGCGCTGCGTCGGCGGCGAGTTTCGCATGGGGCTCCCATCCAGCATCTATGTATTCCGCGAAAGCCATGGAGCCCCACTGGTAGAAGCCTTTCGTAAGGTCTTGGTCTCCATCGGGTTGCCATGTCTGGACGGTGTAGCGGTGGATGAGTCGTGGAAGGGCGAAATTGATTCGCCGTATCAAGTCTTTACGATTGTAGAGGCGGGCGACTTTGCAGTAGGCGAGAAGCGTTTCGCCGTCGTAGTAGGAACTAGGTACGGGCTTTCGGATGCCGGAACTGAGTTCGTATGCGCGGGACCATGATCCGTCGTCCAGTTCCATCGTGCGGAGGAAGCCAATGTGAGTGAAAAGGATGCGGCGATATTTGTCTTTCGTGTTCTGATCCAAATACTTATCTTGTCCGGCAAGAAAATCCGTAAGTGCGAGGCAGAAAAGAGCGACCGTGCCCGAATTCAGATTTTTCTCGCCTGGATAGACGATGACGGTTTCGCCTGTCGGGAGCGTCTTGATGTTTTGAATGAAGAAGTCGAAGCCGAGAAGAAGTGCGCGGCGGGTAGGTTCGTTGAAGAAATCGCGGTTGAGGCAGGCGAGCCCCCAGATGGCTCCGGCCTGGCGGACTTGGTTGTCGTCATCCGCCGTCTGACCGTCGGAAATGTCGAGCAGATATTTGAAGTTTCCTTCGGTCTTCTGCTGGTTGAGGTAATAGGCACGTGCGGCTTCGAGAGACTGGATGAGAATTTCGCGGGAAAGAGGCGGTGTCTTAATTTCCTGCTGCCAGAAATCCATTTTCATGTAGGGCTGCAAGGCGTTGGATGTCTCCTCAATGGAGACAAAATTATTTGCCTGTGCAAAAATATGACAGGTTATCAATGCAAATAGAATAAAAAAGAATCTAATCATTTTGTAATTATTGTTAATACAACCGTGATTGTCAATGGCAAAGCGGGAGATAAGGATTACATTAATACATAATTGTGATTTGTCATGTAGAAAGGCGTTTTTTGATTGAACTATGGATTTTTTGAGCAGGATTAATTTTCACACGCATACGCGGCTGTGCAAACACGCGGACGGAGAACCCGTCGATTACTGCCGCGAAGCGGTGAAGCAGGGAATTTCCGTTCTGGGCTTTAGCGACCACACGCCGTATCCCGTAAAACGTTGGGAGACAGTGCGTATGGATGTTGACCAGCTTCCGCAGTACGTCAAATGGATTGAAGCGGCACGTGCGGAGTTTCCACAGCTTCGCATTATCCAAGGAATGGAATGCGAGTATGATCCAGCCTATTCGAATTTCTTCAAGGATGTTCTAATGGAGGAATATGGCTGCCGTTATCTGATTGGGGCGGCTCATTCGTATTTGTCACGTGGCGGCGAATGGATGGGGCTGTACGGTTACCGCATGACGGATGAAAATCTGCATGACTACGCGGATTACGTCGTGGAGGCGATGTCAAGCGGACTGTATTTGTTCATGGCCCATCCGGACGTGTTCGGAGTCAGTTACGAAGGATGGAACGCGGAAGCGGAGGCGTGTTGCCGTGAAATCTGCAAGGCGGCGGTTTCGATTGGTTTGCCATTGGAAATCAACGGTTATGGGCTTCGGAAGAAGCCGAAACAGGATAGTGGGGCGATGCGTGCTCCATATCCGTTGGAGAAATTCTGGGAGATTGCGGGCGAAGAAGGCGTGAAGGCCGTCGTGAGCAGCGATGCGCACCGCCCCGTCGATGTATGGAGCAATACGGACGATTGTCTCGCATGGGCGAAACGCTTCGGCGTGGAGGTCGTGAACGAGGCTCTTGCTGAAAAGTTCAAATAAATCAAGAAGGACAGGAACGGAAGATGTTTGAGAAATTGCGCGGATATGGAGTTGTGCCGGTTGTCGCCGTTGACGGTGTTGACGACGGTATGCGTCTTTGCGAGGCTCTCATCAAAGGCGGTCTGCCAGTTGCGGAAGTGACGTTTCGCACGGCGGCTGCGGCGGACGTCATTCGCGAGGCGCGCGTCCGTTTTCCTGAAATGATTTTAGGCGCGGGCACAGTTCTGACGGTCGAGCAAGTGAAGCGTGCGAAAGATGCGGGAGCAGGCTTTGCCGTGGCGCCGGGCTGCAATCCGACGATTGTGAAAGCCGCTCAGTCGGAAGGACTTCCGTTTGCTCCAGGTATCTGCACGCCGAGCGATGTCGAACGCGCTGTCGAGCTTGGCTGCAAGCTTCTGAAATTCTTCCCCGCAGAGGTTTCGGGTGGTGTGCCGATGCTGAAGGCGCTAATTGGTCCGTATGGACATCTGGGCATCAGTTTCTGTCCGACAGGCGGCGTGACGACGGCGAATTTGAAGGATTATCTGGTATTGCCGCAAGTGGCGTTCGTCGGCGGCACGTGGATAGCGAAAAAAGATTTGATCAAAGTGGGTGACTGGGACGGGATCACGGCATTGGCCAAGGCGGCCGTCGCCGCCGCAAAGCGTTGATACGAGCAGGATTTGGAGAAAAGGTATGAAACCTACATTATTGGTATTGGCGGCTGGTTTGGGAAGCCGTTATGGACAAGGCATCAAGCAGATGGACCCAGTCGGTCCCGACGGCGAATTCGTGCTGGACTATTCCGTGTTCGACGCATGGCGGGCGGGCTTTGGAAAAGTCGTGTTCATCATCCGCGCAGACTTGGAAGAAGACCTGCGCAAGCATTTCGGAAGCAATCTTGACGGACGGATGGACGTTGATTATGTCGTACAGGACAAGACCGTCCTGCCGGGCGGTGTGACCTGCCCAGCGAAGCGCGAAAAGCCGTGGGGGACGGGACATGCCATTTGGAGTGCGCGAAACGCCATCGCGACGCCGTTCGCGGCAATCAACGCAGACGACTACTATGGTTCGATGTCTTTCGAACTGATGGCGAATTTCCTGCAGTCGGACAAATGCAGCGACGCACAGTTCGGAATGGTCGGCTTTGAACTGAACAGAACGCTGTCCGCGAACGGAACGGTTTCCCGTGGCATTTGCCAAAAGTCGCATGCGGGCTATCTTTTAAGCGTTGTCGAACGGAAAGGCATCGAAGCTACGGCGGATGGGGCGCACTGCCTGGGCGACGACGGCAAGACGTTCCTTCCGCTGACGGGACGGGAGACGGTTTCCATGAATTTCTGGGGCTTCACGCCTGCGATATTCGGCCATCTGGAGAGCCAGTTTGCCGAGTTCTGGGCGAAGAACAGCCATGATTTGAAAGCGGAGTATTTCATTCCGACGGTTGTCGATACGCTGATACGGTGCGAACTTGCGACCGTCCGCGTGTTGGAAACGACGGACCGTTGGTTTGGAATGACATACGCGGAAGATCGCGCGATTGTCCGCGAGAAACTGAAGGATTTGACGTCCCTTGGGCTGTATCCGCAGCCGCTTTGGCAGAGAAACTGATTTTACCTTATTATATATAGCAGCATAAATTAGAGGAAAAGACCATGAAACAACTGTTCAAGCTAGTTGCTCCGAAGACCGTTCCCGTGTTGGATCCAGAGTTCAGGCCTCCTGTGTTGGCGAACCGCGCGTTTTTGGCGGAAGTCGATGCTTCAGGCAAGGCGGTTCCGTTTGTCATTGCCGTAGAGCGTGACCAGCAGCGTGTTTCACGTTTTGCGACGCGTGTTTTCGCGATGGACGATCCGCGGGCCGGAGCGAACTATTTCTATGTCGAACGCATTTTGAAGTTCTTGCTGTGGCAGTTTGGCGGTTGGAAAGTGACGATTTTCGGTCCGAAGGAATTGGTCAGCTATCTGGAATCCTGCTACACCGCGACGGGTGTCCGCCGTTTTGATGCAGAATTCTGGGGTGACCAGACTTACGAACACGAAATGCAAATCATTCATGTTGACAGTCTGGACAAAGTTCCTGCAGAAAACGATGGCGCTGGCAGCGCGGTCGAATTGAACTGGAAGGGATGGCGAATTGGTTTCGATCTCGGCGCGAGCGACCGCAAGGTCGCCGTCGCGAAGGACGGCAAACTGGCTCTGAAGGCAAATGGCGAACCCGTTCTTTCCGAAGAGTATGTGTGGGATCCGAAGCCCCAGACGAACATCAAATACCATTATGATGAGATCAACTGGGTCTTGAAGGAAGCCGAAAAGGCCATCAAGGCGATTGACCCGCAGGCGAAAGTCGAGGCCATCGGTGGCAGCTCCGCAGGTGTGTATGTCGATGGCCGCGTGCGTGTTGCGTCTTTGTTCCGCGGCATCACGCCGCGTGAGCGCTTCGATGCCGAAGCGGCTCCGATTTTCAAGGAAATCGCGAAGCAGTGGGGCATCCCGCTCCGTCTTGAAAACGACGGTGACGTGACGGCTTTGGCCGGTTCCATTTCGCTGGGCGACGGCGCTGTGCTCGGCCTTGCCATGGGTTCTTCTCTTGCAGGCGGTTACGTCGATGACAAACGCGCCATCAAGGGATGGATGAACGAACTGGCGTTCGCTCCGGTCGATTACAATCCGCTGGCGGCGACAGATGAATGGTCGCGCGATTTTGGCGTCGGTGCGAACTATTTCTCGCAGCAGGCGGTCGCCCGTTTGATTGGGCCTGCTGGTCTCGAATGTGAAATGGCCGGAATCGACGCTGGAGCCTTCCCGCTTCGTTTGAAGCGCGTTCAGGAGCTCATGGAGAAAGGCGACGCCCGCGCTCGCAAGATTTACGAGACGATCGGTGTCTATCTTGGTTATACGGTTGCGCATTATGCGGATTTCTACAAGCCGATCCGCCATATCGAAGTGCTGGGCCGCGTCGTCACCGGCGAAGGCGGCAAGATCATTCTCGACATTGCGAAGAAGATTCTGCGCGAGGAGTTCCCCGAAATTGCCGGAATCAATTTCTACGAACCAGACGAACGCGAGAAGCGCCATGGTCAGGCAGCCGCTGCGGCCAGCCTGCCGTTGACGAAATAATCCATTGTAGCATAGGACGTTGCAAATAAAATGACGACGAAAGAACGTGATGAGTTTATCGCCGAGCAGTTGAATGCGGGCGTATCTCTGTCAGATGTGCAGACACGGCTTGCGCAGGAATACGGCATCAAAATGACGTATTTCGAATTGCGTATGTTGGCGATGGGATTGTCCGTCGATTGGGAGAAGCAGGACAAGCCGAAAGCAACTCCTGCTCCAGTCGTCGCCGCGCCGCAAGAAGCTGCGGTGGAAGATGAAACGAAAGCAGCCGATACCTTCGACACGGAGACGGAGGAGACGGGCTTGGAGGCGGAAGCCGATGAAGACGAAGAACTTGATGACTCCGAGGAAGCGGTGGCCGGCGAGACGAAAATCGTGCTGGACGAAACGCCGCATCCAGGAGCCGCGTTGAGCGGTACCGCCGTCTTCGCCAGCGGAGCCTCCGGCAAGTGGCTGCTGTCACGCAGCGGACAGTTGGGATTTGAGGCGGACGAAGGTTCTGCGGAACCCGACGAAAACGACTGGCAGTTGTTCCAGACGGAGCTTCGTAACATTTTGCAAGGCGGAGAGGAGGAGGAGAACACGACGGTCGTGGATGTCGATAAGGTCGTTCGCCCAGGTGTGCAATTGTCTGGAAACGTGACATTTGCATCAGGCGCGAAAGGCACGTGGTACATCGGGGCGCGTGGTTTGGGAGTCGAACCTGCGGAGGGTTCTGCGAAGCCGACGCAGAAAGACGTCATTCTTTTCCAGAAAAAGTTGCAGGAAGTGTTGCGGAAGCAGGGATATTGACTATTCAAGGGGGAGGAGGTGCAATTAAAAATGCGGCGATAATTTGCCTTTAGCGCAATTGGAGTTATATTAAACGACTTATTGATTTGAAAACAGAGATTATTTGTGTGTTGAACAGTTGAGGAAAAGCAATGTCTGTCAAGATAAGACTTCGCAGAACAGGTAAGCGGAACCAGGCTTGCCATCGTATCGTTGTTTGTGACGCACGGAGTCCTCGTGATGGCCGTTTCATCGAAGTGATCGGCTATTACGACCCGCGCCATGCAGACGAAAAGATTGATTTGGAGCGTGTTGAGTATTGGATTCCGCGTGGTGCCCAGCCGAGCGACACTGTGAAAGAAATCATTGAGCGCGCCAAAACTGGCAAGAAACTGGTCAAGCACACTGCGCCACAGGAAGCATAACAAGGTGTAGTCATCATGGCGTTTTCATTTTGGAAAAAGATGTTTGGAGACCAGGGGCAGCAGGCCAATCAGGCTACTGCGCCGAAATCTCCTGCGGCTGCTGCTGAAGAAGCCGTGGAAACGCCTGTCAAATCTGAAGTTGTCATTGAGAACCTAGCCGTTGACGATGCATCGGAAGCGGCAGAGAATGAAGTTGCGGAAGAGGCCATTGTAAAGAATGGGCCGGTTGGCAAAGTTACGAAGGAAGGTCTGGAGAGCTTTGTGAACTATGTAGCGAGTTCTTTGGTTGACAATCCCGAAGCGGTTCAGGTTTCGACATTGGAAAAGGATCGTCTGAGCGTGATTCAGATCCGCTGCGAGAAACGCGACATCGGCAAGATCGTCGGAAAGAACGGCAAGACGATTGCCGCGATACGGTTGCTGGTGAGCGGCGCGGGCGGCAGGATTGGAAAGCGCATGACGGTTGAAGTGCTGGATTGATCTAAAGTAGTGTATTTCAGGGGAGTAAGTGATGCGGTTTGACATCGTGAGCCTGTTTCCCGAAATATGCGAAGCATCGCTGGGTGAATCGATCATAGGGCGTGCGCACCGTGCGGGTCTTGTGGAGATACATTCAGTTGATTTGCGTTCATACGCCCATGACAAGCGTGGGACGGTGGACGATACGCCATACGGTGGCGGTGCGGGAATGGTCTTACGGCCTGAACCGTTGTTTGAGTGTGTTGAAGACTTGAGGACGTCGGAGTCGCACGTCGTGTTGATGACGCCGCAGGGGCGGCGGTTCACGCAGGCGGATGCGGTGAGACTGTCTGGGTATCAACATGTAATCATCGTGTGCGGGCACTATGAAGGGGTTGACGAGCGTGCCCGTCAGGCGTTGTTTGACGAGGAGTTGTCGATAGGCGACTTTGTGTTGACGAACGGCGCAATAGCGGCGGTGATTGTCGTGGATTCGGTGGCTCGGCTTCTGCCGGGGGTGCTGGGTTGCGACGAGTCGTCGGTAGAGGAATCGTTTGGCGGGGGCAGTCATTTGCTGGAGTATCCGCAATACACGCGTCCGCCGGAATATCGTGGTATGCCAGTTCCGGACGTGCTCCTGTCCGGAGACCATGAGCAGATCAAGCACTGGCGGTTGGAGCAACGCTATGTCCGCACTTCGGGCCGCCGTCCCGATCTGCTTGGTCAAGGTGAACAGGAATACAGGTGACAGTGATGGAAAACAACGAAGAAGTTAAGAAGACGGGAATGAGTTTGATTGAACAGTTGCGCCGTGAGAACCTCAGAAAGGATATTCCGGACTTTTCGGTTGGCGATACACTGGAAGTTGGCGTGAAGATCATTGAAGGCGGTAAAGAGCGTGTGCAGGCTTTCCAGGGCGTTGTGATTTCTCGCGCCGGTGGCGGCATTGCGGAGACGATTACGTTGCGCCGCGTGACACATGGTCAGGGCGTTGAGCGTATCTTCCCGTTGCATTCGCCGCGTATTGCAAGCTTCAAGATTTTGCGTCAGGGACGTGTCCGCCGTGCGAAGCTGTACTATCTGCGTGGTCAGGTTGGTGCTGCTGCGAAGATCAAGGAAAAGAGAACGCGCTGACAAGTCCTTTAAAGTGAATAATTTCCGGGGAAGGATTACGTGAAGGTCCTTCCCCTTTTATTTTCATGGGGATATCGGATCTGTTTACATTTGAGCGGGCGGAGAAGGCGAAGCGTCCTGGAATCTTGGTGGCGGGGGTTGACGAAGCGGGGCGTGGCCCTTTGGCGGGGCCTGTCGTGGCGGCTGCGGTGATTTTACCTCCTGAAGAGGAATTTGATTTGCCGGTGGACGACTCGAAGGCGTTGAGCGAAGAAGTGCGCGAGGAGCTTGGGGAGCGTTTGCGGGCGGATTCGCGAATCATCTGGGCCGTGGCGGAACGTTCTGCGCAGGTGATTGACAGAATCAACATATTGAAGGCGACGCATGAGGCGATGAGGGAGGCGGTTAGGTCGCTGAAGGTTTGTCCTGACATAGCATTTGTCGATGGTCTGAAGGTCCGTGACTTCCCTGTTGAAGCGAAATTCATTGTAAAAGGCGATGCGCGTTCCGCAAGCATAGCGGCAGCGAGCATTTTGGCGAAAACGCACCGTGACCATCTAATGATGGAATTGGACAAGTTGTATCCTGGCTATGGTTTTGCAAAGCACAAGGGATACGGAACGGCGCAGCATTTGGAGGCGTTGCGTGAATTGGGGCCGTGCCCCGAACATCGCAGGACGTTCGGGCCTGTGGCACGGATTATCGCTCCGCCGCCAGAACAGCTTGAACTTGGCCTTTAGTTTTGCCGTTGATGAGCTTTAATGATTGGCAACCATGAAAGGAATCAAATCATTGATGAAGAAAGTAAGCCCTGCCGCTGTGCAGGTCGTCTCACGCTTGGTTGAGAACGGCTATGAGGCTTATCTGGTGGGGGGCGCCGTGCGCGACCTGCTGCTTGGTTGCGTTCCGAAAGACTATGATATCACGACAAATGCGACTCCCGAAGAAGTGCGGGCCGTGTTTGGACGCCGCAACTGCATGGTCATTGGGCGACGTTTTCGTTTGGCGCAAGTCCGTGTCGGCGGCGAAGAACTTGAAGTGAGCACATTCCGCCGCAAACCGTCGCAGGAGGAGCGGAAAGGGCGCGACGACGACGACGGGATGATGATTTGGAACGACAATGAATACGGGACGTTGGAGGATGATGTCTCGCGGCGCGATTTCACAGTCAATGCGTTGTATATGGATTTGGTTGGGAAGCGTGGAATCATTGATTTCACGGGCGGCATGGACGACTTGAAAATGGGCATCGTGCGGACGGTGGGGGACCCTGAAGTGCGTTTCGAGGAGGATCCCGTGCGGATGCTTCGTGCCTTGAAACTGGTTGGGCAGCACGGATTTACACTTGAGGCGGAGACGGCGGCGGCTTTGGAGCACAAGCGAGGCATGATCAGCCTGTCTTCCGTTGCAAGGCTTTACGAAGAACTCCTGAAGATATTTTTCACGGGAAAGTCGCTTCGTATCTTGACGGCATTCCATGAACATGGTTTTCTGACGCATTTTTGGCCTGCCCTGGATGAAATATGGGATAAGTATGAAGGCGGTATTACGTTGCGGTTGTTGAAGTTGCGTGATATGGCGATATCTGGTGGAGACTATTCGCACTCCAAGGCCTTGGCTTTGGCGACAGCATGTCTGCCCGTCGCGATGCGCGCCATGTGTCCGGAGGATGGCGAGGAGGACAATGTCGATTTAGGCGATCGCGGCAGATTGTGCATGGACGTCGTGCGGGATTTCTACGGAAAATTCATCGTCCCACGTCTTTATACGATTCGTGTGAAAGAGATACTGATGTTAATTCCGCTGTTGAGCACGCCTGAACTGGCGCCGAGATATTATCATCATCGTGAATATCGGTACGGTCGTCTGCTGTTGGTTTTGCTTGCAAAGGCAATGCATTGGAGTCCGGAAATTTATGAATCACTTCCCGATCCGGAAACGGCCATAAACATGAAGCGCCGCCGTAGGCGGTAATGAGTCTGCCGCTTCGCATAGCTAAAAGCTGAAATCTAAAAGCGAATGCAAATGCGCGATGAAAATGCTGTTGTCACTGCCATATTCCATGCAGCGGCGGAAATTGCAGGGATCAGGGGCGGTGGTCTGCATCCATTCTGCGGCGACGACGATTCCCTCTGACGGTGAAAACGTCGAGCAGCAGAAATTGCCAAGTCGTGCGCCGCGGGCAGGCACGGCGATTTGCTCCGTCTCTCGGATGACGTGGAGGCGTTCCGTATCGACTTCCGCGATGAATAATGGTGCACGATGGCGGAAGATATGGTCGTTGAATCCAGCGCGGCGCGTATAGACAAGGTATAGTTTTCTACCAAGCGTCAGCCAATGCTGCTGCGTATTGTAGCTGCCGAGCGGCGAGCCGTCGTCGAACAGCCATTCGATTGGTTCGCTGTAGTGGAGTCCGTCCTTTGAAATGGAGATGTAGGACGTATCGTCGTGGCGGATGCACAGATAGAAGACATCTTGATAACGGACAATGGACGGTTCGCCGAAGCCGCGCGCTGTATCAGACTTAAGTAAGTTTCCGTATTCGAGCAACTTGAGATCGTTGCCATCGAATGAACAGCGCATGACGAACGCCGCGTCTTTTCTTGACGGCATTCGGACGTAGGCGGGAATCAGCAGTGTGCCGTCTGGATTTTCATGGATTTGTGAACAGCCCGCGCCGCAGTTTGAGAAGCCGTCGGGCATGTCGAGCAGGCGGTAGGGCGTCCATGTGTTGTTTTCTGCGTCGAAGACGCTCCATGACGTATGGCGCGGGCGGAGGCCGGGCATGATTTCATCATTTTTGTAGATGACGTTATGTCTCGTGAGGAGAAGCTTTTGGGTGGCGTTGTGGAAGAACGGCGTGGCGTCGCACATGGCGATTTCCGCGCCGTCCTGCCATGGACGGCGTGCAAGCGTTGGGCATGGTGTGATGGGTGACCATTGGCCGTCTGGTTGGCGGATGGTCATTTCCAGGCCTGAGAAGATGTCGCTGCCTGAAAGACGGAGCTTTTGCATGGTCATGACCATACGTTTGTCTGGAAGCCGTGCGGCGCGGGCGTGGACATAGCAGTAGCCCGAATCAGGAGAAAAATGCGTGTCAAGTCGTTCTAATTCAATGGAAAGCATGGTAGTAATAGCCTAAAGCTAAAAGAAAACACATGGTGAATTGTGAGATACGATTAGTGTTTTGAGATATTTCTGTTGTAGTCGTCGTCTCGGTAATCGTTTGCACCGTATTTTTGGAATTGGTATTTCTTTGGTTTGTTTGATGTTTGGTGATGGCTGCCACTTTTTTTGACTATGAAAAAGATACCGATGATGCAGATGAAGCATCCACTGTAGATTATCCATGTCAGCCAGTTTCGGTTCTTTATGGAAGGTTGGTCAGTCGTTTGAGGGATTTGAGCCTGCGGTGCATTGTCGGTTTTCTGCGGTTGTTCAGCCGTTGAAATGGTCGTAGAAGGACTTGCAGTCGTCGTATCAGGTGCTTGCGATGGCTTTTCGGAAGACGAACGAGTGGTTTGCGGGACGGCTTCACTTGCTGTTTTTATCGCTGAATCAACGGCTTGTGGTTTGGCGGCGGCATCTTCCTTGTGTAATGCGATGATGGCGTTGGCGAAATACATATAGCTGTCGCGGAGGGCGGCGCTTCCTTTTTGTGGATCATAGTTTTGGGCGTCGGCGAAAGGGGGAAGCGTCGTCTTGTCGATAAGCTCCTGGAAGGAGTCTTTGATCTTCATTGTCAACGCATTATCGCATTTTAGGAGAAAACCGCCGCCAGCCTCGCCCATGAGCTGCGCCTTGCAGACGACGACGATTCCATAATGGCTGAATGAGCTGTCTTCGATATTCCAGTTGCTGTAAATGGCTCGGACAAAGTCGATTCCCTTTATCTTCCCCTTGTTTTCCACGCTGACGAAAAGGAGTTTGGAGGCATATTTGGACTCCAGTTTCATGCCCATAAGTTCAATGGCGACCTTGTCTTCAGCGGTCAACATATCTGCGTAATCATAGACGACTGCTTTTTGTGAAGGCTTCGGCGGCACTTGGGCGAAGACGGCGACAGTTAACGAGAAGATGATAAAAAAGATATGTTTCATGAATGCACAAAATATTGGAAATGCGGTGGTATTAGCCATAGTTGATATGCTGGTTACGGCATAGTCATTTTTCAGGTCACATCTTCTCTTTGTTGAATGGATTGATGCAGCATCATCTTTTGCGGATGCCTTTGGTGGGGCGGCAGTTGTCGTTGATGACGATGTCCTGTGAGGCGAGGATGTCGAAATCCGTTGTCCAGGCGGGATTGTCGGTCAGCCAATGGATGCGAATTTTGTCGAAATCAATGGATTGGCTATAACGGATTTCGAAGGCGGCATCCGTGGAAGAGCGGCCCCACCAGCCTTGGGCGTTCCTTTCGGGACATGGGCCGCAGCCATTGTATGACAAGTCGATGTCGGAAAAGCCGATATTGGAGATGGTTCCGACATTGTTGCCGTGGATGTAGGACGTCAGTGTCGCCTTGCCGCGAATCTGCGAGAAATGGATTCGGCTGATGGAGGAAGGACTTTTAATTTCAAAATTGTCGTTGTTGTCCAGTTTTAGATTCAGAAAACGCTCGACATCCAGCTGGAGGTTGGAGAAGGAGACGTCTGAAATCGTGACGCCTTTTTCGCTTTTGGGCCCGTATTTGGAAATAACGCAGACAGCCGTGCGCGTCTCCGTGATGACAATGTTGGAAAATGTGCAGTTTCGCACGATACCGCTTCCGACTCCAATGCGCAAGGCGTTGGCGTAACCGCTCTTGAGAACACAGTTGGAAACGGCGACCATCTCGCAGGGTTTTGGCGCGGATAGACGCGCGTCGTCGCCACGGAGGGTAATGCAGTCGTCAGATGAGTCGATGACGCAATTGGTTACGGTGACGAAGCGGCAGCAGTCAATGTCGATGCCGTCTTGGTTGGGGACGTGGACGTCGCCGTGGATGTGGACGTTGCTGATGGTTGCGAATTCGCAGCCATGGAGGAAACAGGTCCAGTAGGGGGAGTTGCGCAGATTGATGTTGTCGATCCAGATGTTCTGCGATTCGCAGAAATAGAGCATCTGGGAGGGACGCCAAATGCGTTTGTACCACAAGCCGTTTGGTTCCAGTTCGTTGAGGAAGGCTTTGTGGTTGCCGTCGATGGTGCCGCCACCACGGATGACGACATCGTGCTGTTCGAGGCAGACGATGAAATGGCCGCCGCTGGCGATTTCGTTTTTGGACGACCAGTTCTGCGGGCAGAAATCTGCGGCATTGTAATCTTGCGGGTCAGGGCTGGCCAGAAGCGTCGCTCCTGGCTCCAGCTCCAATCCGCCATTACTCTTAAGATAAAGGGTACCAGAGAGATAAATCCCTGGAGGGAAGCGCACGATTCCGCCTGCATCGATGGCCTTCTGGATGGCCTCTGTGTCTTTCGTGATGCCGTCGCCGACGGCGCCGAAATCTCTGACGTTATTCATGCGCTTCCCCTTGTTATTTCGTTATTTTCTCCAGCCGCGGACGCCGAAGACGCCCTTCCACGGATTGATCTTTGCGGAGAATCCGCATGCTTCGATGAGGTCGGCAAGGTGGTCGCGCCACTTGCGAAGCTCCTGCGGGTCACGGGAATAGACATCCATGCCTTTGACAAGCGTTTCGGGCACGATGAGAGCCGCTTCCGCATCCTTCAGCCATTTCTTTTCAGCAGCCGTGAGGGAGGCTTTGGCCTTGACCTGCTTGACGGCGTCTTCAAGGATGCAGAAATACGCGTAGTCTTCCTGACCGTCGCGGTAGTTTTCGAGACGGATGGACGGGAGGGGGGCACCGTTGCTATCACAGTGGAACAGAGAGCCGTCGCCGTGGTAAACGGTCCAGGAGACAGGGTTCCAAGTGGTGTAAGGTCCTGCGGAGCAGTCGATTCCCTTGTTGTTGTTCCAGATGGAGGTGTGGTAGTAGAGGAAGCCGTCGGGACGGAATTTCGCCGTCTGTGCACCCATGAGAAGGCGCGATTCGATGGCGGCGTATTCGACAAACCAGTTGGTGAACGGATTGTGCGGGCCGCAGCAAATATACCACCAGACGTATTTTCCAGCGGCACGGGCGGCGGGAATCTTATCGACGGTTTTCTGATAGACAGGCGTGAGTGGGCACCACGCATCCATCGTCTTGACGACGGAGTTGGCGCCATACGTGTCGTCGTAGCTTGTGGTCATGAGCAGGACTTCAGGGAAGGCTTCGCGGAGGGCCTTTGCGCAACGTTCGAGAATCGGGAACTGGTCTTTTCCGCGTTCGTCGAAACCGTAGATATAGGCGTATTCGAGCAAGCCGAGCTCCTTCGCCTTTTCGTAGGCGGGGCGGAGGCGATCAATGGTCTTTTTCATCTTCTCTTCGAAGCCTTTTTCATCGACGCCGCCGTTGAAGACGTTGCCGAGGTTGAAGGCGGTGAGACGGCCTTGCTTGTGGAGGCGCTGGATGATGTCGAAATCGGGGGAGCCGCCGCGATAGAGGTGGTCGTAGTCGATCTGGTAGTCCGCGAGGAAGTCGGAATACTTGAATTTGATGGTGTCGTAGTCTTCTTTGACGCAGCACTGCTTGTGGTTGAATCCAAACGTGATAGCGGTCGGGAGGGCGGTGTTGGCGGGGACGTTGAAATCGCGGACTTTGATCTGTAGGTCAAGCGTCACGGGATCGGCGCCTTCGGCGCTGACGGTGAGTTTTCCGTTGTAAATACCTGCGGGCTGCTTGGTTCCAGCACGGAAGCGAAGCCAGAAGGTCTGGATGTCGCGCGGCTTGATATTGACGTTTTCGCAGCCACGGAGGATGGGATCCGGCCACCAGCCGACGTATGAGACGGCGTAAGGAGGCCTGCTGACGGTCTTTACATAGCCGACCGTGTCCGTATCGACCTTTTCGAGCGTGTTGCCTTTTCCGTCTGTCAAGGGGGTGACGGCGATGGTCACGTTCTTCAGTTCATCGTTGGTGCGCGGCATGACGGCAATCTGCACGCTTTCCCATTCGTTGCGGGCCAGCGAGAGTTCGACGGTTTTGACGACCTGCACGTCAAACGGCATGTCCTTCGGAAGGATTTTTACCATGGAACTGGCGGTGCCTACGAGCATTTTGGGGTTGTCGAATCCCGCGAGAATGGAATCTTTCTGGAACTGAAGGATTGACGGCAGGCGTTTGAAGGTTTCGGGCATTTCCGCCAACTGCTTGCGGATTTCCTCATATTGTTCCATCGTAAGGTCTTCGGCGGCGAGCTTGCGTTCTATGTTGCCGAGACGGCGGTGGATGCTGCGTTTTGCATCGGCGAGTTTGTTGCGCAGTTCGGGCATGTCGCCGCAGAGGTCGCCAAGGTTTTGGACGGTCTTGGCGGCGGCTTCTTTGGCGGCGAGTAGGGCGGACGCATTGAGGGCGTTGAGTTTGGTGATAAAGGCGGATGGGATTTCGGGGAGTGGTTCATCCTTCTTGAGCAGGATGGCGTCCGCGATGAAGAGATCCATGTCCGCCGCAGGACGTTGCGTGAAGATGTGGATGATGGAGATGTCCTTGAGATTCACCGTGTTGGGGAACTTGGAAAGCTGGACGACACAACGTGTGCAGCCGCTTCCTTCAATGTTGAAACTATCGCCAAGTGCCTGGCGGAACGGGATTTTCGAATCGGAGATGAAGAGGGAGAGGCGTTGCGGTTCGGGATTCGGGTTGGTGATGTCGATGAGCAGGCGGTCGTATGGGGTCCAGTCGGAGATGAGTGGCTTTGCCTGGCAGGACGGCCATTCGGGCATGCCTTTTTCCCATTTGGGCGTCTTGAAGCGGAGGCAGGCGGCATCGAAGATGGCGTAATCCTTTGCAGGGGTGAGCTGTTCGAGTTTCTGGGAGGAGATTTCCCAGATTTTGAAATCGTCCGCCGTGTTGAAATGGAATGCGAAATCTGCGGCGGTTGCAGAGATGCAGGCGCACAATGACAGGATGGAGCAGAGTGATCGTTTCATGTTTTTCCTTTTATTTAAGTATTTGTAAAAAAAATTACTTTCTGCGGCCGAAAAGACGGAGGATGTAGAGGAAGAGGTTGATGAAATCAAGGTAGAGGGACAAGGCCGCGATGACGGCGATGCCGTTGTGCGTAACGCCCATGTCATTGAGTTTCTTGATCTTCTGCGTGTCATACGCAGTGAGGCCAACGAAAATGATGACACCGAGGATGCTGCAGATGAATTCCAGCTGCGACGAATGGAGGAACAGGTTGACAATGCTTGCGATGATGATTCCAAACAATCCCATCAGGAGCAAATTGCCGATGGATGTAAGGTCGCGTTTGGTGACCATTCCATAGATGCTCATGATTCCAAAAGTCCCGCCTGTGACAAAGAACGCCGTGGCGATGGAACCGATTCGGTAGCAGTAAAATATGGATGAAAGCGTCACGCCGTTTAGGGCCGCGTAACCGACGAAGCAAAGGAATGCAGCGACTGGCGGCATTTTTGTCGCGGCAAACGACAGGATCAGAACAATGACGATTTCTGCGATGAGGCAGGGCATCATGACCCGTGCAAGTGTTTCTATTGGAACGTAACGGAACGCACTATGCGCGATGAAGGCGGTCAGGAAAAGGCCGAGCGTCATGATGCCATAGACTTTGTTAATGAAAGATGCAGTTTGGACTGCTTCCGTCTCTTGCGGCGTATAGACTCTTTCGTTTGTTGCATCACTCATTGAATGAAGCTTTGAGGAGACAATTCCCTTCTGTTGTTGTAATGGCGTATAGTTGCTTTCATCAGCAGCATGACGATATTCGTTTGGATCGTAGCTCATGGAGAACCTCCTATTTTCAATGGGACAAATGGAATAATTGGGACGGGTGGTTATGCTTTAAGTCTTTCCAAAGCATGCGCTTTGGCTGCCTGGTATGGTTTGGAGTAAGTGGCCGCGTCACGGATGACACAACCCGTGTGTTCGCCGTCGCGCATGATCTGCGTGCAACGTGAACAGGTGACACAGCATTTGTTTGGGTCCATGGCGCCTTTGTTGATGACGTCGTTGGGGGTGTCGGGATAGGCGAACGCGCCGCGGCCGAGACCGATGATGGCGGCTTTGCCCTGCTTCAATGCGGCGGCGGCGGCGTACGGAAGGAACTGACGGAGCCATGTGTAGCCAGTGCCGATGACGGGAAGCTCCGGATTGACCTTCTGGACTTTGCCGACGATGTCGATGAAACGCGCGACTCCTTGCAGCGGATGTTCGGGCGATTCGGGGGCGCCGATGATGGGTATGTCGAAGGGACGTCCATAAAACGGTTCATAATATGGATTTGCGATGGTGAGATTGACAAGCGGGATTCCGATTTCCTTTAGACAGGCAATCAGCCAGTTTGTTTCGTTGAGGTCGGGCTCGCGGGAGCCGTCCTTCTGCATGGCGAAGCCATACGGATAGGGAAGTGCGTCATAGATGTTCATGCGCGTCGTGACGATCAGCCCTGGACACGCCGCCTTGATTTTGGCGAGCGTTTCGCGCATGAGCCGCGTGCGGTTTTCGAGTGATCCGCCGTATCTGCCTTCACGCGTGTGAGATGCGAAGAGTTCGGACATGAGATAGCGGTGGCAGCCTTTGAGGTCGATGCCATCGAAACCCGCCCGTTGGGCAAGCTGTGCGGCTTTGACATAGGTGTCTTGCAAGCGGTCGAGATAGTCGTCCGTCACGAGCGGATAATCTGGCGGAAGTTTGTGGATTGGATCAAGATAGAGCGAATGGTGGGCGATGAGCGGCTTCGGCGTGCCTTCCGGGCGGCTGTAGCGGCCCGAATGGGTCAATTGGATGATGCACAATGGCTCGAAGCCGTTGGTTTCACGTGCGATTTTTTTCGTTTCGGCCAGCAGTTTCGCAAAGGTCTCCCAGCTGCCGTCGTGGAGCCAAAACTGCGATGGATTGGAACGGGCCTCGTGGAGGACGGCGGTCGCCTCAAACCATATAAGCCCGAAGCCGCCGCGGGCGTAGCGGGCGTAGCGACGGAAGGCGAGTTCGCCCGGCCTGCCCTCGGCATCGGAGTCAAATCCCTCCATCGGATGGACGGCGAAACGGCGTGTCAGAGTGAACTTGTCGTTGATTTTCAACGGTTTGATGAAGATTGAAAAGTCATCGTCCAGTTGGATTTTGTCTTCGAGACCAAGGGCCTGGATGTCGGCTTTCAGTTCGTCTAGGCTTTTGTAATTGAAATGCGCCATAATGCTTCTTTTTTTTATAAAAGGTATAGTCTTTATTCTGTAAAATATAGTAAAAATGGGAAAAATCAAGTGAGATGATAGTCTCATATAGAACGCAGAGTTTTTTTATGCAGATGTGCAAAGTTGCGGAGGGCAAAATGTCACTTACAGATAAGTGAAAAAATAAAATGGGATATTAAATTATTGATATGCTGGTTTAACAGACCTTGCTGAAAACGGTTGCCTTTCTTCGGAAAGTATGTAATTGGAGTTTGTTATGCGTTGGTTTAGCGTGATTTTGGTGTTTGTGTGCATGTTGGGATGGGCGGAGGATCAGAAAATTCTGATTCGTGAGCCGCTGAAATACTATGTCTCGCCGTTCGGTTCCGACGAAAATCCAGGCGGGAAGGATATGCCGTTTGCGACCATCCATCGTGCGCAGCAGCAGGTCAGGACGTTGCTGAATGCGGGGGCGTTGCCGCCGGGCGGCGTTACAATCGTCTTAAAAGAAGGGACATACGCTTTGAAATCGCCGTTGGTTTTCACGAAGCGAGACAGCGGGCGGCGTTTCTCATCCATTGATTGGACAAGCGAAGGAAAAGTGACATTGATCGGCGGCGTTGAGATTCCGTTGACGGCGTTTTCGGCTGTCAGCGACCAGAAGGCGTTGGATCGTCTTGCAGAAACGGTGCGCCCATTTGTCCAGCAAGTTGATTTGAAGGCATTTGGAATCAAGGAGTTCGGAACCATGGGCGATGTGACGCATGGAGCGGCTCCGTTCGGGGAGGTTTTTTTCCGCGGTCGTCCCATGACGCTTGCCCGCTGGCCAAACGAAGGATGGGCGACGACGGCGGCGATTGCGGAACGAGGCGGCAAGGCGGGAGATGCCGATGCGAAGAACGGCGTCATCGAATATGATCCGCAAGGCGTTCCAGCTGAACGCTGGAAGGTGGATGACGGCGTTTGGCTTCAAGGCTTCTGGAGTCTTGACTGGTATGATGAAATCATTCGCGTAACGGCCGTCAATACAGAGAAAAAGAGAGTCGAACTTTGCTCCGCGAAGAGCCGCTATGGGCTTGGTGCGACACCGCAATCAGGCATAGGACAGCGTCGTTTCCGTGTTCTCAACTGCCTGGAGGAATTGGATGCGGAGGGTGAATGGTTCGTCGATGCGAAAACTGGTGTCTTGTACTGCTGGCTGCCGCCGTTGAAGAAAGGCGAACGGGAGACGGGATGCATCGTCTATTCGCAGATGCGGGAGCCGCTTGTGCAATTAAACGGGTGCAGCAATGTGAATCTTTTCAATTTAAATATCGGTTACACGTTGGGCGGTGGCGTTTTGGTGCGTGGCAACGACAATATTCTAGCCAAATGCCGTGTGGAGAACACGGGCGACTACGGCATCGACTTGGAGGGAAAATCGAATATCATCCTTGACTGCATCATCAGGCAGACGGGTACGTATGGCATTTCTGTGAACGGCGGCGATTTGAAAGCGTTGGAGCACGGCGGCAATCAGATAGTCAACTGCCTGATACAGGAGACCGGGCGCTGGCAGATGTCCTATTCTGCGGGCGTGAAACTGAAAGGAGTTGGCAATGTCCTCGAACAATGTGAGTTGCGTAATTTTCCGCACTCCGCTGTCATGTATTCCGGCAATGAGCATGAAATCAAACGGAACAACATTCATCATGCCTGCCTGGATACGGAGGACGCGGGAGCCCTCTACACGACTCGCAACTGGGGCAGTTGGGGCAACGTCATCGACAACAACCACATCCATGACATCGGTCGCCCCGACGGCCTTGCCATGGGCGTCTATCTGGATGACTGCGACAGCGGCGACACGATCATCGGCAACGTCTTCGTCCGCGTCCCCCATGCGGTCCATATCGGCGGAGGCCGTTATAACGTTGTGAAAAACAACATCTTCGTGGATTGCTCACCTGCGATTTACATGGACGAGCG
>JAGCSE010000255.1 GCA_017964325.1 Victivallales bacterium | reverse complement strand
TTGGAAGGATAAGGAACTGCTCGTGTCATGGCGGTCGCGGCCGGATATGATTCCCGCCAAATTAAATTTCGCAGGTTGTGGACGGAACGCGCTGCTGTTCGTCGATTGGGACGGCGACGCGGCGGTCGGCATTCCCGCCATCGCAGGCGGCATGGAGTTCGAAAACGTGACGAAACTGCATTATGAAGATGGCGCAACTGTCAGGCTCTGCGGTGTTTGCGGTCATTGGGGCCGCGTCCATGTGTCCGTCGTCTATTTGGATGGCGACGTCGCATGGGACATTGTCTTCGGCACGAACGGCAGTTGCCATCCTGCGATATCGCGGCCTGGCGCGGAGATTCCGCGTGGACGCGCGATGCCTGTCCTGCTGCGGAACGGTGGAACGAACGAGAAGCCTGTCTTCGCGAATCCGACGCCGATTACGCTGTCGGACGGCACGATGTTCAATTTCCACACGCATTGCGCGACGCCGTGGTTCTCCGACATGACAGGCCGCGGCACGAAGGACATGCTTATCGGCGCGGAAGATGGAAAGGTGTATGTCTTTAAGCAGGGGGAATATACGTGGAAAAAAGAAAAGGCGCGCTAAGAAAAAAGGTTTTTCAGCGTCATATATAAAAAGGATATAATGATGCAGCGGAGGCTTTGCCTCCGCCCGACAGCTTCCGCTGTCAGCACAGGACAAGGGGGCGGCTTCCGCCGCCGGAAGCATTGAGAAAATAACGGAGATTGCTCATGAACAGACAGTTGCTTGTCATTTGCATATTGTTATCAATGTTGGCGTTGCGAGCGGAACCAATCCATGTGGCGTTGCTTGGATCGCCTGCACAACTGGTTGATTTGTTGCAGGCGGAACTGTCTGAATCGAAAGAGCTTGCATTACTGGAACGCAGGGAAATCGACAAAATCATGCAGGAGCGGAAATTGGCCGAACTGTCTTGGGAGAATTTGTCCAAGGAGTTTCCGCATACGGATGTATTGGTCGTGTTGTCGGAAAATAACAAGGGGAAGGTGGGGCGCGTTTTGGCGTTCAACGCCAAAAACGGAGCAAGGCTGATGGACATGAATTGGCATGACAATCCATACGAACATGTCATCGAAATGTCGGGGGAGGTTAAAAGCGCGGCGGCGAAGCAGACGATGGACGGCGTTCGCTATCTGGCTTGGGCGGAGACGCGGTTCGTCAATGTCATGGATTCTTTGAAGGGAAAATGCAATGCATGGCGGCAGTTGTTCGAACAGAATCTGTTGCGGCAGGAAACGATACAGCTTTTGGAAAGGGAGAGATTGGATATCGTGTTGTCTGAAAGACGGTTGACGGAACAGGCCTACGCTTTGAACAGTTCCGGCCATCTGATCGGTTTGGAGTTTGAAGGACGTGGTCGGAAAGACGAAATCAACTGCAAGTTGATATGCATGGATGTGTCTGGTGAAAAACAATTTGCGGTGGAGATAAAAGATATTTTGACAGCATTGGAAAAAACGGCGGCGGAGTTTGCTGTCGAATTTGAGCAAACATTGAGCAAATTAGTCATTGACAAGGCGGCCGAAGGGAAGGATCGCAAGGTGGAGGCGGCGAAATATTTCAAAATGTACAATGCTGTCAAATCAACGAGAACAGGTTTTTTCATGCAGAAAAAACCATGGGAGCTTGCAGCGGCTATCGCGCTTGATCCCGAAAATCCTATTTACCGTTATCAAGAACTGGTTGATTATAAGTTAGGGATGGATTCGGGAAGCGAACACTGGCTTCAGCGCGCGAATCTTCTGTGGGACAAGGCGTACAAATTCAAGAACGATTTTCCAGAGATGAATGTCGGACCTTTGCCGCCCGGACGCATTGCGGACATGGCGTCAGCCGCCGGCCAATTACAAAAAAAGATCGCTTGGCATCAAGAACATGGCAAGACGGAAACGGTCAAGGAGCTGAACAAGAATCTTGAAGCGTTGGATCATTTTTACATTAAATACCGACCAACCGTCATGGAGGATTTTCTACGGCAGGATGAAATGGTTGTGTTTGAAAATGACATGGTGAACCCGATTAGATTTCGCAAGAAGTCTCCAGATGCCATCCATCTTACTGATTTATATTTCCGTTATGGTTTTTATGTGGATGAAAAGAAACGCATGGACGATTATTTCCATGGGCTGGAATCATGGATAGAGCCGGGGAACGCAACGAAACGCATCCGCGACGTAGAGCTGTTTCCTCTCCCGTGGGAAAGCTTGACGTCCGTAGCGTCGTATTTGGAAGACTTTTTGAAAATCGCAAAGAAAGTCAAACTGGTTGAAAAACTGTCTGCATATCGCTCATCGAATGACTGGTACATGGAGGAGGTCAGGCAGGAGGCGTTTCTGCTTGATTTCGTCATCAAGGCGATGGAAGCACGGACGCCGGAGGATGTGAAAACGCTTTTCAGGCAATTTCTGACCAATGTACGGAAAATCAGGCCGTCGTTGTTTAAGGACGATAGCCGCGACTATGAACGTCTTTATCTTACATCCAGTCCATTCACTGCGATTGCACAGAAACATGGCCTGCCAGAGGACTTCGCGTGGGAGTGGATGAAGAATGATCCAACGGTGTCGAAAAACAAAAAGCCTGCTGATATAGAGAATATTATTCAAGAGGTCGCATTTTCTCGTGGTAGCGATGAAAGTATGAAGAAGCTGATGCCGTATATCCCTCAGATAAAACAGGATGTCATGAAATATTTTACGGACAAGAGATACTATGACCTACTGGTATTCATGGCCGACAATATCTGGAGGGCCGGCGGAATGAATTCTGGCGGCAGCCGTACTCCACTTGCCGTCATACCTCCTGCGAACAGCGGCATGTATCCTACGAATGGTGCCAGGCAACCTTCAAATGGCGGTGTGCCGCCTTTATTAACGCCGCTTAAGGAAGAATTCTTCAAGGCTGTCAATGAGCAAGCCAAGTTGAAATATGGCCGATATTCGGATCTTCTAAAGACAAATGATAATGTTGTTCTTTATCAAGCATGCCGAGATGGTGATAATCTGCTGTTGTTGCTGGCAAGAATAGACAAAGG
>JAGCSE010000254.1 GCA_017964325.1 Victivallales bacterium | reverse complement strand
ATCCATGAGCTGACGCCCGAAGGCCATGTCCATAACACGGCCTTCGTCGTGGATCGCCAGGGGAAACTGGCGGGGCTTTACCGCAAGGTCCATCTGACGGTTTCGGAACAGATGATGGGCGTGATTGCAGGCGAAGAGTTCAACGTGATTGATTTGGATTTCGGACGGCTGGGCATCGCCGTCTGCTGGGACAACTGGTTCTCTGAAAGCGCACGGGCCTTGCGGCTGAACGGCGCGGAGCTGCTGGCGTTTCCGCTGGCGGGCGATGGCAAGGAGTCGCATTGGTCGAAGACGTGGTCCACGCGATGCATCGACAACGGCATTCCGATGGTGGTATGCGTCGGCGATCCGAAATGTCCGTCTGCGATTGTCGATCGTGACGGCGAATGGCTGTCGAGCACGATGGAGCAGGGCGGCTATGCGTTTGCGGAGATTGATTTAAATGAACGGAAGCGCAGCTGGTGGCTCTCCGTCGGTCCCGCCGACGGCGATCCGTATCAGCTGTATCTGGCGGAGCGCCGCCAGATCGCCTATCCGCAGAAATGATAGGCGAAAAAGGGACAGGACGCAAATTTAGCAAAGGAGGAAGAACAGATGAACGAATCAACCCGTGTCGTCAAACTTTTGATTCTGGCAATCGTCGGACTGCTTTTCTGCGCTTATTGCATTATGACTTTGTTCAATATTGAAACGGCTGAAAATCATGATGTTGTGAAACATTATGGCGATTTGTTAAGTGAATCGGCGGAGGTGAAAACAGCTTTGGCCGCACAGGGCGTCAAGGAATACATTATTTTCAATGGACGGCGTCTGGCCAGCCATCATATCCAATTTGTGACGGATCGTCCCGTCGCCGATCAAGATGCCATCCGGAAACTCTGCAAGGAGTATCTAATGGCTCATGTGGAAAAGTATGAGAGGACTCTTTTCACCTTTGAAGTGAACGTGGAGAAACTTCACATGAATGAAATTCGCCAGAGTACCGAATGAATTACTTGCTAGATTAAAAATAATCTTTATAGTATATATTTAAAAATAATAAAATTGGAAATAAAAGATGACGATATGTGAAATAACAAAAGAAAATGAATTCAAATTCATCCATGATGTCATAAATAGACATTGGGAGCGGGCAATTGGTCTGGCCAATTTTGAGTCATTGATGACCTATTGGTCAGTAGGGGCATTCGTGTCAGCAAAGCTAAATACTGCGGCTTGGGGCACGAAAACAGTGGAAGAGCTTTCCGATTACTTGAAAACGCACAATCCCAAGTTGCGTGGTTACGGGAAACGAAATATCTACAATATGGTCATGTTCTACGAAGCCTACACTTCCAATGAGTTTCAGCAGGTATATAAGAGATTGAAACTCAATGAATTTGTACAGATTCCACCTGTCACAGTTGTGAATGGCGAAATTGTGCAGCCGCCAGCTGCACAATTTGAAGAACAATCTGCAATTGTGCAGCCGCCAGCTGCACAATTAGGCGAAACTGATTTGGCGATAGCAGCATTTCCTGTTGTTTTGACACTCATAGGTTTCACGAATCATGTGGAAATTCTTAATCGTTGCAAGTCTGTTGATGAACGTGTGTTTTATATTCTGTATGCTGCACGGGAACGTTTGAACAAGCTGGAAATGAGACGAGCGATAGTTGCCCAGACATACGACACGATGATGAGTCGTGAAAAGAAAATATCAACTAAACTCAAAACAGCATATCCAGGGGCGGAATTTCTCCTGAAAGACAAGGCTTTTCTGGATTTTTTGCATTTACCTCCTAAACATACGGAACATGTACTGCGTAAGGGGTTGATCGAACACATGAAGGAATTCATTTTGGAAATTGGAAAAGATTTCCTGTATATGGGCAATGAGTATCATGTTCATGTAGGCGGGGAGATACGCCGACTTGATCTTTTGTTCTATCATCGTGGCTTGCGTTGTTTGGTTGATGTGGAACTGAAGGCGGTTGATTTCCAACCGGAATTTGTTGGTAAGCTTGATATGTATCTTGAAGCAATTGATCGGGAGATTCGTCGAGAGGGTGAAAATCCTTCAGTGGGCATTATCCTCTGTCCATCGGCCGACAAATGTCGTGTCGAATATACGCTCAATCGTACGATGAGTCCAGTGATGGTTGCTGAGTATCGACGTTTATTGGTGCCGGAAGAAGTTATGAAGAAGTCTTTGGAAGAGTATTGTGCGTTTTTAAAAAATGAGACTTTGCGGAATACATAATAACTTGAATTGAATAATAAGGTTTGCATTCAACTTTTTATAATATAGTAAAATTTAATTCCTTAGGATAATATGGGTGTGGAGAAATATGATCGGAATAAAGAAATTCGTCAGAGTACTGAATGAATAGTAGGGAAAGATAATCTGTGAGAGATGATGCGGCGGGGATGATATATCATGAAAAATACTGAATCACAAAATGTAGAATATAAGCGTATATGGCGTGATGACTATCTTCGATGGATTTGTGGTTACGCTAATGCCGAAGGCGGGACAATCTGGCTTGGCATTGAAGATGACAAGACTGTTTATGGCATTGACAATACCAAAAAGTTGATGGAAGACATACCGAACAAGATACGTGATACAATGGGGATTGTCGCGGATGTGGCGTTGCTTCACAAGAAAGGAAAAGACATTATTCGTATAAAAGTGAAAAAGAGTGTGTTGCCTGTTTGCTATCATGGTGAATATCACTATCGTACGGGTTCGGTAAAAATGCAACTAACAGGATGTGCATTGACAGAATTTCTTTTGTCAAAATGTGGACAGGATTGGGATGCCTCGCCAACTTTTGGTGGATACAAAAAGGACGAGTATGCATTTAGCACATTGTCTGCCCGTTATTTGAAAGAGCGAAAAATCAAGCTTGAAGATGCAAACTTCGAATCATTTGGATTGGCTTTTAACGATGGACGCCTGACAAATGCGGGGGCTCTTTTTGCGGATGATTGCCCATTGTACCATTCACGTGTATTTTGTACACGATGGAACGGATGTGACATGGCGGCGGGTGTTATGGACGCGAAGGACAATCAGGAATATTCAGGAGGTATTCTT
>JAGCSE010000253.1 GCA_017964325.1 Victivallales bacterium | reverse complement strand
CGCATAGAGCACTTTCTCCATGAAATGTTCGGGCTTCACATCAACCGTCAGATTCCATCCGTGGGAGCAGACTGCATGGACAAGTCGTTCAGACGCGCCGACTTCCGCAAGCAGTTCAGGGGCTTTTTTGCAATGCGCTTCAGGAAACTTCTCAAAATCGATGTCATGCAGCAGGCCGGCGATGCCCCAAAACTCCGCCTCTTCGGCATAGCCGTTATTTTGGGCGAAATAGCGCATGACGGCTTCAACCGTCCATGCATGGCGGAGATGGAACGGATTCTGATTGTATTTTTTCAATAGCGCAACCGCCGTGTCTCTGTCAATCTCCATCATCGGTCTCCCGTTTTATTTGAATGATTCCATGAACCGCTTCGCGTTGTTGTAGAAGACATCCTCCAGTTGCGAATCGTTCAGCCCGCATGAAAGGACACGCTGGATTTCCACGGTAGGATGGTGGAACGGCGAATCAATGCCGAACATAACCCTTTCAGAACCAACGGTCTCATAGGCGTTTTTGATCTGGCAGCCCATCGGCATGCCGGAAACTTCCAGGAAGAGGTTGTCGAATTTCTTCGCCATGGTGATGCTGGCGTCGATATAGACGCCGTGGCCGTGTCCCATGTGAATCATGACGATGGGAATGTCACGATGGCGTTCCGCCAGCAGGCCGATTTGCCACGGGAGCGAGAACGGCGGATGGCCGCAATGAATAAAGACAGGCTTGTGGTAGTGGCGCGCGATCTCCATGATGGGATCGACCATCGGCGAATCCGCCGTGAAGGCGTCGAAAAGTGGCTGCATCTTGACGCCGGCGAAATGGAAATCGCGCAGATAGTGTTCCAAATCGTCGTAGGCAGGCTGGCCCAGATTGGCGTTGACCCAATAAAGCGGAATCACTTTGTCTGACATCTGGTGGAACACTTCCAGCAACTCCGCGTTCAGATGGGCGGCGGCTGGACAGAGAATCGTCTTTTCTATATTGTATTCCGCCATTTGTGCGGAAAGCATCTCCTCGTTGAAATTGACATTGAAGGGGGAACCGAACATTCCGATGTGGGAATGGGCGTCTATTTTCCGGAACGTTGCAAATGGATTGATCATGTTATCTAACTCCTTGATGTTTTCTCGTACGGACGAATGCGAAGGCGCACGCCAAGACGGTCACAGATCGCCTGGCAGGCCGCCTGTTTTTCTTTTGATGTTACCGGTTCGCCGACAACGGTCATGATGACATTCGGAACATATTCCGTCACGTCTTTGGCAAATTGAAGCATGGCCGGATAGGTGGACGCTCCGAAATGCGGGCGGCAAAGCTCAAGATACTCTGCGGCATCAGAGGTATTCAAGCTGATGGACAGAGCGTCCACGAGCCCTTTGAAACGATGAGCCGTCGGCCCGCCGGCGATAAGGTCGGAGAGTCCGTTGGTATTCACTCTGATCTGCAATTTAGGATGGTTTGCCTTGAGCCACTTGGCGATATCCAGCAAGTCATCCAGACGTTCAGTCGGTTCTCCATAGCCGCAGAACACCACTTCCGGAAAGGCATCCAGCTTCCATTTCGCAAGGGACTCGATGGTCTCTTCAACGGTCGGTTCCCGTTCCAACCAAAGAGGTTCCGAACCATAGACGCCCGGCCCCAAGCGGCGTATGCAGAAGACGCAGTTGCATGGGCAACGGTTCGTCAGATTCACGTAAATCGCATTTTTTATTTGATAGGTAATGGTCATTTCACAACATCTCCATACCGCCATCAGTCCATCCTGTCTTCATTGACACGGATGATGGCGGTCACCTCATGGGAGGCTTGCAACTCCGTATCTGTATCGTTCAGCCTCCCGCAACGCAGTGAACAAGCTCAATCTTGTCACCGTCCTTCAGAATTGTCGAATCGTATCGCGATCTCAGAATGACTTCTCCATTTCGTTCCACGGCGATGCCGCGGGTGTCGTATCCGGCCTCTTTCAGATAGTCGGACAGCGTCTTGCCAGCCGCTTCAACCTGTTCTCCGTTAATGGTTAGTGACACAGTCTATTCTCCTTTGACGGTAATGGGCACGGACACTTGCCGATATGTAAGGCCATCCCATACTATCTTTAATCACAATTTATTTAGTAGTGTTTTATAAGATAAAGAAAATATATTATATTATGATTGATTTTCAAGAAAACATCCTCAAAAATAATCAAGTATTTGTCCATGGTTTTCCCATGGTTCTCAAAGCAAAGATTTTAGAATGACCAGCATTATCGAAAAAGCACTGCAACAGCCTGGGGCTCTGACCCGAAATGAAATCATTGCATTGTTGTCATCGGAGGACACAAAGGAACTGTTCACTGCCGCCTACGAAGTAAAATGTCGGCATATCGGCAAACGCGTATCCTTGCGTGGGCTCATAGAGATGGGCAATCTTTGCGCCAAAGACTGTTATTATTGTGGTATTCGCAAAAGCAATTCGCATGTCAAGCGTTATCGGTTGGCAGAAGAAGATGTTATTCGCATGGCGAAATGGTGTTTTGAACATGACTATGGTTCAGTCGTGCTTCAGTCGGGCGAAATCGAATCGGAGGCGAACACAATGTCCATCGAACACATTCTACATGGAATTCGAGAGTTCGGGGGCGATGCCTTCGGTGTAACGCTCTGCCTCGGTGAACAGACGGAAGAGGTCCGTTCCTTTATTATACGCGAAAATCCACCCTGCCAATCTTCATGGACGATCACTCAAAGGAGAGGTCGTCCACAAAGCATTCGAAGGCATGTCTTTCCGGCGGAATCTTGAAATATATTTCCAAGACGATTTCCAACGGAGGGCCATCTTGCACATGGTTGAGATTGCCGCCGCTGATTTCCACTGGCGACTTTTCGGAGATGTCCCATGTGATACGTTTCCAGCCCTCCCAGTCCAGCTTCTCCACCGGACCATAGAAGCATTCGCCGTCTTTATCCCGAATGCGCAGACGGAGTGAATTGCCCTGTTTCGCGCCATAAAGCATGCACGAGACGTGTTTTAGGGGGGCTTCACAGTCATGGAACTGCACGGTGAACAGCTTGAGATAGCATGAATAAGGCGCTGCGGCAGGCGGGAATTGCATCGTGACTTTGGCGGATTGGGCTCCTGATGCGGCCTGTTCGCGAGACAAAACCGAATTTCCTTTGACTTTTGCGTCCATCTGGGCGTTGTTCATGTAGAAGCGAGACCACGGGTTGAAAGTCTCGAAGTCGAAATTATGTTTAGTAGTAACTGGTCCGACGGCCAGAAGATCATCCGGCGGTTTTGGAATGAACGGAAGATCAATGGGCGATGCAAAGCCTGGTGCTTTGAGTTCTTTACGGAACTGGAGAATGGGGCTTCGGACACGGTATTTTTCATTGAAACGCGCCTTCTGGACGATATTGGTGGCATCCCCCAGAGCGTCCCGAAGAGAATCGCCTTCCAGTTTACGGTCGCCCCAAATCATCGGCGCAGGCGAAAAGACACATGATACGGCCGTGAGTGTCGCATCTTTTCCCACGATGTTTTGACCGACATTGGCTATGGCGCACAACACCAGATGGATAGCGCCTTTTTCCTCAACATTGATTCCCGTCTCCGTATTGACGAAGGTGCATTGAAAAGCGGTGACGTCGGCCTTGCCTTTGGCCTGCAGCGCCGCTCCACGGCCGCCGCACACCAGCACGTCTTTGAGATAGGCTCTTGCATTTTCCAGAGGATTGTCCGCCTTCAGCCCCATGTAGGTGGCTCCGTTGGTGGCGAACCGCAGCTGCATCTCGCCGTTGTTGCGGAACATCGAATCTTCAATGGAGCGCATGCCGCCGTGGAAGTCACCGCCGATGGAACGATTGTCTTCGCTGAGCACGCCGAAGAAGGAAGAACGTGAGATGGAGATGTCCTGTATGCCGAAGTCGTTGTGGTGCAGATGCGCGCCATAAAGACAGGCCTGGACGTCTTCATGGATGGAAAAGCCGTCGTCACCGTTCCAGCGGGAGATCAAATTACGGAAAATCAGCCCTCGGCAACTGCCATGGGCGTTCACGCCGTCATTGGCGAAATTTTCTGTAATAATATTGTTGACAATGACATAGTTATGATTAAGAAGAACGACTCCAGACTCTTTGTAAGTTCCGTAAAATTCCTTTTCCGCCGGATTTTCCCCTACTGCGGCACGATAGTAGATGCCTTTTTTATTCCAGACGGCCTCACACTCCTTCAGATCTTGCGGCTTTGTTTTG
>JAGCSE010000252.1 GCA_017964325.1 Victivallales bacterium | reverse complement strand
GAAGGCGATGAACCGCGCACGGTGCAGGCCGCTGTCAAAATCCATCAGGAAAAAATTGCCCGCCCGATCCTGTTGGGCGATCCCGCACGTGTCAAAGCCGTTGCGGCTGAGAAAGGTGTGGATGTTTCCAACATCGAAATCATCAATCCGCAGACCAGCCCGAAGGCGGCGGAATACACGAACGCCCTCTATGAACTGCGCAAGGCCAAAGGCGTGACGGAAGAACAGGCGAAACAGCTTGTGGCCGATCCGATGTACTACGGCATCATGATGGTCAAGCTCGGCGATGCCGACGGCCTCGTCTCTGGCGCCGTCCACACGACTGGTGACATGCTCCGCCCTGCCCTGCAGATCATCAAGACGAAGCCCGGCATCAAAGTCGTCTCCTCCAGCTTCCTGCTGGACTGCCCCAACAAGAGCCTCGGCCACAACGGTTTGCTGGTTTATTCGGACTGCGTCGTCGTCCCCTGTCCCACAGCGGAGGAACTGGCGAGCATCGCTGTTTCGGCAGCGGAGACAGCTCGTGTCCTGTGCGGCATCGAAGAGCCGAAAGTCGCCCTGCTCTCCTTCTCCACGAAGGGCAGCGCGAAGCATGAACTCGTGACGAAAGTGCAGGAGGCGACTCGCCTCGCCCACGAAATGGCCCCCGATCTCGCGTTGGACGGCGAAATGCAGTTCGACGCCGCGATCATTCCTGAAATCGGCGCCTCCAAGGCGAAGGGAAGCCCCGTGGCCGGCCATGCCAACGTGTTGATTTTCCCGGACTTGCAGGCTGGCAATATCGGCTACAAGATTACGCAACGCATCGGCGGTGCGGAAGCCTTTGCCGTCCTGCAGGGCCTCGCGAAACCGTGCAACGACCTCTCCCGCGGTTGCTCAGTCGATGACATCGTCGCGACGGTCGCCCTCACGGCCGTTCAGGCCCAAGGGTGATACGGAAGAACATCATAACCCAAAAGGCGTTTGTCGAACTGGCATGTCATAATGCCTTTCACAAACGCCTATTTCATTTATAGACAAATTATTTGAGAATAGATTCATCCAGCAGGAAATCAATTAGATTTACATGCAGGATGCCGTCATCGTCATACCAGCGTCTGACCGTGTCGCGTTGCACGATGATTTTCGGAAACGCATTCCGTACAAGCAGTAATGACTTCCGTTCGCTCTGTTCCTTTTCAGGAGTAGGCATCATGTACGCCGTCTGTATGTAGAATTTCTTGCCATTGCCTCCCGTTGCGATGAAATCGATTTCCTTTGAGAGTCCAGTCATTTTACCGTTTTTCATCTCATTCGTCTTCACTACCCCTACATCCACGGAAAAACCTCTTGCGACCAATTCATTATACACAATGTTCTCAACAATATGCGTGGCCTCCTGCTGGCGGAAGCCCAGCCGGGCATTGCGCAGACCAACGTCTTCGCTGTAGTATTTAAAAGGTTGCCGAAGATAATCCTTCCCTTTGACATCATATTGTCTGCATTCTGAAAACAAGAACGCATCCTTCAGATAATCAATATATTGCACAATCGTATTCAGGGACTCCTTGATATTATTGGCAGAAACCATCACATTGTAGATATTCGTCGGATTGCTCAATGAACCTATGGCCGACGAAAGTACGTCAATCAATGGCTCCAATAGCTCCGGATGCTGTATCTTTTTCCGTTGCAGGATATCTTTGACATAGACTTCCGCGAAGAGCGACTTTAAATAAGACATTTTTGCCGTATCGCTTTTACGCAGCAACACGACTGGCATCCCGCCATAGAACATATACTGGTCAAACACTTCATTGCGATCACCACCAGTTGTGGAATAAATTTCACCGAACGTGAGCGGATGAAGCCGAATTTCATGCCCACGGCCACGAAATTCGGTCAGAATATCACTGGCAAGCATTTTTGAATTGCTGCCAGTAACATAGATATCCTGATTATCCAACGTAAGTAAATCGTTTAATCCATCATAGAAGGTGATTTCCACACCGTTCGGATCATACGGATCCGGCAGTTTACGCGACATCTGGATTTCGTCCACAAACAAATAGTATTGACCAGACTGCCCTTCGACTCTCTCCCGTACAGTGGAGGCAAGCACCATTGGATTACGAAAACGCACATCTTTCACCAAATCAAGGCGATAGGTCAAAATATGCGATTCATCCACGCCGTTGGATATCAGATAGTTCCGAAACAGCGTGTGAAGCAGGAACGATTTTCCGCAACGACGGATTCCCGTGATGACCTTCGCCTGTCCGTCCCACTGGCTGTCAATCAACTGCTGAAGATATCGATCCCGTTTTATTTCCATATTCATACTTGCATTCTGAATTTTAAGTCAATTTTTAGTCTATTTCTCAATAATTTAGTACATATAATGATAATTTCCAGATGATTTTGATTTTTGATGATAAAATTTGGTCTGAATTTCAATCTTTAGGCCTAAAGTGGATTTAAAAAATTCATGGAATGTTGCATTTTCATGAAATTTACCCCAATAGAGGCATTTTTTCATCATTATTCCAGATTGACATCGTTTGCCTCCATACCATATTATTGTTGAAAAAGAATCAACAATGTATTCTACAGGACAAAACAATGCAGGAAAAATGGTTGACAGATGTGGCGGGACTGTGCGGGGTCCAAACAAAAACGACGGATTTAAGTCCCGAAACATCATGGAGATACATGCCGTATGAGACGATGGATGGCATCAAAGGCACGATGATTATTTCATCCGCCGTAGGTGATTTTCGTGATTTGACGCTGCCGTTGCCATCCGTCGGCCCATGCCGCATCTATATCGGAATAGGCTGTTTCGGCGATTTCACGCGGATCAAGCTCCGTCTCGGCGGCGAAAGCCAGTGGCGGCTGCTTCGCGGAAAAGGCATCAACTGGTTTCCTGAATGCATCGAATATCTGTACCGAGAAGCGGACTTGCACGGCCAACCGCTCGAAATCCGCAATGCGCAGGAAATCAGCACGTTGGCATGGATTCGTTTGGAGCCGATGACGGAACGGCCTGCTGACCACAAATACCATTGCGTCGCCACGATGGACGGCTATTGGACGGACACGCTGGCCACCTACTATGATCGAATCGCCTCCTTCGCGGGCGGAAACATCGGACGGCTGCAGTTCTGCCTGGGCGAATCAGACGTCGTGTCGCATTTCACGACAAAGGTCGGCACAAATGGCTTCAACACAATGTTCGGCAGCCACATGACACATCTGCACCATGATATCACGTTGCAAGTCAATAAACTACGCGAAAAGGAACCGCAACTTGTTCCGAAACTGATTGATTTCACCCACCGCCACGGCATGGATTTCTATGGTAGCATCCGCCTCGGAGCATGCTATATGCCAGGCCTTTGCAACTATTCGGAGTTTTTCCAGAAACATCCAGAATACCATTGCAGAACACGTAACGGAACACCTGTCGCGAGGCTGAGTTTCGCCGAACCGGAAGTCCGAAAACATTTCCTGCAACTGTTCGACGAAATGACCGATTTCGATCTGGACGGCCTCAATCTGATTCTCATGCGCAGCATGCCGCTCATCGCCTTCGAGCCTGCGTTCTGCAACGCCTTCCAGAAAAAATACAGAGTCTCCCCGCTGGAGATTCCGGAAGACGATCCACGAATTATCTCCCTGCGAAGCAACATGATCACCGATTTCCTCCGCGATATCCGCAAGTTGCTTGACGACAAGGGGAAGAAACGCGACCGCCGCTTTGGTTTCTCCATAGATGTTTTGGCGACGCCCGCCGCCAACCATTCCTTTGGCCTTGATCTCGAAACGCTTGTGGCGGAGAAGATCATCGATTCGCTGGAAGTCGATGGTGCGCTCATGAAGCGGAACCACGACGAAAAGATCGCCAACATTGACTACGCCTATTTTGGAAAGCTCTGCGCGGGAACGGATTGCCGCTGGTATCCAAAGGGTGAGGACAACAGCGGTGGCGAGCAATTTCCGAAAATGTTCAACGATGCCATATCCAATGGTGCATCAGGGCTTTTCCTATGGGATGTCTGCGACCATACCGCCATCTGGCCGCGCCGCTGGGAGACGTTGACCAATCTCATGCGCGGCGTAGAACCAGCCGTGGCTCCCGAACGGCTCCACCTCCTCCGCACATTGGACGGCTATGACTACGACCAGTTCACCCCGCACAACGGTTTCTAAAACCATCTTCCTTTTATCTCCTTTATCCTTTCAATCCTTTTGATCCCTTCCATCCCCTATTATCCCTTATACTCCCATGCAAGACACATCTATAGACCACGAATGCACCAGCTGGATGCTGTTCCCGGAACTGACGGGCGGCCCCATGATTCTCCACAAAAACCGTGATTCCGCTAAAATCGACATTCGCCTCATCAAAAGCGACGGCGACGCCAAAATCAAATGGCTCGGCCTCGGCGACAAGAATCCCTGCATGGGCTTCAACGAAAAAGGCGTCGCCTGCGTCATGAACAGCGGCGAAACGACGCCTGAATTCGCCCCGGCTGAAGAAGGCCGTCTGACGACGCCAGAGATTCTCGTGCAGATACTTGGAAACACGAAAAACGCCAAAGAAGCCCTGAAAATGCTCACGGGCTTCATTGAAAACGGCCAATACACGCACAAGGAAAGAGGCTCCATTTTCTTCATCATGGACACGAAGGGCGGCTACATCGCTGAACTGACCGCGAAGCGCGTCATGCCTGTCGTAGTCACCGGCAACATGACCATCCGCGCCAACATCTGGCATAATCCAGGCATGGCACAATTCTCCAGAAGCGGCATCAAATCAACCATGAACAGCCAGTCCCGTGAATTCCAGGCCGCCAAAGGCCTGAATGAAGCATTGGAGAAAAAAGGCGTCATCGAATTGGAAGACATCTGGCAGACATCCCGCATGCGCGGCACGATGGAATCTGTCATGACGGAGCATGGCCTTTGTAACAAGACGACCAATTCCGCCGCCACGATCGCCATCGACAAAGATTTTCCAAACACCCTCAGCACGATGTACGTAGCCATCGGCCCCGTTGGCCACACGATGTACATTCCCGCGCCGATCTGCCTGAAGGAAATCCCGCAGGACATCGCCGACCGAACATGGTCCAAAGCCGCCTTCGCACGACGTGAACAACATGGACTGGCCTTTGACAGCGACGTGTGGCTCCCGCACGAACAAGCGGTCATGGCCATCTACCGCCCCGCCCTCGCAAAAGCGAAGGAAGCCATGCAGAATCGCCGTCGCAGAGAGGCGCAAGACATCCTCAACGACGCTTTTGGAAAATGCTGCGAAATCGCCCGCAAGGCCGTGCTGTGACGTTTCTTCTGAAAAACGATTATAGCTGACAATAATCTTTCATTTGATGCGTTTATGATGATGAAATGATCATATCCCCCAAAAAACTTTTAGGAGTTTTTTATGAAACTCACGCCAAAAGGAAAAAAGAGACAGGCCGCCATCGCTGATGCCCTGAAGAAGGGGTTGCCATTGGCGGGACTGCTGTCATCGTTGATGGTTACCACTGGCTGCGACGTTGTCAAAGGAATCATGAATCGTCATACAGTGGGAAAAATGGCTCCCCCGAGGCCACCCGTGGTCACCCCTACAGAGCAGACTGAAGAACCAGCAGTGCAGCCCTCCCAGGATCAACAGCCAGAATCTCCAGCCCCCCAGAACAACGATGCAGAGCCGCGTCCGCTCATGGGAAAACCCGCACCGCCGTGCGAAGAAAAGGACGCAGAGAACGAAAAACAGCCGCGACCGCTTATGGGAGCACCACTTCCACCGCCTGCGGAACCGCCCGCTGACAAGGCGAATCAATAACCGCTGCGCCGTTTCCATTTTCCGTTATGTTTCAACTGCCGCCCAGCATCATTCTTGAAGTCACGACCCGTTGCAACTACCACTGTCCGTTCTGCTATTGCGTGTGGCATGAATTTCCGGAACTGGCGAAGCCCGAACTGGATACGGCAGCATGGGAGGAAATTCTACGGGAATGCGCCGTCCGTGGTGTCAACGACATTCTGTTCACGGGCGGCGAAGCGACGTTGCGGCAGGACATCTGGCATTTGATGGATTTCGCGCGAGGCTTGATGCCGTCCGCTCGTCTCGCCCTTTTCACCAACGGCAGCCGCATGACGGAAGACAAACTGCTCTGGTGCAAGGAAAAGAAAATTGAGCTTTCGACAAGTCTCCAAGGATTAAAGACTTACGGTATGCAGACTGGCACCCGGCGGACGTTTGCGAAAAACCTTTCCTTCATAGCCAGAGCCGCCGAACTGGAATGGCCGAGCGATGTCAGCATAACGGTCAACAAAATTAACCGACATGAAATCGCCGACATGGTGGCCGCCGCCGTCCTCTCCCGTGCGAAAAGCATCCAGATCGGCGCCGTTATGCTTGAAGGCAAGGCGCGCAGCCATCCCGAACTGGCGTTCTCCCATGACGAATGGGAGGCGGTCAAGGCGGAAATCAACGCGTTGCCGCAAGGCGGCGTTTCCCGTTGGTTCGTCAATGAAATGCTCTGCGAATGCCGCCTGCAGCCGAAGGAGCTGGTCAAGGCATTCGGCAACAATGAATCGCGTCCATGCACAGCTGGAAAGACCTTCGGTGTCATCGGCCCGTCAGGCTATTTCCGCAAATGCCTTCATACCGTTGAAAACATGGAATGGCGGTAGGCTTTCATACAACTATGCAAAGTATTCCGGCAGCCGTACAGCCATGTACAACGGAATGTTCAAAAGATTTTCATTTCTGCTGAAGTTGTTCTCAGAGAAGCGGATGGCATAGCGTGGCTTCCGTTTTTCAAGATAATTCTTCAAGCTGATGGCCTTGACATTCGAACCGCTTTTGACTTCAATCGGAATAATTTCCGTATCCACTTGCAACATGAAATCTATTTCACGCCCTGCATTATCGGCAAAGTAAAACGGCTCGATGTCAAATTTACCTGTAATCTGTTCCAAGATATAGTTTTCTGCCAATTGTCCCTTGAACTGATACGCTTCCTCCAGCAAGATGGCTGTATTCGGGACACCCGCCATCGTCTTGATCAGTCCCGTGTCATGCAGAAAGAGCTTGAACGCGCTTTCCTCCCGGAATGCCGGCAACGGATATTCCACTTTGGAGATATTGTTGACACGTTTCAAAAGACCTGCCGCGACATTCCATGTTACGGCATCCTCCAACTCCTTGGCTCGTGCCCCTTTGCGTACCGCTCCATAAATGAACTTCTCATTTTCCTTTGCCAACTGCGCAGGAATGCTTTGGAATACCTGCAGACATTTCGCTGCATTCACCGTTTCAGAATGTTTGCCAAAATCACCTTCATAAAAGCGAATCAACGCCTTCTGCTTCTTCAGAAGCGAAGCCGGATCACGCTTCTTTGCCCAATCCGCAACGCATTCGGGCATTCCGCCGACAATCAGATACTGATGATAGGCATCCGTCAGCTTTGTGTGAAAAACATCCGCAATGGGCTCAGACAACGGCTGTTGGAGAAACGCCTCATGGAGAACGGGATCGACGGCTTTCAGAAATTCGTCAAAATCCATTGGATTCATGTCAATCAGATCAACAGCGCCAACAGGATAGGAATGTTTTGCCAACAAAATTCCAAGCAAGCTACCTGCCGCCGCGACATGCAGTTCCCGCATGTCTTCAAAGAAGTATTTCAGCGAATTCAAGGCATCTGGACATTCCTGTATCTCATCAAAAATGAGAAGTGTCTTATTCGGAACGATTTTCTGCCCAGTCATCAACTCCAGATTGGCGACAATGCGATCAGGGGTCTTGTTCACGAAAAGCTGCCCTATCTCCTTGTCTTTATCAAAGTTGCAGACGATAGTGTTTTTGAAATACCTCTTGCCGAATTCTTGGAGAATCCATGTCTTGCCCACCTGACGTGCCCCGCTCAATATCAGCGGCTTGCGGTCTTCGCTTTCCTTCCAGGCAACCAGTTTCTTTTCAACGTTCCGTTCCATAAAAAACCATGTCATTTTTGGCCATTCTCATTATTCCCTATAAATTAATTACTTTTGTATTTTTTTCAACTATTTTTCTGCATTTTCAACAGCATTTTTAGCCATTTATACTGCATTATCAACAGTGATTTTAACCATTTCAATTACATTTTCAACATCATTTTCTGCTAATTTCATCGCATTTTCAACAGCACTTTTATTCATTTTCAAGAAAAACCTCCCTAAATCACCTTCCAATTTCCATGCAGACACATCCTCCTGTCACATCTCCAACAAGTGTTGGACAATTCAGCATCATCATTTATATTTTTATGATATGTTAGTTCCAATATCCAACCATGCATGAAGATAAATGTCTGAAGAGGAGACACCTCCATGGAAAAGAATGAAGACGCCCCCAAGAAGGAAAGCAAACTACAGCGTTTCAACCATATCATCGCCTTGAAAGGCGCTCCATACGAAGCATTGCTGCTGGCAATCGCCCTGTCACTGCCTGCCAATATCCTCCTCCCACGGGCGCTCGAATCCGGCCTGCGCAGTGAATGGTCGCTATGCGCCATTATCGTCATCATCTATGCATTGCTGCTCTATGCAACGGGGCAACTTGCCTCCAACATCATCCACGAAATGGACAAACTGCTCACGCCATGGAAATGGCTCAACCGTATTCTGGAAGTCATTGTGATTCTTCTGTTTTCTCCGTTAGGCTTTATCATGGTCACATGGCTTGGGCTGAAAAAGCATCGTCCATGGGCCGTCCTCTCATCTATTGTCGGTTTGATTCTGTTTCTATATGCGCAATTCGTCTGCATGGGATACCTGACCCTCCAACCGCTTCCGCTGTTTCTGAGCATGTGCGTCAGTCCTCTCTTCGTGATGGCAGGCGTTACCTCCGCAGGGGGGCTGAAGTTTCAGCAGAACATTGTCAAAATCTCCTTCGCCATTGCCGCCATCACAGGCATCCTCCGCATGACGACGGATTTTCCTCTTGTATGGCAACTGACGGTGGCTCCCGCCCGTATGGAGGCCCAACTTGCGAACTACCGCCAGAAACATGGCATCAACGTCCAGCCATGCGACGAATCGCTTGTCAATGAATATCCCCTGCAGCGTATCATTGCGATTACGCAAGCCCGCAAGGAAGGTCCCGCCGGTGAACCGAGGCTATCCTATCAGCAAACTGGTGTCCAAGAACAATTTGCCAAGTTGTACGATAATCCCGATGAATTGCGCGAAGCCATCATCGCCCTGTCCTCCGTACCGCCACGTCCGGTTGCACGTGCAATGGAACTCAACGAGTTGCCAACAATAAATGTACCAAAGGCTCTTTCAGAGGCCGGTCATTTTCTGATGCTTGAAATGATGGCCAAGGCCCAGCAATCCGATCTCGTCAAGCAGGACAACGCCGCCGTTATCCATTTGCGGAACTGGTGCCTGCAGCAGGAATCCAGCCCTTTCGCCAAGATCCATGGTCACTCGCTGGAAGCCGAACGTCTCAATGCATTGGCTCGTACGCTGGCGCAGCACCGCTATACGGAAGCGGAATGGCTGGAACTGCTTGGGAACGAACCAGATTGGCGCTACTTCGCCGCTTGCGCCTATAAGATGGAAGCAGACGGCAAACCAACCATGCCCGGTCTTTTCAACGATGCTTTTGCATCTCTTGAAACAGGAGGATCGGCACGGCGATTTTTCATCCGATGGATCGGAAACAGCTTCTATTGCGGAATAACTCTCTGGATGAGCGGCATTTCCTCCATCGCCAAACGGTTGTCCATCTATCCTGCGGCTTGTGAGCAACGATGCCTTGCACAATTCATAAACCTATCGCTGAATGAAAATTCGACCATGGACAACGCCAGAAAACTCGACGCCAGCCACGACATTTACCAATCGCCTTTTTTTGTGAAGCCTGGAAAACTTTACTATTCCATGGCCTATTCCATAGAGGACGCACGGCGAATGGCGATGATCTCATGGAAAATCATGGAATACAGCCGTGAACATCAAGGTTCTCTGCCGGAGAATCTTGCACAAATCAATGAAGCCCCCGTCTCCACCCTCAACAACCTGCCGTTTGTCTATGATCATGGCGACATCGAAATCCTTTCGGAAAATGGAAATGGTTTCACCACCATCCGCGGCTTCAGGCTTTTCATTCCAGACGAAGACCATGCCTCTAAACCAAATTGGAAAAAGGCAGCACTCCTTATGGATGTGCCATTAGAATAACATCAGAACTTCCAGAAACTCCAGTAAAGCCAGGTTTCACAAAAAAAAGACCGGAAACCCGAAGCCGAAGCTTCGGAGTTTCCGGAAGAAAACGCGGCCGCCAAAAGATTTTTGATTATTGATTATTGAACGGTAAATCGATATGTGCTATAACTTAAATTTTGAAAGGTTCTTTCTCTTTCCCGCTAATCGCTAATCAGAAATTTTCAGAGCACCGAAATGCTCTGGCTTCCTTTAGAAAAGGAATACTGGAGGCGACGTTGTTTTCTTTGTGAGGCGCCAGTCGGTCAATGACTGAGAGGCGACTCAAAATCAATTTTCGTTGCGACATTGAAGGCATCCATCTCGTCCTGCAGACGGTTGCATTCCTTCTGGAGCAGTTCACGCATTTCCAGTATCTGCGACGCGTTGAAGACAACTGTCCGTTTGAACTCCTTGTAGGTCGATTCCGTCAACCTCTGGAAAACAGACGTTTCGTCCGTATTGATGCCGTCCAGCTTTGCAAGGGCGCTTTTATACTCGTCCATGCGGTAGATGCGCTCCAGATTTCCCGCGTTGGCGACACCGATCTTCGCCTTGAGTTCAACAAGCTTCTCCGTGTAGAGCTTGATTTTCTTATATGTCTCTTCCACGTCAACGACACGACGGATATCTTCGCGTTTTGAGTTCTCCGTTTGCAGAAGCGTCCATGCCCGCGCGATTTCGCCAGCCAGACGATTCTTTTCCTTAAGTGCTTGCGCCAATGTGATTTTCATGTTTTCTATCCTCTGGTTGATTTTCTCTGTTACTTTTTCAGAACCGTTTCATGGGACTTCTGGGACTTCTGGGACTCATGGGACTAAAATCCATAACTCACAGTCTGTCACAGTCTGTCCCAGATGTCCCAGATGTCGCAGATGTCCCATTCGATCGTGTTCAAACCACCTCAATGCCAAACCACCGTCTTATCCAACGGCTTTTTGGTCGTGTGCATGCGGGAAGGCTTCGCGTTCTCCGCAGGGAAGCCGATGGGCATGATCAACACGGACTTTTCGTTGGCTGGCAGAAACGCCTTCTCCAACTGGGAGTTGCGGAAACGGTTGACCCATGTCGTCCCCAGCCCGAGTTCGGCGGCTCGCAGCATGACATGCGTGGCCACGATGCTCACATCCTCCACGCCCGAACGAACGCCTTCCTCCTCGCCATGCTTCCAATCCTCCTCCGTATTGTACGCAAAAACCAGCACGACGGGTGCGCCGTAACGGCAGGGCGACAGTCCGTCCAGCTTGGCGATGTCTTCCGCCTTCGTCAACACATGGATGCGATGCGGCTGGAGGTTCTTCGCCGTCGGAGCGACGTTTCCCGCTTCCAAGACCTTGATCAGCAAGTCCTTCGGAACAGGCTTGTCTGAAAACTGACGCACGGAGAAGCGTTTTTTCGCCAATTCCATGAACGGCGAATCGCCTTCCGCCGCCATCACGTTCCCGCATAAAAGCATGGCAACGCAAACAACGGCAATGCAAAATCCCGCTGCCTTATTATTTTTTCTTTCCATCATCATGCTTCACCTCGTTTGAATTATGACAAATGCAACATCAGAACCATGTTTTAATTTATTGGACAATTGGCAAATTGCAATTGTTCCAAACGACATTTGCATTGTCACCACCATTTGTTATATTGTACTTAAAAATATATCAATCGAAAGTTCAATAATAATTTGTACAAGGATCAAGCCATGCCCATTACACAAACAGCTGTCAGCTACTACGGCCTCGGATACGTCGAACACGCCGCAGTGGATTTTCAGGAAATGATCGCCCACGGTTGCAACACCGTCTATCTCGCCGTCACGGAATTCGATTTCGACTTCTGGCGGCCGAACATCCCGAAAATCGTCGAAAAAGGCCATGAGCTCGGCCTGAAAGTCGTGCTCGATCCATGGGGCATCGGCAAATATTTCGGTGGCGAGCAGGTCTCCAAGTTCCTGCAAAACAACACGGAAAACCGCCAGGTCTCCGCGCTGACGGGAGAAAAGCTCCCCTACGCCTGCTTCAACACGAACAGCTTCCGCGACTATTTCATGAATTTCTGCGTCACGCTCGCGAAGG
>JAGCSE010000251.1 GCA_017964325.1 Victivallales bacterium | reverse complement strand
CTACCCCAGTGGCCAAATCGAACTGCAGCACCACGGCAGCCATCTCGAATTCCGCAACATCTACATCAAAGAACTCAAATAAATCGTAACATCATAAGGGCGGCGGAAACGCCGCCCGCTATTTGAAAAATGCGCATCATACTCCAAGACTCATCCGATTTCCAAGAACAGCTTAAACCGCTGATCAAACGCTCCGCCTTCGATCCGCAAATCGACAAAAGCGTCGCGCAGATTCTCGCCGACGTCAGAGCCAACGGCGACGCCGCGCTCGTCGAATACGCCAAACGTTTCGACCATGTCGATCTGACGCCCGAAACTTTCCGCGTCAGTCTGGACAATCTTCCCAAAATCGATGACGAGACGTTGACGGCCATCAAAACGGCCGTGGATCATGTCTCCGCCTTTGCGCGGCAGCGCATTCCGAAGGCGTGGTCGTTCTCTCCTCGTGAAGGCGTCACGCTCGGCGAGCAGTTCGCTCCGCTGGATCGCGTCGGCTGCTACATTCCAGGCGGTACAGCACCGTTGCTTTCGACGGTCGTGCACACGGTCGCCATCGCGAAGGCGGCCGGCGTGAAGGAAATCGTGGTCGTGACACCACCTGCGAAAGACGGCAACGTCAATCCCGCCGTTCTGAATGCCTGTAAAATCGCGGGCGCGACGGAAGTCTACAAGCTCGGCGGCGTCTATGCCGTCGCCGCCTTGGGGTATGGCACACAGACAATTCGTAAAGTTGAAAAAATCGTCGGTCCAGGCAACGCATACGTGACGGCGGCCAAACGACAGCTCTACGGCGAAGTCGCTCTTGATCTCGTTGCCGGACCGTCGGAAATCATGGTGCTGGCGGACAAGACGGCCAATCCCGCCTACGTTGCGGCGGACATCCTGTCGCAGGCGGAGCATGGCTCCGGCCGTGAACAGGCCGTCTTGATTTCGACAGACAAGGAACTTATCACGAAAGTCCAGGCAGAGATCGCCGAACAGGCCGCCAAACTTTCCCGTGTGGAATGCGTCCAAAAAGTTTTGTCGAACGGCGTTTTCCTTATCGAAGCGAAATCCCGTGAACAAGCCGCCGAACTCGCCAATTTCTACGCCCCCGAACATCTTGAAATTGACATGGAAAATCCAGAGGAAATCGCAAAAATGATCACCTCCTGCGGTGCCATCTTCCTTGGGCCATGGACGCCCGAGCCCGTCGGCGATTTCGTCGCGGGGCCGTCTCACGTCCTGCCCACTGGCGGTTCGGGCCGTTTCTTCTCCGGTTTAACGGTCGAGACATTCTTCCGCCGCATGAGCGTCGTGAAATACGACCGCCCTGCCCTGATGCGCGATCTGCCTTATATCAAGACGTTTGCGCGTAACGAAGGTCTCGACGCCCACGGCAATTCCGCCGCCATCCGTGAAATACGATAGCGGAGGTCCCGCCCGGCGTCTCGCCTGCGGGCAAGGGGGTCCCGCGGGCGTCCCGCCTGCGGGCAGGAAGTCCCGCCGTTGTAAAGCACAATCAAAAATCATTCCTATAACTTGCATCCATTAAATTTATGAATCTCCGTTTTACCCAAGACCTGTCTGATTTCCTTTCACAGAAATACTCCGTCGCCAACCTGTCCATCGCTCCTGAACTCTGCCCCGCGAATTTCGACGGCGACTTGACCATCAATTGCTTCATTCTCGCTAAACAGTTGAAGCAGAATCCGATGGCGATTGCCGCGGAAGTCCAGAAGTATCTGGCGGAGCATCCGGACATTGAAAAGGCGGAGCTTGTAAAGGCGTTCGTCAACGTCACGCTCAACGCCGCCGCCCTAATGCGTGACACGGTTGAAAAGGACGGCCAAATCCTGGCGGATGTGAAACTGCCCGAAGCGGAACGCCGCAGGATTCTCATCGAATTCTCCGCCCCTAACACGAACAAGCCGCAGCATTTAGGCCATGTCCGCAACAACTGCGTCGGCATGGCGACGGCGTCCATTCTGGAGGCGGCAGGCCATGAAGTCGTCCGCATCAATCTAGTCAACGACCGCGGCATCCACATCTGCAAATCCATGATCGCCTACCAGCGTTTCGGCAACGGAACCACGCCTGAAAAGGCTGGCAAGAAGGGTGACCATCTTGTCGGCGATTTCTATGTCGCATATGACAAAGAGTATCGTAAGCAGTTGAAGGAATTGCGCGAAGCGCATCCCGAACTGGCGGAAAAAGATGACGACGAACTGTTCCTCCAGACGGAAATCGGCCGCGCAGCGCAGGACATGCTCGTCAAATGGGAAGCCAACGATCCGGAAGTCCGCAAACTCTGGAACATGATGAACCAGTGGGTCTTCGACGGTTTCGCGGAAACCTACAAACGCATGGGCGTCGCCTTCAAACATACCTATCTTGAAAGCCAGACGTACAAACTTGGAAAGGACATCATTCAAGACGGCCTTGAACGCGGCGTATTCAAAAAACGTGACGACGGCGCCATCATCATCGAATTCGCCGATCCGTCCCTTGGCACGAAAGTCGTCCTCCGCAGCGACGGCACGTCCGTTTATGTCACGCAGGATATTGGCACAACGTTGCTTAAGCAGAAGGATTTCAATCCGGACCAGCAGATATGGGTTGTCGGAGACGAGCAGATCCGCCATTTCAAAGTCCTCTTCGCCATTCTGAAGGCTCTCGGCTACCAATGGGCGGACAAACTTGTCCACATGGCCTACGGCATGGTCAACCTCCCCTCCGGCAAGATGAAATCGCGCGAAGGGACGGTCGTTGACGCCGATGATCTGATGGACGAAATGGAAGAACTCGCCCGTCAAGCCACACTCGAAAAAGCAGGCGAAACGCCGCCCGACAATCTGGATGAACGCGCCCATGTGATTTCGCTGGCGGCTCTTAAATTCATGTTGCTGAAGGTGAATCCGAAAACCACCATCATGTTCGATCCGCAGGCATCCATCAAATTCGAAGGCGACACAGGTCCTTACGTATTATACGCTTACGCACGAATCTCCTCCATGCTCCGCAAGGCGGCGGACATCCAGCTGCCCGCTCCCGATTGGTCAAAACTCACGGATGCCGCCGAACGCAAGCTCGCCATCCGTTGCGCGACCTTCCCCGAAGCCATCCAGAAAGCCGCCCGCGAACTCGACAGTTCGACGGTTGCCTCCTATCTGCTTGATTTGGCGAAGGACTTCTCCACGTTCTACCGCAACTGCCCTGTCCTCAACGCAGAAGAACCTTCGCTGAAGGCTGCCCGCCTGCAGCTTTCCGCCCGCGTCCGCGACATCCTTCGCGCAGGTCTTTCCGCCCTCACGATCAACACGCTCGAATCCATGTGATTCGTTGCACCGCCGCGCCGCCATTCTGTATATCATATATTGACAATGCTTTCCAAACTCGAAAACAATCTGGCATACGCGGTCAATACACTGCTCTTCTGGCGAATCACGGCGGCAATCATCTCCGCCATTCTGCTGGCGATTGCGTTTCCGCCGCTGAACTGGAGCATCACCGCCTGGTTCGCCATGGTGCCCGTCATCATCGCGCCGCAGCCGCGCCGCATCCGCGAACGGCTGTTCATCGGCTATCTGTTCGGCTATATCCATTTTGCCTTCAGCCTCTTCTGGCTCAACGAAGTCGGTTTCGGAGCGGGATTTCTGCTGTCCATCTGGTGCGCACTCTTCCCAATGGCGTGGTATTGCCTGCTTTGCAGCCTGCTGGTTGCGTTAAAGAATCCCAAAGCCAGCCATATTCCAGGCGAATCCATTTTGTTCATCCGTCCGGACAAGACATTGGCCATTCTGTCCATCATCGGAGCGGCTTCATGGACAGCCCTCGAATGGATCCGTTCGTGGCTCTTCACGGGCTTTTCTTGGAACCAGTTGGGAATCAGTCAATACCAACGCTATGGCCTTGTCCAAACAGCCGCCTGGGCAGGTCCCTACGGAGCGTCCTTTCTAATCGTTCTCGTCAACATGGTTCTCGCAGCGGAACTTGCGCAAATCGCGTGGATGATCCTCGCGCACCGCAGACGAAATTTCCCATGGCATTTCGCAACACTTGCCGTCTGCCTCATTCCCGTCGGCATCGTCGCCAACCTGCCCGAAAAATTCGTCGATCAGGACACGCCTGCTTTAGACGCTCTTGTCATCCAGCCCGACCTTCCGCAAGCCCGCATTTGGACGGAGGAAGAATATCTTCACGCCATTGACGTCCTCCACAAACTGACGGAAAATGCCTTGAAATCGACGGAAAAGCAGCCCGATTTAGTTGTCTGGCCCGAATGCGCCGTTCCCGCCCCGTTGAATTATCCAGACTACCGTTTCCGAAGAAACACGTTTTTGCAACAATTTACGATGCCGTTTCTCATCGGAGCCACCCATCCGCGCATCACCAATCCCGCCACAAAAGACTACGCCGTCTTCAATTGCGCGTTTCTCATTGATGTCCATGCCTCTTACATGAAGGCAGTATTCGATCCAGCTGACCACATCATTGATTACTATGACAAAATCCACCGCGTTCCCTTCGGCGAGTTCACGCCGTTCGGAAAATACCTTCCATGGCTAGTTGAACTCATCGGCATGGGACGTGACCTCACGCCCGGCAAGTCATTCCATGTCTTCGATTTGCCGAACGGTGCACGGGCAGGCGTCAACATCTGCTTCGAAGACGTTTTCCCATACGTCAGCCGCGAATTTGTGAAAAACGGTGCAAATATCTTAATGACAATCACTAATGACTCATGGTACAACCGTTCGTGCGCCGCCCACCAACACATGGCGCACGTTGTTTTCCGCGCCGTCGAAAATCGCCGTCCCTTCCTGCGCTGCGGCTCCAACAGCCATTCATGCCTCGTTTCGCCAAACGGCCGCATTCACGGCCTTTTGAGGGATGACGAACATGATTCGGATTTCGTCGCCGCCACGCGCTTCTACAATGTTCCCGTAAAGGATTGGGGCACGACATTTTATACAAAATATGGAGATATTTTTGCACGATTGAACGCCCTGCTGACACTTGCCGCCATCGTATGGCTTTGCCACGCATGGACTTGCCTGAAAAAAGAACGCCTCAAGGCAATTGAGCCCAATAAGAAAGGCGGCTCAAACGTTACAAAATAATAATTGCTCCATTTGAACCACACATTTTATCACTGCTTAATTTGGTGTTCCATTACCCCTTATGTCAGAAAAAAGTGGATTTTTACCAATTAACGACCGTTTCATCTACGGAACGGCCTTTCTGCCTGAACAGCCCGCCAAGGCGGCTCTGCTCATCATCGACCCACTCGGCGAAGAAAAGCGAGCGGCCTACCGTATGTTTGTGAGACTCGCCAGAGCCCTTGTCTCGCAACAAGTTGCATCATTTAAGTTCGACCTTTCGGGCACAGGCGACAGTTCTGGAAAATTTGAAGACACCACGTGGAAACAATGGCTGGAAGATGCCAGATGCGCCTTGACATCACTTGCAGAATCCGTTGGGACGGAGAATCTTGTGGTTCTCGGAGCTCGTGCGGGTGCCCTTCTTGCCGCACAAGTCGCCTTGGATGTGAAGGCCAAACGCCTCATCCTCGCAGAACCTGTCATCTCCGGTGAAGATTTTTTGCGGGATCTTGAACGCCGTCAGGCCATCAAAAACATGTCATCAGGAACCGCCGATTCAGATGAAGACGCCCAGACAAAATGGGACAAAGGCCAAAACGTCGATTTCGGAGGATACTCCTTCAACCCGCAGCTGGCGACCGCCATCCGCGAGGTCAAACTCGGTCCGCTCGTCGAACAGTTGAAGCCTGCATGTACCATCAAAGGCATCCGCGTATCCGCCGTCAAAAAGCTCCCGCCTGCATGGGCTCCTTTTGCAGACGACACCGTCATCGTGCAGGACAAGCCCTTCTGGGGACAGCTCGACTACTACGAATCCGATTTCGTCAACGACGCCATCATTGCTGCCTTGGATTTGCAATAAAGACTATAATCTAATAGATTCAATATGAAATCATTAACTTATCTATTTATATTTGTTTTCATCGCCGCATTTGCTGGTGACACCATCCGCCCTGGTCTTGAATCGACGGAAACCGAATACTACATCGAAAATCAAATCGAAGAACAACTGGTCAATGCAATAAAGGCACCGCTTCTCGAAGGCAAGAATGTGAAGGATGCCTTGCAGGACTGGTTTGACGGCCATCTTCTGGACTCAAAAGGCAAGAAGACCGAAGCTATCGCCAAATGGAAGGAGGGATTGACAAAACTCAATGATCTCAAGCCACTTCCGACTCCCAAGCTGAAACCAATTCCAGACGCGCAGTTCAAAAAGCTCCAGAAATTCAAGCTCCCGGATTATCCAGAGGTCACGATGTTTGTCGTCCAATGGGAAGTTGACAAACTCAAACAATACGGCATTCTCATGTATCCGACAACGATGGTTGACGGCGCTCAATATCCGCTCATCCTCTACTGCCATGGCGCGGCGTTTGGCGTGCCCGTCACATTCTGCAACTGGCTGGCTGAAATCGTCAAACGTGGTTATGTCATCATCGGCCCCGCCATGCGCGGTGAACCGCTCTTCCAAATGGACATTCCTGTAAAGGGCGAAATCCGCAAATGCGAAGGAGATATAGAAAATCTTGACGGCGAGGTCAACGACTGTTTGTCCATGCTCTCCGCCGCGTGGAAGCTCCCATTCGTTAAAAAAGACGAGTTCGCGATGATTGGACACAGTTTCGGCGCGGGCGCGGGACTACTCGCCGCCGCCCATGCCTCCGACAAATGCAAAGCTGTCATCAGCTATGACGCATGGCTCGTCAATCCGCAGCGCTACT
>JAGCSE010000250.1 GCA_017964325.1 Victivallales bacterium | reverse complement strand
CTAGAGGCGCTAGGAGCTAGAGGCGCTGGAGGCGCTGGAGGCGCTGGAGGCGCTGGAGGCGCTGGAGGCGCTGGAGGCGCTGGAGGCGCTGGAGGCGCTGGAGGCGCTGGAGGCGCTGGAATGCAAAAGAAGCATTAAGCATTTATTTGGATTGCTTGAGGAGGAAGTCGTTCGCCGTTGAGAGCATGAAACCGGCGGCATTGCGTTTGAGTTCAGCCAGTTCGGCACGCTGTTTGCGAAGGGCCGTGATGGTCGATTCGTATGAGGCGGCGACGGGGGGAGCATCCATTTTGATGAGCGTGGCAGGATCTTCGTCAAAATTGAGAAGGCTGCAAAGAACGTAGCAATAGGCCCATTGTTCGGTGGCTTCCGCAAGGGCCTTGTCGTCGGCAAAACGCTTGGCGCGGGTTGCCAAGTAGTTGGGAAACTGGCTGATGTGATATAAGAGTTTTAATGCGAAAACCTGGAGGGAGTCCTTGCGTGCCCAATCGAGCATCTCGGCTGAAGTCCAGATGCGGTCCTGCTTCAAGGGCGGCAAAGCGTCGGGAACTTTCAATTTGTCGAGATCATAGACCGTCATGACATCGGCGACCTTGATGTCGTTGAAAGGATGCGACTCTTCGACGATGAAACGCTTGGGATAGAACTCGTTGACATCGACGGTTGTGGTGAAGCCGGGGCCGCGGACGCTGATGAAGACACGGATGTGGGCTTGGCGTTCGATTTCGCGGATGTGGATGAGCTGCTCGATGATCTCCTGCGTGAACATATCCTTCGGCTGCTGGCTGTCCTTTTGAAACTCTGGATTCGCCATGCGTTTGACTTCGCCGTAACGGCGGGCCGTGCGGAATGCCTGGCGTTCCGTGGTGGCGGAGCCATCGTAGTCGGCGACGACGCCGTTGTGGAGGACGTAGCCGAGAGGGGAGAGGGGGGTGTCGGGTTCGGCGATGACGAGCGTTTTGTCAAGGCTGAAGGCGGTGATGAGAGATTGGAGGGCATTGGCGACATCACGCGTGTAGGTGAGGCCGAGGCCAGGCTGGCCTGAATCCATGTCCTTGATGGAAATGGTTTGAGAGAGTTGCCGTTCGATGATGACGCGGGTCGATTTCTTATTGAGAGCTTCTGTTTTCGTGACGATATCCGTAAATTTTTCATCGTCAACCGCGCCTGACAGCGTGTATAGATTCTTGAGCATCAGGCAGATGGCTACGGTCAGGCCATGCTGCTGGCCGATGTCGGCCGATTTTTCGGCGATGGCGAGAAGATGTTCGGCCGCTTCGGGAACGATGGTCTTGAGATGGTTTTTCAAATTGTTGCGGAGAAGCTGCGCGAACGTGGAAATGCCATCGTCATCCGTCACGAGCGAATAGACGGCAAATACCGTATCAGCTTGGGCGTCAAATTCTTGGATGTTATTTTGGACGATGCACGTCGCGTTCCAGAAATCCTTTTGTGCGGCTGCGGCGGTGATGTCGTGCTTGACGGAATCAAATCTCAACATCTGCATCTGCGAGACGATGGCGCGGAGCTTGGCGGCTGATTGGTCAAGAGCCTTCTTGAAACGTTCGTCCGCCTGCCATTTTTTCATCGAATCCGACATGGATTGTTCGACGGTAGTTAGAAGCTGCCTGAAATTCGGGGCATCTTTCTTTTGTGCAAGTTGCTGGAGTTGAACGGTTGCGGCGTCAATATCATGGTTGATGCAGATGACGGGCTGTTCAGCAAAACGTTTCATGAGAAGGGGGATGGTCGTCTCGTCGCCGATGATTGCCAGCGGTTTTTCGGGAAGATCAGCGATGGCTTTTGCAAGAAGCTGCAAGGCATCGTCCTGAGCATTGTTTGCATTCATTTCGGTGGTTTTGTCCAGCGTTGCGAGGATGCTTTTCTTCAAGGCGATATCGGCTTCGGCTGCCTTGATTTGCGTCAGAAGCGCAGTGCGGTCCAGTTTCTCCGCATCGGGCACGGTCAGTTTACGGTTTTGGCCCCATACGAGAAAATCGGTCTTGCCATAGCGGGACTTGGGACTCCAGAAGGCATCGTTTTGGCATTCTTCAAGGGGGACGGTAATCTGATGTTCTGTAAGGAGGAAGGCCTTGGCATTGCGGAACATGGAGTCCAGTGCATTCCAATCCGTCCTGTTGGCGAGATTTTGCGGGACGGATATGATGAAATGCTCCAAGTCATTCTGCAGCAATGGTGAAGACACATTGAGGAGGGCGGTCTTCCATTGCTCTTGAAGTGCGTTTTGCGCTTCGGATTTGGCGTTGGCGACGGCATCGCTCCATGTGCGGGGCGGATTGAGTTCGGCGTTGGCCTCTTCATACCACGTCATCAGCGAAAAGACGGCGTTCGGGGAGGCCATGTGGGAGGTCTGCGTCTGGAGGACGCCGCCGACGCGGGAGAAGCCTGGCGGCAGGTCCGCTGTACGGCATCCGCAGATGGCGGTCGCCAGAATGGCCAGCAGGATGAAAAGGTTGAAATGCTTCATGAAAGGACGATATCTAAAACAGACGGACTTCCGCAAGGCCGAACGATGCGGAAGTCATGTTGCAAATATTTGTTTTGCAATGAGTTACTTTGAGAGTTTCTTGACGACGTATGGATGGTCGCGTTTGGTGAGGACTTCGATGTTGAACTGGATGTCCTTCGACGGCTTGCCGGAGCGTGTTCCAGCGGCTTCCAGTTTGTCGAGGACTTCCATCCCTTTGATGACTTTTCCGAAGACGGCGTGCTTTCCATCGAGATGCGGCGTGGGGCCGAAGCAGATGAAGAACTGCGAGCCGTTGGTGTTTCTGCCTGAGTTGGCCATGGAGAGGATGCCGCGTTCCGTGTGCTTGAGCTTGGGGGAGAACTCATCGGCGAATTTGTATCCGGGGTCGCCCGTGCCGACGGCGCCGCCTTCCAAGTTCCTCTTGGAGAACGGGCAGCCGCCCTGCGCCATGAAGCCGTTGATGATGCGGTGGAATTGCATGCCCCTGTAGAAGCCTGCCTCCGCGAGGGATATCATGTTGGCGACGGTGTTGGGGACTTCGTCTTCGAAGAGCTCGGCGATCATGTCGCCTTCGGAGGTGGCGATGCGGATGGTGGGATTCTGTGCCGCGATGATTTTTTCTCCGTTGATTTCCGCGACTTCCCTTTTGTTGAATTGGAAGAGGTTCTCGCCGACGAGGATGGTGATGCTGTCGCCTTTGACTTTGGCTTTCCCTTCGTAGGTTTTGCCGTTGGTGAGCTTGATGACGTCCGCTGAAAGTGCGAACGCGGCGATGAGGAGGAAAACGAATAGTTTTTTCATGGTCGGTTCCTGAAATGGGAGTTTTATTAATTTAAGGAAAGGAAAAATCAATAATGTAATGGAAAAAATTGTAATCGCAAGTCAGGCGGCGTCTTCATGCGTTTTTCTGAGTCTTGTCCGAAGGGCGACGGCCAATGCGCAGAGGAGAAAGATGGCGACGGCCAGTTCGACGATGGTTGCGCCGACGGGCCAGTCGGCCTGATAACTGGCGATCAAGCCGCCGTAGCAGAAGACCATGCATGCGACGGAACCCCATAGCATGACGAGTGTTATGCGCTTGACAAAGAGGGAGGCTGTCGCAGCGGGCATGACAAGAAGCACGAGAACCAACACGATGCCGACGACTTGCGCCAGCAGCACGACGGTCAGGGCGATGAGCAGATGGAGCGTGAACGAGACGGCGGCGGTCGAGACACCACGCAGGCAGAGCGTTTCTTCGTTGAAGCAGAGGGCAAGGAAGCGGTTGCGGAGGAGCAGGACGGTGATGACGATGGCGATCGTCAAGACGGCCATGATGGCGAGGTCGCCTTTGGAGACGAGCAGGATGCTTCCAAATAAGTAGCTTGCAAGGTCTTCCGAATAGCCTGGCGTGATTGCGATGAAGGAGACGCCGATGGCGACGCCGAGCGTCCAGATGGCGCTGAGCACGGTGTCCTGCCTCAATCTGTTTTTCAGCGTCAACGTACTGATGGCGATGGCGGCGAGAATGGCGGCAAGCAGGGCGCCGACGATGGTGGAGAACCATGTCAAGCCGTGGGCGATCTGCAAATATCTTGCAAAACCGACGCCGCCGAGCAGCGAATGGGAGACAGCTCCGATGAGATAGCTTTGGCGGCGGGCGACGACGTAGCTGCCGACGATGCCGCAGGCGACCGACGCGAACAGAATCGCGAGAACCGTCCGTTTCAAATATTCAAATTCGATTAAGTCTTGGAAGAAAATCATTCTGGCGGAATATGTTGCAAATGGCAGTTTAGCCGTGGTGGTGCGGGTGAATCTGTTCGTCTGGCTTCTTGCCGTTGATGACGGGGCATTGCTGGTGGACGAGACGAATCCAGCCAGTTAGATCGTCGGTGACGGACTGGACGTCCTGAATACAGTGCATGTCAACGGTCTGGTTGACACAAATGACGTGTGAGACGTACTTTGAGACCAAAGACAGATTGTGCGAGACGAGCAGGATGGTGACATGGCGGTTGAGTTTCGCCAAGAGATTGAAAAGTGAGGCGGCGTTCTCCTGGTCGAGATTGGCGGCGGGTTCGTCCAGCAGGATGAGCTGCGGTTCGGAGACGAGTGCCTGTGCGATGAGCACGCGCTGCCGCTGGCCACCGGAAAGCTCTGCAAATGGTGAATTTGCAATATCTTCAAGTCCAACGTCATGGATTCGTTTCATGGCGATTTCGCGGTCGTCTTTGCGATAGCCGCCGAAGAAATGGCGTTCAACACGGCCCATGAGGACGATGTCGAGGACGGATGCAGGGAACGAGGGGTCGAATTGGATGGCTTGCGGGACATATCCGATTTTCTTTCTGGCCCGTTGTGGCTCATGACCGAACACGCTGATGTCACCGTGTTTAGGTGTAAGGAGACCGAGGATCAATTTCAAGAGAGTGGTCTTGCCGCCGCCGTTGGGGCCGACCATCACGGCGAACATTCCTTCCATGATGTCGAGGTTGACGTCATGGAGGATTTCGCGTGCATCATACGCGAAACAAAGATGATGGATGGAGATAATGGGGGAGGTGTCCACGGGAAACAGCGGAAAAAGATGGAAATGAACGGAACTTGTCGGCTGAAAACAATAAAATATGGCTTGAAAATTGACTAAGTCAAGTAAGAAGGTGTATATTATTGAAGGTGGCGCGTGCATCCGCCCGCGCTTTGCCTTTACCCAACGGCGGGACGCCGATGGGACAACCTACCCGCAGGCGGGACGCACGCGGGACCACCCGTTATGAGAGAGTTAGAGGAATAAGAGATGACACATGAAGAGCTATTGAAGAAAGTCGCCGAGGCGAAGAAGCGCCTGGAGCACTTGAGGGGGTTTCTTTGACGTCGCCACGAAGCGTGAGAAACTGGCGTTGCTGGAGGCGAAGATGGGGCGTCCCGATTTCTGGGACCATCCTGAATCTGCTCAGCAGACGGTGGCGGACTTGAGCTCCGTGAAGGGCGTCGTGGAGCCGTTTGACAAGATGGCTGGGCGCGTCGGCGATTTCGAGGTCCTGGCTGAGCTGGCGGAGATGGAAGGCAATGATTCCGCGCTCTATACGGAGGCGGATGAAACATGGAAGCTGCTTGCGGAGGACATGAACAAGCTGGAGCTTGTGAGCTTCCTCTCCGGCGAGATGGACCGCAAGAACGCGATCATGACGATCATCCCCGGCGCGGGCGGCACGGAAGCCTGCGACTGGTGCTCCATGCTCTACCGCATGTACACGCATTGGTTCGACAAGCGTGGCTTCAAATACGAGACGGTCGATATCATGCCTGGAGACGAAGCGGGCCTGAAATTGGTGACGATGACGGTCACGGGCGAATTCGCCTACGGCTATCTGAAAGGCGAGAAAGGCGTCCATAGACTAGTGCGCATTTCTCCGTTCGATGCGAACAAGCGGCGGCACACGTCGTTCACATCCGTCGATGTCCTGCCGGAAATCGACGATGACATCAAGATCGACATTGCGGATTCGGACTTGCGCATCGATACGTTCCGCGCGTCCGGCGCGGGGGGGCAGCACATCAACCGCACGGACTCAGCCGTGCGTATCACGCATCTGCCGACGAACATCGTCGTGACCTGCCAGAGCGAACGTTCGCAGCATAAGAACAAGGCGAACGCCATGCGCATTTTGCGCGCGCGTTTGTATGATCTGGAGGATAGTAAACGGCGGGCCAACATCGCGGCGGAAGCGGCTGCGAAGGGCGACAACGCATGGGGCAACCAGATCCGCTCGTACGTTGTGCAGCCTTACCAGATGGTGAAGGATCTGCGGACGGATGCGGAGACGAGCAACATCGGCGCCGTGCTCGACGGCGATTTGGACATGTTCGCGGAGGCCTATCTGCGGACAGGCGGCGGCCACGCCGTGTCCGATGCCGATTTGGATAGCTAAAAGGCTTAAAGCTTAAAGCGATGTAGAAGGGATAGGGGAGCTTTTGGTTTTGCAGTAGTTTTTTACAACATTATTTATAGTAATGGCTTCCTAAGGAAGCCTGTCCAACAGGAACAGCAACAGGAGAAAAGCAATGGCTTGCAAGTGTGAAGTGTTCAAGAAGGCGATCAATACGGTCAGACTGCTGTCGGCCGACGGTGTTTCAAAGGCCAATTCCGGCCATCCGGGCATGCCGATGGGCTGCGCGGACTACGCGTTTACGCTGTGGAGCGAATTCCTCCGCTTCAATCCCGATGATCCGCAGTGGGTTGGCCGCGACCGTTTTGTCCTTTCCGCTGGACACGGCTCCATGTTGATTTACTCGTTGTTGCATCTGTTCAATTTCGGTCTGACCATCGACGATCTGAAGACGTTCCGCCAGTGGGGCAGCAAGTGCCCCGGCCATCCGGAATACGGCCACACGAAGGGCGTCGAAGTGACGACTGGACCGCTGGCCTCCGGCCTTGCGTCCGCCGTCGGTATGGCGATCGGCATGAAGCAGTTCAAGGCCGCCATCGGCGGTTGCGACTGCCTGTTCGACCAGAAGGTCTATGTGATCAGCGGCGACGGCTGCATCATGGAAGGCACCTCCCATGAAGCCTGCGCCCTGGCCGGCCATCTGAAACTGGACAACCTGATTCTGTTCTATGACGACAACGGCATCAGCATCGAAGGTTCCACGAAGATCGCTTTGACGGAAGACGTCGGCGCGCGTTTCGCGGCCTACGGTTGGAACGTCATCAAGATCGACGGGCAGTGCGTGAAGCAGATTCGCGCCGCCATCGAAATGGCCCGCGTCACGAAGGGCAAGCCGACGGTCATCATCGGCAAGACGAAGATCGGCAAAGGCGCCCCGAACATGGAAGGCAGCGAAGCGACGCATGGCGCGCCGCTGCCGAAGGAAGAGCTCGCCGCCGCGAAGGTGAACCTCGGCTTCAATCCGGAAGAATCGTTCGTCGTTCCCGCCGACGTCCGCGCCCTCTGCGAAGAGAAGGTCGCCGCCAAGAAGGCCTGCGCGGCCGAATGGAACGAGAAGTTCGAAGGCTTCAAGGCCAAGATGGATGCCGACAAGAAGTGTCTCATGAACGCGCTCTTGACGAAGGCCGTTCCCGAAAACATTCTGGAAGAACTGCTGAAGGCCGTTCCGGAAAAGGCCACGGCGACGCGCGCCTCCGGCGGTACGATCATGAACGCAGCCGCCAAGTTGGTTCCGTCGCTGACGGGCGGTTCCGCCGACTTGAACCCCTCCACGAAGACGTATCTGAAGGGCATGGGCGACTTCGGTCCGGAAGACTGGGCCGGCCGCAACATCCATTTCGGTGTCCGCGAATTGGGCATGGGCATGATCGCCAACGGTCTGGCCCTTGCCGGCTACGCGATTCCGTTCAGCTCCACGTTCATGGTCTTCTCCGACTACATGAAGCCCGCGATGCGCCTCGCCGCCATCCAGAAGCTGCATGAAGTCTATGTCTTCACCCACGATTCCATCTTCGTCGGCGAAGACGGCCCGACCCATCAGCCGATCGAACAGCTGGCGATGTTCCGCACGATTCCGGGCCTGACGGTCATCCGTCCCGCCGACGCGAACGAAGTCGCCCACGCATGGGCGTATGCGTTGAAGGCCGACCATCCCGTCGTCCTCTGCCTGACCCGCCAGAATCTGGCGAACCTGCCCGCCGACGTCGTCGCGAAACGCATGGATGTCGCAAAGGGCGCGTACATCGTGACCTGCGAAGAAGGCTTCGAAGTGACGCTGATCGCCAGCGGTTCCGAAGTCAACACGGCTCTTGGCGCGTGCGAAATCCTGCGCAAGCAGGGCAAGAAGGTCCGCGTCGTCTCCATGCCGAGCTGGGATCTGTTCGATGCGCAGAGCGACGAATACAAGGAGAAGATCCTCCCGAAGAGCTGCACGAAGCGCGTTTCCATCGAAGCAGGTTCGACGTTTGGCTGGGCGAAATATGTCGGCGCCGACGGTCTGTCCATCGGCATCGACCATTTCGGCGCATCCGCTCCCGCCGAGAAGTTGGCCGAAGAGTACGGCTTCACGGCTGAAAGCGTTGCCGAACACGTGGCTGCTTATCTGAAGTAAGATAGATTGGGAGGGCCCCGCTCCTGCGGGGCCGATTGCCTACAGCAAACGCCGCCGCCGGATTGATTCCGGTGACGGCGTTTTGTTTGGGCTAGAAGCTCTAGAAGCTCTAGCGGCTCTAGCGGCTCTAGCGGCTCTAGCGGCTCTAGCGGCTCTAGCGGCTCTAGCGGCTCTAGCGGCTCTAG
>JAGCSE010000249.1 GCA_017964325.1 Victivallales bacterium | reverse complement strand
GCGGCGGCGACGCGTAATTTCATGTCGTTGGAAGTGCATTCCGTCGATGTACCGTGGTGGAAGGATTTGATTTTGCCGTCGTTGGAAATCAAAGACGGTTACATCGACGTGCCGAACAAGCCCGGCCTCGGCATCGATGAACTGAACGAAGAGTTGATCGCATCCAAACTGCATAAAGACTTCCCTGAAGCATGGGCTTCAACGGAGCAGTGGGATAAAGAATGGGCCAATGACCGCCAGTGGTCATAAGTCTTTAAAATGGAACCACGAAAGTCACGAAAAAACACGAAATTTTAGTCCACGGAATACACAGAAGAAACCGAAATGCCTCGCCGCCGGGCCGTAAGTCTCCAAAAGGCTTGATTGATGGAAAAAGAAATCAACCGCGAACAGAATCCAACGGCTCCGGCGGCTCGGCGGTTGTTGTCCGCTTCGCGGAGGCGAGAACAACGTCTTGCGAAAGCTTGAAAGTTATTGGCTATTGCTTCGAACACGAATAATCATTGCATCAATAGATCAGACGCATGACTTCTTCGTAATTCGTGCATTTTTGAATATCATCTTGCAACGTTTCGAAATCGGGTCTTTCTGACCACATTTGCGTTTCTGCTTCTTCTTTATCGATCTGCTTGCAGATCAATGTCTTGAAATCTGCCAAAGAAATCTTTGATTTTAGCTCGTATTGTTCGATTTTTACTTTTATACTTCTATTGACAATAAACGAAAACAATCTGTCGAAAATCGTTATCTTGGAACTCATTGAGACTTCTTTTAATGAAAATATTTTTCCTGTCGAGTCAATGAATTCCAAATTTTCATACCAATGGGAAAGCACTCCGAGCACATTGCTGTCGCCCCAATCAGCCTGATCCAACGTTATGAACATATATCCTTTTGAAAAATTAATAACTGGCCAAGTTATTTTTTCCACTTCATGTCCATTTGGCATTGTCATGCTTCTCATAATTATTTCAGAATGATTAACTCTCCTGCGGCGGTGACGGCGGCGAGACGGCCGCCGTCAAGCGGACGAATGTCGGTAACGGCTCCATTGCAGCGATATGTGGCGGTGATGTCACCGCTTTCATGGATGATGACGACATGGCCGGCCGTCGTGCCGAAAACGGCGTCGGAACCGACGGCGCGGACGACATGGACGGAAGCGGACAAGTTGCGGCTCCAGAGGAGTTTGCCGTCGCAATCGAAGCGGTAGGCGAAGCCGTTGTCCGAACCGATGACGACGTCTTCCTTTTCGGCCGTATTCTGTCTGCGGATGGCGGCGGCCATGCGGAGCTGGTCGCCTGTGGCGAAGGTTTGGATGGTTTGTCCGACGGGGCGGTAGAAATCGATTTTCCCTTCGTCACCACCGATGACGAGCGTACGCTGTTTACCGTTGACGAGCGGTGCGGCGATGCCTTTGCATCCTCTGGCGAACTTGCCGCCCCATATCTTGCGGCCTTCGTGGCTGAGGACGGTCGCGTAGTAATAGCCTGTGCCGCAAAGGATTTCGAGCTTGCCATCGCCGTCCATGTCGGCGGTTTCGACGGCGCAGGCGGGGCGGACGACTTCGAAGTTCCACTTTTCTTTTCCGTTGAAATCCAACGCATAGACGCGCCAGTTCTCACAGGCGGCGAGAATCGTGTAGTCGCCGTTTCCTTCCAAATCCGCGACTCGGACGACATTGCAGAACGGCTTTGTGCGATAATATCCAAACGTATATGTCCAGACGGGAGTCCCGTCCTGTTTGACGGCTTTCAGCGTGTAGTCCTGACAGGCCAGCAGGAGTTCCAACTGACCGTCTTTGTCCAGATCGGCGACGGCGATGTCGTTGATTTGCGCCTTGACGGAGAACGAACAGACGGTGTTTCCTTTCTCGTCAAAACCGAACACGTCACCTGTCTTTGTGGTTGCAAACAAGAGATTTCCGATGGCTTGGACCCGCGTGAACGGTGGCTTGCCCGAACAGATGGGCGTGGTGTCAAGCGGACGGCCGGGAAAAGTCGCGGCAGCGGCGGCGGGCTGTGGCGGCGGCTCCCGCAATACGGCGGCTGACGGTTTCACAAAATGGACGAGCGAGTCGTCCATAAGCGCGACGGAATGCTTTTTCATGCCTGTGTCCAGTTCGAAGCCGTTTTCCGTGCGGACGAACGACCATGGCGGCACGTCACCGTCCGGAACACCGTGGACGACCATGCCGAGCCTGGCGTGGCCGCCTGCGGGGATGTTTCCGTTGAATGTCTGATCGATCACACGGGCGGTTGGCGGCGCGTAAATGTATTTGCTCCAGCCTCTTCCGAGTTCACTATCTTCAGACGTCGTGAATTGCGCGCCCTTCCAGCATTGAAGGCGGAGGGAAGGCCCTTTCTGGGAGAGATGGATGCCGTCGTTGCGCGGCAGGCAGTCGCCGACGCCGTTCCAGCGTTGCTTCAGCTGGAAATTGGCGGCGGATTTGGCGGCGACGTCGTCGATGACGACCATCGCCTCCTCGTCATGGAGCCAGATGACATGGCGTGTCCAATTTGCCGGGCCGAAATCGTTTGCGCGGAGGAAGGCCCATGAAATCTCGTCATTCGAGCCACTTGCGAGCAATTCCACGTAATCGGGCAGGCTGAAGGCTTCGCCGTTGACGAGCATCAGCAAGCTGTTGTGGTATTTTTGCTGTGGTTTCGTGTAGTCGTTCTCCATGAGCCAGTTGCGGTTCAGGAAAGACAGGCGGAGGATGCTGTTGGCGTCTTCATGGCGGTGCCCGCCGTTGTTGACACCGTCGATAAGGGTGTATAAGCCATCTGCTGTCAATGATTTGCGATAGGAGAGCTTGTCAAAGCATTTTTCCAATGGCAAGGTGGAATCCGATTTGGCGGACGCATGGTATTTGGCGTCCAGCGGGAGGATTTGCAGACCGGAGAGTTCGTTCGTATCCGTGAAGACAGGCGTGGCGCAGTAATCGCCGATGACAGGCTTGGAGCGAAGGTCGCTTTTCATGGTGAGAAGCGTGCCTGCCAATGGAAGCTTTGTGGTGGCGTATGCCATTCGGAGGAAAGGCATTTCAGAGCCGGCAGAGGCCCATCCGCTGTCGTCGCCGTATGGGGCTTGCGCGGCCATGTTGTCCATCGTGAGGCCGCAGACACGAACGCCGAGGGCGCATATTCCGTTGTCGAAGAACGTGTCGTCCGGCAGGGCGAGCGTGTAGGTCAGGCAGTGGCGCCATGTGAGCCATTGATAGCTGTCGCAGTCGTCCATGACTTTTCCGGCGGTGATTTGACGGTGGAAATTGCTTTTGGCGACGGCGAGCCAGTCATTCGGCGTCTTGAGTTCCGGATAGGCTTTTAGAAAATAGAGGGCGCCCGCCAGCATGCCCTGCGTGGCGAAGGTCAGATGGTTGGAGACAACGCCATTGCCGTTTCGCCCCGCAAGTGCCTCGCGGGCAATGGCTTCATTGAGCCATTTCATGAGCGTCTGGCAGGTTTCGAGCCGTTCCTGCGGCATCAGTGACGGATCGTGTTCGATCAAATCCCAGCCCATGATGGCGAAATAGGATGGAAAATCACTGTCGAAGCCCCATGGTCCGCCGAACTTGCGCGGATCGCCGACGGCACTTTCATTATAGAGTTTGGCGACTTGCACAAACAGTTTTGCTTCAAGAGGTTCCTGCCAGACAAGATAGCGTTTGGCGATGTCCGCCAGTTGGCCGCCAAGGCTGGTGTGGATGCCGTTGGCGAGACGTGTTTTCGCCAACTCAAGTCCTTTGGCGAGATGGTCTTCCGATGGTTTGGAAACTCTCGGGAGATTGGTGTAGTTCGCCTGAAAGAGCGGTGGCAGAG
>JAGCSE010000248.1 GCA_017964325.1 Victivallales bacterium | reverse complement strand
ATTTTGCAACGTCCGGTTGTAAAGACGGCATGTCCTGAATGTGGCGCGATGGGCTGCGCCGTCAGCGCCGCCGTCGCATCCGGCCATTATCGTGATTTTGACGAGGCGATCGCGGCGATGGTGTCGATGGACACGGCATGCGAACCGCAGGACAGCAAGAGGGCGGACGAATGGTTCGCGCGGTACAAGGAACGTCGGCAGAGCCTGCTGGAATAATAGAATCTGCTAAAAAGACAAACGCTAATCACGCAACGGCGTTTGGTTGAAATGGAAAAAAGACGGTGGATTCTCTACCCTATTTTGAGAATCCCACCGTCCTTCTGCGCATCAAGACTGATCTCCTTGATGCTTGTATTCAACTGACTTTCATCAACTGACGTTCATGGTCACAGCAGGGAGACGATGCAGTCTTCGACATCCCCCATGTATGCAGTCGGCTCAAAGCGCGCCACGACATTGCCTTTGCGGTCGATGACGAATTTCGTGAAATTCCACTTGATGTCCGGTTTCTTATCCCATTCGGGATCCTGCTTGGCGAATTCCTTTTCCAGCAAGTCCTTGAACGGGTGTTCGTTGAATCCCTCAAAGCCCTTCTGGGATTTCAGGAAGTCATACAACGGCAGGGCGTTTTCGCCATTGACATCCGACTTCTTCATCTGCTTGTAGGGCGTCTTGTAGTTCAGGGTGCAGAACGCGTGGATTTCCTCATCCGTTCCAGGTGCCTGCCGACCGAACTGGTTGCACGGGATGTCCAAAATCTCAAGGCCCTTGTCGTGGTAGTCATTGTACCACTGGGCCAGTTCGGAATATTGCGACGTGAATCCGCAACCGGTCGCCGTGTTCACAATCAAGATAACCTTTCCCTTGTAGTCCGCGAGGTCGATGACATCGCCCGTGCCAGTGGTGAGTTTGTAATCATAGATCATTGTTTTACTCCTTTTTTCATTTCATTTTTTTCGTAACATCAGTTTATTTCGACTATTTTGTCACAGGGCTTTGGCAAAAGCCATGATTTCCTCAAGTTTCGATTCCGAGCCATTTTACTGTCCTGCCGCGGTGATGATACCAGTATTCTCAATCCCCATGTATGAAAGCATTGCCTCGTATGTTGCAATTGCGCCTTCATGCACATTGTCTGCGACAGAACCTTTCATGAATGACCAAGAGCTTCCAATGCAGGCTTCGCTTGTCAGTCGTTGGGATCGTCAACGTAGTCAAATTCGGAATATCCTGCAGACATCGTAATCTGGTGGGACACGCCAGCAGGAATGGTGTACGTGTCACCAGCTTTGTAGATCTCTGTCTTGCCATTCATGGTGAAACGGCACTCTCCCGTGACGACGATTGTCCATTGTTCCGCATGGGCATGGACCGGAAAGGCAATCTCCTTTTCGGCTCTGACGAAATAGACGGTGCCTGTCGAAGTATGGTCGGCGTGAACCTCCAGTCCGTCTATGTTATAGTCGCGGACTGGAACCTTTGCTATGATGTCTGTAAAACCTTTTTGCATGTATCACCTCTATTTGGCGCGAAAGACCTTCTTGGGCATTCCGCAGACCGGGCAGACATAGTCGTCAGGCTCGGCATCCAGATCACCCACGTATTCATAACCGCAGACACCGCAGACATAGACCTTTTTGCCTGTCGTGTCGATATTCTTCTTGTATTTATCCAGCAGTTCCTGCAGCAAAGCGCCATGATGCCCTTCCTGCTTCGCGAAGACTTCCACTTCCGCCGCGGCATCGTCAAACCCTTCTTCGCGCAGGCGGGCGGCCTGTTTCATCAAAGAGGCCTCGCCTGCGGCCTCGGCCTTCTGGAGGCCGTTGACTAGCCCCCAGAAGTCCTTGGGGTACATGCCGTTGAGCACTGCGTAGAAGCCTGCGTGGTTGGCCTCCTGATTGGCCGCCTCGATGAATTTCTCCGCGACGTCATCCATGCCCTGTTCCCGCGCAAGACGCGCCAAGGCGTAGTACATCATCGTGCCCTTTGCTTCGCCAAGCGCCATCATTTCAGTTATCTTTTCCAGCGAAGTGCCTTTTGCAAGTCCATGAAGGCTTTTTTTCTCCATTTTAATAACTCCTTGTGTTTACGTTGGTTGGTTTCCATCAAGCCCAAGCGACAGGAGGGCGTTGCGTGTGACCGTCGCCTGCAAACGCCGCAGGAACGCGTAATCAATGCCGTCGCTCTTCCTGTAATGGACAAAATCGAATTCGGATGCCGCCAGTATTGCGCCAGGCGCCATGATGGCCATGGCCCATGTGGTGGCGGTTATCTGGTCATCGTTCCCCGTGATTTTCTTGTAGATGCGGCAGAAGGTTTCAAGTATCCGCCTTGTGACTGTTTCATGTCTGTCGCCTTCCCATTGCATGGTGATCATCCCACGAAGAAGAAAGCGGTTCACCCACTGCGGCTGGCTTTCATCGCAGAGGATGTCGAAGAAGAGGGCGATGGTGTTCGCTACCATCTGGCGGCATCCGTCTCGTGTGGTGAGAAGCGTCTCGTTTTGTTGGTAATATTTTTCAAGACGTTCCTCGTCCCATAGGCGCAGAGCATATTCACGGACGGCTTCCACCAGCCCTTCCTTGTCGCCGAAGTGGTAGCAGACGGCGTTTGGCACGGCTCCCGCACGGTCGGCGATCTCACGGAGCGTCACTGTGTTTGTGCCACGGAGGGAGAAAAGCTCCCCTGCCGCGTTGACAAGCTTGGCCTTGGTCTCCTCGGATACCTTGTATGTTCCATGTTCCATGTTCACCGTGTTTTTGGACAAAGTTGAACTTCTCCTTGGGCTGGTGGCCGCGCCATCAGGCGTCCATCCATCCAGTCAGTTGGTCCATGACGGCCTGCACAGGCTTGATAGTACGGATTTGCGTGATTCCAAGGCCGAAAGACGCATAGCCTTTCGAGAGGTCGCCGAAGAGCATGCCGTCGCGCATGCCGATGTAGGCGTGCTGCGCCTTGTAGATTTCCTCTTCGGTGGCGCCGGCCTTGCTCATTCGCACGAGTTCGTCTGGCAGCGGGCCGGACAGCGAACGGTACCACGCTGGCACGGTGCGGTACATGACGAGTTCATCCGCGGACGTGGCGGCGGCCATCCGCTTGATGTTATCCGCAAGCGGCGACTCTTCCGCCATCATGAAGGCGGTGCCCACGTAGAGCCCTTCGGCTCCGAGCGTAAACGCGGCCTTCGCGGTCCGTTCGTCCACAATCCCTCCGGCGGCCATGATAGGAATGCGTCCTTCGGCGGCATCCACCACGAGGGGAACAATGGAGAAGGTGCCGATCGCTTTCACAGGAAGAGTTCCGCCTTCGTCAAATCCCGTTGCGACAACAATTTGAGCTCCTGCGTCAATCGCTCCGCGCGTCGAGTTCGCGGACGGGTTGCCGTCACGGAAGACGACCGTAATCCCCCGCTCACGGAATTTGGCGATCCAGCCAGGGTGCAGGTCGCCGACCAT
>JAGCSE010000247.1 GCA_017964325.1 Victivallales bacterium | reverse complement strand
TTCTTGTCGTCGTCGATGGATGCGAGTTCGATATGGACGTCTTCGCGGTTTGCGATACGTTCGATTTGTCCGTCTCGTATCCACATCAGTCGGTCGCAGATGTTCATCATGCGGTGGTCGTGGGTGGCGCAGATGACGGTGACGCCTTTTTCCGTATTGAGTTTGACGAGAATGTCAATGATTTCCTGTCCAGTGTGCATATCCAGGTTGGCGGTCGGTTCATCGCAAAGCAGGAAGGAGGGGTTGTTTGCGAGGGAACGCGCGATGGCGACACGCTGCTGCTGACCGCCGGACATTTCGATCGGGCGGTGATGCCAACGTTCCTTAAGTCCTACGAGGTCAAGGATTTCCATGCCTCTTTCTCGGGCTTCGTCCGGCATGACGCCACCGAAAGCCATTGGCGTTGTGACGTTTTCGAGAGCGGTCATGTATTTAATAAGGTTGTATTGCTGGAAGATGTATCCGATTTTATGGCAGCGGAGGTATGCGAGCTCTTCAGCGGTCAGCTGGGCGACATCGACTTCGTCGATGAAGACACGGCCGACAGTTGGCGAGTCCAAAGCACCGATCATGTTGAAGAACGTTGACTTACCTGAACCGGATGGGCCCATGACGGAGATGAATTCGCCTTGGTAGATGGCGATATCGACACCGCGGAGAGCCTGGGTAAGGACGTCTTTCATCATGTAGGATTTCTTGAGTCCGACGGTACGGATGATGATACGTCTGTCGGCGTTTTTGTTACCCGGGCTTTTGGGCTGTTTAGTTGCGTTGTTTTCTGGCTCATTTGTTTTTGGGGCCAGGTCTTGTGAGATGTTTTCTGCCATATTGGTATTCCTGCGTTTGGTTATGCAGTTATTATATATATTGTAAAGAGAGGATTATTCGACGCGCATGGCTTCCATCGGGGCAAGGCGCGCGGCCTTCCATGAGGGGATGATGGCGGCGATGGCGGCAAGGAGCGTGCCAAGGATGATGGAGACGAACATGCCGAGGATTACGTCGATGACAGGGATGGCGGAGATGAAATTGACACCGAAGGATGAAAGCATACGGAACAGACCGATGAGAGCGCCGATGATGGCTCCAATTGTACCTCCGACGACACCCATGAAGCAGCTTTCAAGGACGAACATGATCATGATGAAGCCGTCCAGTGCGCCGAGGCATTTCAGCGTGGCGATTTCCGTAAAGCGTTCGGTGACGGACATCATCATGGCGTTGGCGATACCGATGCCGCAGACGAGCATGGAGACGAAAAGGAGCCATGCGAGGCGTTCGCCGAGGCCGAGGAAGCCTTTGCCCGCGTCCATTGTCAGGCGTTGTGCGCGTTCAAGCGATTCGGCTTCCTTACGGCCTTTCGCGAGGCTGACAAGCAGTTCGGGCGTAAGACCTTCGACGTTTTGGCCGGATTCGGCCATCTTTTCGATGTAGCGCTTGGCGAATTTTTCATTGTCGAGGAAATCCCACATCATGACGTCGTTGACATCTGCGGGAAGGATGTTGGCCTCCTGCGCGATGAGCTGGCGGACGGGACGGTCTTTGATGGAGTTTTTCAGCCGTGTGGTGTCCTGCAGGCGTTTTGCCTGTTCGGCGACGATGGGGGCGATGGTTTCGGGATTGAACTGGAAGCCAGTCTGGCGGATGATGTTACCGAAATCTTTGTCTGCATCCGGAAGGGCCATGCTGAGGCGTTCTGCATCGTTGTTGGCCTGGGGGAATTTTTCGCGAAGGACATGTGTGATTTTGGCGTTGGCTTCCTTGCGGGATTCAAGGATTTGAGTGATTGTCTTTTCGAGGAGGGGGAGTTTTGCAAGCAACGCGTCGAGTTCTTCCTGTGTAAGATCGAATTGGATGGACTTGTAGCGGGAGAGTCCGAGATTGAAAATTTTCATATTGTCTGGAACGCTGAGATATTTAAGGATATCGAAGCCTTCGGAGGTATGGATGAGATCGCGGCGTTTTGCGTAGTCAAGATTATCAAAGAACTCGAAGATGTAGTTGGATTTTTGTGTGAGTTCCTGGAATTCAGCCATGCCCTCTTCGTTTAATTTTGCGAAGGCCATGGTTTCCTTGTAGAGATCGTCAGTATTTTGGAGTGAAGCGGTTTCGATGATGATGGATTCAGGGGAGCCAGGGGAGGTTAATTTTGAGGCCCAGACAGAATTGAGCAGAGACTTTTGGATTCGTTCGCGGGTGTTTGCGGCGATGGAGCGCTTGATAAGCGATTCAGCCAAGATGTTCATGAGGAAAGCGACGGCGACCACGATGACGGCGACGGTGACGGAGGCTCTGAAGAGGCGGTATCGGATACCGTCCGCCGTGATTTTGACCGTTCTGGACATGGAGAGCCAGGGCTGATTGGCGATGTTGAGTTCTTTCATTTTTCTTCCTGGATGATAACTGCGACGACTCCGCGCTGAATCAATTGTTTTAGATATTCCACGACGCTTGTCCTTGCCTCATGGAAGGTCAATTCGTAGGCGTCTTTAAAATTGTCGATGATATTTTCTACTGTATTCTTTCCGTTGCACCATTTCCATATTCTCGAACCAATTTCGTCCAAGGTGATCTCCTTTTTCGGGGAGAAATGGACGACCCATGAGATGGGCGGGAACATGTATTCTGGCTTTTTGTTTTTGACGGTTACGGTGACGAGGCCTGTATCGTCGTCAACTTTCGCGTTGGCGGCGACGTTCGGCGTCGGAACCGCGAGAAGCATCTGCTTCCACGATTTTGGCGTATCCGGCTTCAGGCTGTCTTTTTTGTCGCTCATAGGAGGATCTCCAATGAGTCGCAGCAGGCGACCTTTAGGGGCGCGTGCTTTTTGCCTTTCTTGTAGGCCGGAGCCAGTTTCGCCGCCATGTAGAGGCGATGATCTTTCGGGCATATCCATGCGGAAGCGGTGATGGTCCGCGTGCCGTGGATCCAGTCCACGAGGACGGTTGGCTTCCGTTTGGCGGTCAGCGAATAGACCTGATGGTCGTTTTCGACCCTTGCGGACTGGTCGCTGACTTCATATTCTTTAGGAACTTGCTTTGCAAGCCACTGGTCAACAGGGATTTTCATCCATTCTTTGACCATGCCGCGGCGGGCGATGGTTTCGACTTCGTGCCTGTCCGTGCTTCTGAACATATATTGTGTTTTGGCGGGCTCCGCAATCAGTTCGTAGAGGTAGTGGTCGTCCTTTACGTAGAAATCCAGCCCGAAAGCCTTCCAATGTTGCTGTGCATCTTCTTGATAGGAGGCAACTTGGATTGAATCGAGGATTTTACCCTCGAACGCAGGGCTTGGCTTCAGGTCGTCCGGCCAGATGAAGACCGCTTCGAGCATCAGGCTTCGGGACGGAAAATAGTTGACATATCTGGAGAGGAAATAGTCCGCGTCTTTTGCGGAAATGCCTTTCCAGGGGAGATGTACAGCCAGTTTCGCGTCCTTCGTCCCTTCTTCGGCGAGCTTGGACTTGTAGTCCGAAGCCATTCGATCCAAATCCGGCGGCGCGGAGACGGTTGACCAGTCAATTTCCAATCTGAATTGATATCGGTCCGCGAACGCTATTTTTCCATTGTCTGCGCTTTTTGAGAACTGGAGCAGTTCCCATTCGTCAGGCAATTCTAGATTGATGGCGTTCCAAGCGACCGATTTCATGTCAAAATGAATAAGACTGGACAATATACGACAAAAGCGAACAATCTAGACACAAGCGTTTGCTTATGTTTAGATTATTCACAGAAAATAGTCAAAATTAGCATTAATTGCAGAAAAATCAAGGAAATTCTTACTGTATATATAAAAAGAATTTTCAAAAAGTTTGGATTTGAGTGTAGATTTTTTTATGTGGGCGGTTGTTTATGCAGTTTTTTTGCGGAATTTGGCGAATGCTTTTCCGAGTGTCCAGTCGAGCATCTGCTTTGATTCTTGGATTTTCAGGGCGAAGGAGCCGATGATGAACGCGACGGCGGCGGCGGCCATCGTGACGAGAATCCGTATGGCGATGCGGATTCGGCTGATGTTGGAGAACAGCTTGGCTTTCTTGACAGGAGCGATGGCTTCCGCGTTTTCTTCGGAGGCTTTTGCAATTTCGGTGTTGTTCTCTGCAGGTTTCACCGCTTCTTCTGTTTGTTCTTCAGCTTGGAGCTGGACTTGCTTCATGGCTTTGGAGAGGCCGTCCGGGACGACCTTTTCGCAAAGGCGCGAGGCTCCGAATGCAAAAACACCGACGAGGGCGGCCAGAACGACGAGTTTTGGCAGGAAGGTGAAAATATCTTTGGCGGGGAAGATTGGCGTAGAGCGGCGGAGATTGATGATGAGCATGATGCTCTTGAGGAATTTGGCGATGACGAAGCCTAGGGCGACGGTCATCAGGGCTCCTTTCGGTGAAACGCCGATATGGACGATGAACACGTAGCTGATAATGACGGAGATGAAACTGGTGCTCAGGCCGATGATGGTGACGGCGATGGTCTTGCGTTCCGCGAAGGAGCCTTGCATGAGGACGCTTTCGATGGCGGCGGCGGGGAGGACGAAGCAGTAGCAGATGGTTGAGATGCCGCCGAGAGCGGCGACCTGCACATTGGTCTCGCCGCCTTGGAAGATCAATACTGTCAACGGGATGCCGATGATGGCGAGGGTGATGGCGGCGGGCACGAAGATGGAGAGGAGCATTTTGCAGCAGTTGCTGATGACTTCGCCGAGCTTCTTTTTGTCTTCGCTGTTGGCGAGGTCGCAGAGGAATGGGAAGAGGGCGATTTGGAGGGCGTAGGGAACCATCCATTGGATGGTCGCGAAGAGCTTACGACCTAAGTCGTTGGCTTTCAAGACATCCTGCTGGTTTTCGATGTATCCGCCCGTCAGGATGTAGATGTTGTTGAAAATGTCGCGGATTTTCGCGAAGACGACGCCGGCGATGAGCGGCAGCATGAGAAGAAGCATGGTGCGGAAGGCGGGATTCTTCCAATTGAAGCTGGGCCGCAGATACTTAAGTTTCGGGAACAGTGCGAGAAGGTGGGTGGCGACTTTCGCGACGGCTCCGATGAGGATGGCGAAGAACAGCGCCTTGACGCCGAGATGGAGTGCGGCTCCGATAAACAGGCCGATGATGCAGCAGATTTTCGTCGAAGCGTCGCCGAAGGCGGCCATGAAGAATTTCTTGTAGCCGTTGAGCATGACGTATGTGGTCGTGCCGAGGGAGAGGAAAAGGAGGGCGGGGGCGATGATCGGCAGGCCGATGCGGAGGCAGTTGTAAATTTGGTAGCTGTCGAGCAGTTTCTTGTAGGCGATGAATTCGGCGGCTGTCTCAGGCGTGCCGATTGGCGGTGGAACTGGTTCCAATACAGGCGGTTTCAATTGCGTGAAGACGGAGATGTAAAAATCCGGAAAGCATATAATGCTTGCGCAGATGATGATCAGAATGAGGGATTGGAAGCTGATGGTGACGTTGGCAAGATCCCATGCGGCCTTGTCGTCCTTGTCTTTCAGCTCCTTTGTGAAAGTGGTCATGAGCGTGGGGCGGATGAGCTCTTCGCCGCTGAGGAAGAGTTCATTGATGATGCCGCCCATGGCGATGACGATGATGGCGCTGTATTCGGCGGAGGTGAGGAAATGCGTCGCGCATTTTGTGTAGATGAGTCCTGTGAATTTCAGGAGGATGTTGGCGATGCCGACGATGAATGAAGCCTTGATGATTTTGTCCGCGAGGGATTTTTGTGGTTTAGGAGGCATGGCTTTGCTGTTGGTTTTATAAAATAATGAATATGGTTTATGAACATGGCAAACATTGTTGATAACGGACGAATCCGCCCTAAAGTTTGCCGTCATTGAAAAGTTTGGCGCGGATGCGTGAAAGTTTTCTGGCGTCGAAGTCGGTCTCGATGAGATTTCGGGCGTTTTGGACGCGACGTTGTCGCTCTTCGAGCGGTGTGGAAGCAAACATTGTCAATGTGTTTGCCAACTGTAAAGGAGATAGAAAATCGATCATCCAGCCTTTGTCGTTTGACAAGGCTTCGGCGATTCCGCCCACTTCCGTGGCGATGACGGGCAGGCCGACGGCCATCGCTTCCAGAACGGTGTTCGGGATGCCGTCGCGATCGCCGTTCGGGGCGACGACGGACGGTGCGCATAAGCAGGATGATTGGCGGAGGATGGCGCGGACGTTTTCTGGCGGCTGGACGCCATGCCAGTGGATGAATTCTACAACCTGCTGTTGGTTGGCGAGATCTTTTAGTTCATCTTCAAGTGGGCCTGAACCAACGACTTCCAGAGAAAATTCGATGCCGCTCACCTTTAGATAAGGCAGGGAGCGAATCAAAATGTCCAGACCTTTTTTGGGGACGAGACGGCCGACGAAGGCGATCTTGCAGATTGGTTTGTGCGGCTGGCAGTCGTCAAACGTCCATTTTTGAAGATCAATGCCATGGTGGATGACGGTGATTTTGGATTTCAGCGATGGATTGGCGGCGATGAGAGCGTCTGCCGCTGCTTGATTGCAGGCTGTGATGAAGCGCGCATCACCGAAAATCGTGGTGGCTGGATATTTTGCACAATGGATGTCAAAAGCATGGATTCCAACGCTGTAGGAGATATTGAGACGTTTTGCGGCCTTTACGGCGAGCAGGGCGGGAAGATCCGCGAATTCCGCATGGATGTGCTTGATGTCAAATTGCTTAAGTCTTAGGCAAAGGGCGTCAAGCAGTTTGCGGTGCTTCAACAATGAAATCCATGCGCGGATTTGTTTGGGAAGAAAGGAAATCCGTTTGGATGGTGACGTTTTTGCGAAAACAGACGGAACGTTTGTTTTTTGAAGGACTTCCGCTTTCGGCCAGTCCGCCTGTGGTTCGCAGTCGCCAGGGAAAAGGGAGAGGGCATGAATGGGCAGGCCTTGTTCGAGAAGAAGCGCAAGGTCTTGCCGCAGAAATGTTTCGCTCCATTTGGGGAAGGATGAGTATAGGAAGGCGATGCTCATGGCTTGACCTGCGTTTTGTGGATTTTCTAGATCCTCTAGAGCTTCTAGATCCTCTAGAGCTTCTAGATCCTCTAGAGCTTCTAGATCCTCTAGAGCTTCTAGATC
>JAGCSE010000246.1 GCA_017964325.1 Victivallales bacterium | reverse complement strand
AGCGTTAAATGATGGCGTGGCAGGCGTTTGCGGCGACGATGGAATCGGCGGCGGCGCGGACGAAAGCGGAGAGGAATACGTCAAGCCGCTGGGTTTGGGCAAAGGAGTTGATTCCGGCATGGACGATGACGGAAATTGCGGCGGCTGAGCTGATTGCGCCGTAGCTTCGACAGGTGTGCCGCAACCGCGGCAGACTTTGTCGCTTGCCGCAAGGATAAGACCGCATTTTTTACAGATAGGCATTTTTTTTAATGATTAATGTTTAATGTTTATTTCGTAATGGGGATGAGTTTGAACCAGTCGAGGTTCAAGCCGCCGCCTTTTTCATTGATCATTTCAATGACGTGTTTTCCGCGTTTGAGATTGAGAACGGGCGGTTTCCCGTCGTTATTGGATGGGAAGAGTTCTTTGAAATCGTTTTGGACAGTGCTCCAACCTCCTGTATATGGGAAGAGGAAGGAGCCGTAATCTTTGCCGTCTGCCTTGATGATGCGGCTCACGCCTTCGACAATGGCACAGCAGGCCTTGAACTGAAGGAGATACGCGCCATCCTGCGGGACGGTGACGTCCCATGCGAGGCGATGACCGTCCTTGTCCCAAAGCTTCAGGGCGGTGCCGTCCGAACCGATTTTGGGGTCTGCAACGACTTTTGTCCCGTCCGTCGGAACGTTCTCATCTGTGAAATCTTCTGCCTGAACAAGAATGGCCTTGTCCATAACTGTCTTGTATTGCGAAACATCCGGCGTTTTGTAGAAATTGAAGAGGTCCGTCGGCAGCTCCGTCGCCTTGATTGTCCAGGTGATGGAACCTTTTTGGACAGGCTTGTCCAGGGTGGCGGAGAGGCGGTACGGGCCGAGCTTGTCGAACTGGAGGACGAGCCGTTCCGTCTTGGCGCTGAACGACTCGCTGGCGGCAATGTTGATGTCAAGGCAGGCTTCATGACTGCCGAAGATGAAATGCCGTTCGGGCTTGTATTCCTTAACGTTGCTACGGCTGATGAGAGCCGTGCTGAACTCTTTCGGTTCCGTGTATTCGACGGTGTCCGTCACGGTGATTGTCTTGTTCGGGCGGTTGAAGACAAACGTGCGGATGAGCGATTTCAATTCAGGCACATTGTAGGCGGATGTCATGTCCATGACGACGGTGTCCTGCTCGTCCGTGAAATCCGTCTTGAGGATGACACCTTTCGCGGCACGTCCTGTGCGTTGCAATTTTCCCGCGACTACGGGAACGCAATGGCCGAAGGAATTCAACAGGCTGAACGTGTAACGCTCCCTTCCAAATGACTGGCGCGAATAGATTTCCGGGCCTGGATCGACGATGAGTCGGTCGTTGTTCCATGCGACCATGAATGAGCCGACGTCGTTGTGGTTGTGGTGTTCTGCGTTGTGTCCGCCCTTGATGGCCGCACCGAAGATTTTTCCGTCCGCGTCTGTATGGCGGAAGATGTAGATGCCGGAATCTGGAAATTCGGAGCGGATAGGGTAGGGTGCGTCTTCCGGAAGCTTCTTCAGATATTCGGATTCATCGCTGAAGGCGACGAGCGGCATGAACGGGAAGCCGCAGTCCAAAACGTTGTCAGGCTTGACCTGCTTGCTAAGTGACTGCGGCCAATGGCGTTGGATGATGACGAGATGCGCGGGTGCGGGGCGTGCACCAACGCCGCAGTCCGCGAACGCGGGGGCGATGCCGTCCTGTATCTGGATGTTCTTCGCGAAGGCGGCGACATTTTCGATGTTCGGATATCCTTCGAAGATGTTCATCTTGCCGTTCGTGGCCTGGAGGATGTGTTCGCCCATGGCGAGATAGTGGCCGAAGCCGTAGCCCCAGTAGCCGAGGCCTTCGTTGCAGTAGCCGTCCGGCGTGAAGCCGGAAAGGAAAGTCTTGTCTGAAAATTCCGTTGCGGCAAGGACTTCCGCACGTGTCATCCGGTCTTCAACGATGGTGAGGATGCAGTTGACCATGTTGCCTGTGCAGACGGCGGTCCAATTGCCGTTGCCGAACATCCAGCCATGGCCGAACGTGTCGCCCGTGCGGATGGATTTAATGTATGGATCGACCGTACGGCGGAAGATTTCGCGACGGATGGCGGCGCGCATCTCCGGCTTGAGACGGTCTTGATACCACCAGTCAATGGTCGCAAGATCCGAAGCGCGTTCGGATGCGAAAAGGTCTGCGTAGAAACGCGTTTGGTTGAAATTTGTCAAGCCGCTGTCATGGGCGGGCAGCACCCAGCTCTTTTCGTTCAGAATCGCGTTGATTTCGCGTTCGAGGGCGGGCATGAAACGGCCTTTGTTTTCAAGAGCCTCCGCGACGGCGAACGTGAAAAGTCTCGATTTCCGTTGGAAATAGGGGCGTTCGTAGGTCTTGCGGTCGCCGGTCTTATTATACAAAAGATACTCTTCTTCCTTCAGTTCGGGCGGCTCATGCGGCATGTATTGTTCCGCCCGTTTGATGATTTTGTCTGCACCGTTCGGATTGGGAAGGTGATCCCACTTGTCGCGGCGTGCGACAGGATAGCCGAGGCCCTGCGGCTTGTCCGACAGCATTTCATAGATTTCGTTGACGCGGGCTGGAGCGGGCGGCGGGAAGTCCGTGCGGAAGAGCCGCGGGATTTTTTTCGTCTCTTCTGTTGTTAGTTCAAAGACTTGCAAATCGTCGATGGCGTCGTCCGTGATGGCGGCATTGGCGGAATGGATCCAGATGCGCGCGAATGCCGCGTCTCTTGGTGCGATGAAATAGAGGGCGTTTTTCGTCCATTTGATGGAGTCTTCCATCATGATGACGATTTCGCCGCGAGTTTTCTCTTGGGAAAGTTGTTTGTCATTTTTGTCGAAAACACGAATATAGACGCTTGTTCCGCTTGAATTCACATCCAGTTTTTTCGCCCAGAAATCTAGCCTGTAGCCGATGCCTGGCGTGACGGTGAAGCTCTCCGAATAGATATTGGAGCCATTTTGATCCGAATCGTCATGGATTCGCAGGCCGAATTCCCCAGTGCGAGCTGCCGTTTTTTCCACCGTCGCCATATTGTTGCGGTTATCCCATTTGGCGAGTTGCTGTTCAAAGTCGAGATTCGGGACGATGACAGGAGTCTCCGCCAGCAAGAAGGACACGAAACAGAAGAATATCCATGCGGCTTTTTTCATATTTGGCTTCCATCAGATTCAAATGACAATGATTCTACGTACTATTGGTGGCATTGCAGAGAAGAGACCAAGCCGAGTTTTGGTGAAAACAAGACTTGGATTTGAAGAAGAAGCCTTTTCTTTTCCATTATATTGATAGATGGAGAGACAAACAAAATGAAAAAGGCTTCAAATGGAAATCACGCTGCACTTTCAATATACCCCTTCAAATGTCCGAATGCAACTGGGCGACATTGTCGATGTATTCAAGGAGAATCTTCTGCATTTTTGATTTAGGGCACCACAGAAAACTTAGAGCGGCCAAGGCCGCAACCAAAACGATCAATATGATCTCTTTGTCTAGGCGTCTTACGTCTTTGCTCACGTCTCATGTCTCGCGTCTCATGTCAAACTGCATGATGGCGGCGCCATTGCGCCCTCCTGCTGAGGGAGGGGAAGCAATCAGGATTGCTTTGGGGAGGGCGTGAGACGAGAGACGCGAGACGAGCGGAGACGATAGACGACAAGACGTTAGACGGGAGACGATTAGACAGT
>JAGCSE010000245.1 GCA_017964325.1 Victivallales bacterium | reverse complement strand
GTGGCCTTCCAGCCCAACCAATTTCTTCGGATTATTCGTCAATATCCGTATGCTCTTGACACCCAAATTCTTCAGAATCTGCGCACCGATGCCGTACTCACGCAAATCCGCCGCAAAACCAAGCCGCAGGTTCGCATCGACCGTATCCAGCCCACGCTCCTGCAAGTGGTACGCATGCAGTTTGTTGGCAAGACCAATGCCACGCCCCTCCTGCCGCATATAGACAATGACGCCGCTGCCATTTGCGACAATCCGCTTCATCGCCGCATCCAACTGCTGGCCACAATCGCAACGAAGCGAATGAAACACGTCGCCCGTCAAACATTCGCTGTGAACGCGTGTCAGAACATCCTCTTTTCCAGAGACATCGCCATAGACCAAGGCCAAATGTTCGCGACCGTCGTGCTTCGACACGAAGCAATGCAGGTCAAATTCACCATAAATCGTTGGCAGTTTGACACTTTCAACGCGTTCCACCAAACTCTCCGTCCGCCGCCTATATTCAATCAAACTCGCCACATTGCCGATTTTCAGCCCCCATTTCTCACAAAAAACTTCCAATTGCGGCAACCGCGCCATCGTGCCATCTTCATTCAGAATCTCGCAGATGACGCCGTTAGGCATCAATCCCGCAAGCCGCATCAAATCGACCGCCGCCTCCGTATGCCCCGCCCGAACCAGCACGCCACCGTCGCGGGCGATAAGCGGAAACACATGACCAGGCGAATGGAACGCCATCGCCATGCAACGAGGATCGGCCAGGCTGGCCAACGTCTTGGCACGGTCAAATGCTGAAATACCCGTCGTCGTCCCCTCGTTCGCATCGACGCTTACGGTAAAGCACGTGCCAAGCGGATCCGTATTGCGAGTCATTTCATGCAAGCCAAGCTCCAAAGCGCGTTCGCGTGTCATCGGAGAGCACACGAGGCCACGGGCGTGTGTCACCATGAAATTGACCGCCTCGGGCGTGATTTTCTCCGCGGCCATGATCAAATCGCCTTCGTTTTCGCGATTCTCATCGTCCGTCAGCACAATCATTTTGCCAGCGGCGAGATCAACTGTCAATTCTTCTATGGTATTAAACATGACATCTCCTAAATCATCCGATGCGACACACATCCTGCATATTCCTTCGTGACGCAAATCAATAATATAATCTTTCCATGAAAATCTGCCTATTATTTCCGTCAAAATCCTTTTATGACCACAACGATTCGAACCTCCATGCTTGAACCGTCAATTTGAAAACTTGTTTAATGGAAAACTTACATTATATTTTATTGTAGAATATTTGTGTTTTTGAATAACAAAACAGACCTCTCGATCCATCATCGCTCCATAGAACCATGAAACTCTCCCAACTCGTCGGACAACGCCTGAAAGAAGCGCCCAGAGACGCTCAAACCATTTCCCATATCTTCCTCATCCGTGGCGGCTACTGCCGCCCCGTCTCAACCGGCCTCTTCACGCTGCTTCCGCTCGGATATAAAATCACAGACAAAATCAAGGCCATCATCCGCGAAGAAATGAACCGCATCGGCGGACAGGAAATCCAGATGCCCGTCGTCCTTCCCGCTGAACTGTGGCAGGAAAGCGGCCGTTACGAAAAGGTCGGGCAGGAGCTTCTCCGCTTCTCGGACCGCAACGGCAAACCGATGATTCTCGGCATGACCCACGAAGAGGCCGTCGTGCAGGTCGCTCGAACGGAACTGACTTCATACAAGCAACTTCCGACGATGCTGTATCAGATTCAGACGAAATATCGCGATGAAGCCCGCCCCCGCGCAGGTCTCATCCGCGTCCGCGAATTCATCATGAAGGACGCATATTCCTTCCATACGTCACAAGCCTCCCTCGAAGAACACTATGCAAAGGAGCATGAGGCTTACACGCGTATTTTCAAGCGGATAGGACTGAAACGCTGCCTCTCCATCCTTTCGGACTCCGGCATGATCGGCGGTGCAATCTCCCATGAATTCATGGCCATCGCGGACTGCGGCGAAGACACCATCTTCGTCTCCCCCAACGGCGAATACAAGGCGAACCGCGAAATCGCGACCTCCCGCCTCAACTACGTCAAAGAACCTCCGAAACCACTCGAAGAAGTCGAAACGCCTAACTGCAAGACCATCGACGATCTTGCGAAATTCCTCGGCATCAAAGCTGAAAATACCTGCAAGGCAGTCTTCTACAAACATTTTGACGGATCGCTCATTTTCGCCTGCATCCGCGGGGACCTCGAAATCAATGAAGCCAAGCTCAAGAAAATCACGCAGTCGCCCGAAATCGAATTCGCCAATGACGCCTTGATTGAAGATGCGGGAGCCGTCCCCGGATTCGCCTCCATCCTCGGCATCCGACCGACGGACAAGATCCGCATCGTCCTCGACCACTCCGCAGCCGAATCCTCCAATCTCGTAGTCGGCGCAAACAAGAAGGATGTCCATTGCCTCAATTTCAACTACGACCGCGACGTGCCAGAAGACGCCAAAGCGAAAATCATCATCGATGACATCGCCACCGTCCGCGAAGGCGACCCCTGCCCCGTCACGGGACAGCCCCTCCAGATGCTCAAGGGAATCGAAGTCGGAAACATTTTCCAGCTTGGCACAAAATATTCCGAACCAATGAATTGCAAGTATTTGGATGCTGACGGCAAGACCAAGCCCATGATCATGGGCTGCTACGGCATCGGAGTCGGGCGCGCCATGGCCGCCGTCGTCGAACAGTGCCATGACGACTACGGCCCCGTCTGGCCAATCACCATCGCCCCGTTCCAAGTCCATCTCATCGGCCTCAACCACAACCAGCCCGCCGTCCAGGAAACCTGCCAGAAGCTCTACGACGATTTGACCGCCGCTGGAATCGACGTCCTCTACGACGACCGTGGCGAAAAGGCGGGCTTCGCGTTCGCGGATGCAGACCTCATCGGCGTCCCCCTCCGCATCACCGTCTCCCCCAAGACCATCGCCAACAACCAAGCGGAATTCAAACATCGCGAAGACGGCAAGAATTTCCAGCTCATCGCCTTAGATGGCATGGTCGAGTTCATCAAGAACCAAATCCAAGCGGAATTTGAAAAATACAGCGTCTGACAACCATGCGCCACGTTCTCACTGCTATCCTTATCCTTTCATTAACCCTTACAGCACAAGTAGCTATGAATGACACTATTACCATAATCTCCTACAACATCCACCATGGCGAAGGACTTGATGGCAAACTGGATTTACAGCGCATCGCGGACATCGTCAAACGCGAAAATCCCGATCTAGTCGCCTTCCAGGAAGTCGATGTAAAAGTCAAACGTTCAGGCAAAATCGACGAAGCGACAATTCTCGGCGAACTGACCGGCTACAAGCCGTTTTTCGGCAAATCCATCCCGCTGACTGGCGGCGCGTATGGCAACGCCATCATCGCAAAAGACTCAGAAGCCGTTGTCGTCAAGCATCTTCCGCTTCCCGGCGCGGAGCCTCGCTGCATGATTGCCGTCCAGGCGAAAAGCGCACAGGGCCGTCCCTTTGTGTTCGCGTGCACACATCTTGACCTCAACGATGAAAACCGCGTAAAATCAACAGGTCTCATCGCGGAATGGGTCAAGGAAATCAATATGCCCGCCATCCTTGTCGGAGACATGAACTGCTATCCGAACTCCGCCCCATACAAGGCTTTCACCGAAACATGGGACCCCGCATGGGGAGACAAGCCGCAGCCAACATTCAATGCCCGCAAGCCGCGCGTCTCCATCGACCACTGTTTCACCTTCCCCAAACAAGCATGGGAAGTCAAGGAAATCAAAGTCATCGAAGAGACCGAAGCCTCCGACCACCGCCCCATCAAAGTCACCCTCATTCTTAAATAATTCAAACGGTTTGCATTATGACTGAATGCCGAATCTATAACTCGCAGGGCGACCTGCTGACGACGTTTGACACCAACACCATGGGCCCCGTCATCACCATCGGGAGGTCTTCCAAATGCAACGTCAGCCTCAAAGGACTCGTTGACACGACCGTCAGCCGCGAGCATCTCGTCCTCGAACGAATGCTCACCAAATGGACGGTCACCAACAAAAGCCGTTTCGGCATGTTCAAATCAGGCGAAAAATTCGTCACCACCGAACTGGAGGAAGGTGATGTCATCCGCTTCACCAAGCTCTTCCTCTGCTATGGGCCGACGGCCAAGCCCTCCGCATACGACATCACGTGGGACATCGAAACGGAAAACGGCCAGAAACGCGCCGTCCTCTGGCCTGGATTGAACTCCATCGGCGCCTCCAATGACAACTACATCACCGTCCGCGCACCCGATGTATCTCGTGTCCATGGATATATCAATGTGTTAACGGACAGAATCACTTTCAAGCCAGTAGCACAGGACAACCCGAGCTACCTCAACGGAGAGGAAATCCTCGGCAATGACCCCGTACAAATCAAGGCAGGTGATGTCATCACCATGGCGGAAACGTCCGTCACGCTAGTTGACGCCTATCGTATGCAAACGCACTCCGCCAGTGCCATTGCACAAGCCAAATTGCACCAAAAATCATCGGTCTCCCGCGGCGGCTACATCCTCATGGTGACATTGATCGCCATGGTCATCATCATCTTGATTGTCATGACGCTCGTCCTCTATCAAATCACAAGAACCACATAGCAGTGTGGCAGACATATCATCTTTTATAGCCATATAAAATGGATAGCCCTGGCTTTCCCCAACCGCCGAACCACCAATAACCGCCTCGGCGGTCTTAGTGATGGGTAATTAGTGGTTAGTGGATTATGGCCTTTGCTTTTAGCTTTTGGCTTTTTACTCTACAAGTGGTTGACCGAAAGCAGTTAGGCTTTCTATGAAAAAATCTGTTAAATCTGTACTACTATCATTCATTTTCTTGTTTTTTCGCAAAGATTTTCCTGCTGTCTAATCGTCTAATCGTCTTCCGTCTTATGTCTTAACGTAAGACGCCTAGACAAAGAGACCATATTGATCGTTTTGGTTGCGGCCAAAGGCCGCGCCAGGTAATCTGTGGTTTACTTTCACTTTTCATACCACCATGCCAGACTTCATCAAAATATTCGGAGCCAGACAGCATAACCTCAAAGGCTTCAACCTCTCGATTCCACGCGATTCACTGACCGTCATCACGGGCCTCAGCGGCTCCGGCAAGTCATCCCTCGCCTTCGACACACTCTATGCGGAAGGCCAACGCCGCTACGTCGAATCGCTTTCCGCATACGCCAGAATGTTTCTCGACCGTATGCAGAAGCCGCAGGTTGATCATATCGAAGGACTCTCCCCCGCCATCGCCATCGAACAGCGCACGGCCTCCAGCTCCCCGCGTTCCATCGTCGCGACGACAACAGAAATATATGACTATCTGCGACTTCTGTACGCCCATGTCGGCACGCCACACTGCCCGCACTGCGGGCGTGTCATCCATCCACAATCAGCGGACGCCATCTGCCGCAAGATCGAAGCCCTCCCCCCTGGCCTGAAAATCATGATTCTCGCGCCATACGTCAATGGACGAAAGGGCGAACACGCCGAAATCATCGAAACCATCCGCAAAGACGGCTTCGTTCGCATCAGGCTTGACGGCGAAATCAAATCGTTGGACGACAATTTCAAAATCGCCAAGACAAAACGCCACACTATCGAAGCCGTTGTGGACCGACTTGTCACAGGAAAGACAAACGGCACACGCTTGACGGATTCCGTTGAACTTGCCCTCAAAAGGGGCGACGGCATCCTCAATCTGCTCGTCGAAGACCCAACCGCCGCCAACGGCTGGCGTGAGGAACAGCTCTCCGAACATCTGGCCTGCGTCCACTGCGGTGTCTCCTTCGGCGAACTCCTCCCGCGCAATTTCTCCTTCAACAGCCCCTTCGGCGCGTGCCCCGAATGCGATGGCATCGGAGCCAAGCTCGTCTTCCTGCCTGAAGCCGTCATTCCAGATCCGACACTCTCCATAAAAGACGGTGCCATTCCGCTTTGGCGGCGCGGCGGTCATCGCCAGATTCTCCTCTACAATCACTACTTACGTTGCCTCGCCAAGCAATATGGCTTCTCTCTGACGACTCCATGGAAAGACATTCCGGAAGCCACGCGCCAAATCCTCCTCTATGGTTCAGGAAGCGAAATCGTCATTTTCGACGCCTATATGCACGGTCGCCTCCACGAATGGCGCAAGCCCTTCGAAGGCATCATCCCTAACCTCCTCCGACGTTTCGAGGAAAGTGAGTCCGACGATGTCCGCGAACGCCTCCAAGAGCAGATGACGTTCGTTAAATGCCCTGTCTGCAACGGCGCACGACTCAAGCCCGAATATCTCGCCGTCACCATCAACGATCTGAACATCAACCAGTTCTGCTCCCTCTCCATCGACGATGCCTTCAATTTCATCCAAAACTTGAACCTACAAGGCAGCCAGAAGACCATCGCAACAGATCTTGTCAAGGAAATCTCCGCACGTTTGGGCTTCCTCAAGTCAGTTGGACTCAATTACTTGACACTCAACCGCGAGTCCGGTTCGCTCTCTGGCGGCGAAGCGCAACGCATCCGTCTCGCCTCCCAAATTGGCTCTGGACTCGTCGGCGTCCTCTACATTCTGGACGAACCGAGCATAGGCCTCCATCAGCGTGACAACGACAAACTGATCGCCACCTTGACACGGCTCCGCGACCTCGGCAACACGGTCATCGTCGTCGAACACGACCTCGACACCATGCGTGCCGCCGATTTCCTCGTTGATCTTGGCCCCGCCGCCGGTGAACACGGCGGCCAGCTCGTCATCGCGGGAACACCCGCTCAAGTTCAAGCCTGCAAGAATTCCATCACAGGACAATTTCTTGCTGGAACTCGCGCCATTCCAATACCTTCTAAACGTCTGAAAGGCAACGGCAATTTCCTCACAGTCCGCGGGGCGGCGGAAAACAATCTGAAGCATATCGACGTTACCATCCCGCTCGGCACATTCACCTGCGTGACAGGCGTTTCGGGCTCCGGAAAATCTACCCTCGTCAACCGTATCCTCAACCGCGCCATCAACAAAAAACTCGGCATAAAGACCGAAGAACCAGGCAAATACGACTCCATTGAAGGATTGGAGCACATCGACAAAATGATTGTCATCGACCAGTCGCCAATAGGTCGCACTCCTCGTTCCAATCCAGCAACTTATACAGGACTTTTCGACACCATCCGCCAGATTTTCGCCATGACGGCAGACGCCAAAATCCGCGGCTATGGTCCAGGCCGTTTCTCCTTCAATGTCAAAGGCGGACGTTGCGAAGAATGCCATGGCGACGGCATCCGCAAAATCGAAATGCAGTTCCTTCCCGACATCTATGTCCCCTGTGAACAGTGCCATGGCATGCGCTACAACCATGAAACCCTAAATGTCCGCTATAAAGGGCTTAACATTTACGAAGTCCTCGAATTGACCGTCAACCAGGCCTGCGATGTCTTCTCCGCCATTCCAAAAATCAAATCACGCCTGGACACGCTTAAGAACGTCGGCCTCGGCTACATCCATCTCGGACAGCCCGCCACGACACTTTCCGGCGGCGAGGCGCAGCGCGTCAAACTCGCCACCGAACTCGCCAGACGTCCTGTCGGACATACCTTATACATTTTGGATGAACCGACCACCGGTCTTCATGTCGCGGACATCGAGCAGCTTCTCGCAGTCCTACAGACTCTTCGTGACCAAGGCAATACGATTCTCGTCATCGAACACAATCTGGATGTCATCAAAGTTGCCGACCACATCATCGACCTCGGCCCCGAAGGCGGCAGCATGGGGGGCACCGTCGTCGCCCAAGGCACTCCCGAAGAAGTCGCAAAAAACAAGAAATCCTACACAGGCCAATTTCTTAAAAAACTAATGCTTAATGCTTAATGCTTAATGCTTAATGCTTAATGCTTAATGCTTAATGCTTAATGCTTAATGCTCTGTTCCACAAGAGGATAGGTTACGGAAGCTGTAAAACGCCATCGTACGGAGTGCAAAACCACACTTCCCCCCAGCCAAGCTCCCGCAAGGAAGCAAAGTGATTTTGTTTGGTGCAGTCATAACCGCTTCATGTTTCTTATCTTGCCTCTTGCCTCTCTTGCCTCCCCTCTCCCTTTTGCCTCGCATTTCATACATATCTTCAATAAAATCATACACGATAATAATAAATCATGTATGATTTTATAATAATATTTTCATGATTATTATGATTTAATTTATATAATATTTTATTTTCAAGCATTTTAGAATATAATATTCATTATTTTAAATTATGTATTTTCATATTTTACTATGATTTTCTTGATGTTATTTATATGATTTTTTCATGATTTAATCTTCATTTCCATTCCCAAACAAAAACTGCCGCCGAATGGCACTCCCGGGCCAAACGGCGGCAGCCTTTTGTCTAAATTTCCTACTGTCTAATCGTCTCCCGTCGCCTTAACGTCTTGCCGTCTATCGTCTCCGCTCGTCTCACGTCTCACGTCTCGCGCCCCCTCCCAAAAAGGCGATCATGATTGCCTTCCCTTCCCCCGCAGGAGGGCGTAATGGCGTCGCCGCCACGCGGTTTGACGTGGGACGCGAAACATAATTGGCTGCGGCTTGACCGCTCCATGTCTTTTGCGTTTTTCCCCCCCCTCCGCGGCTACGCGCTAAACCTCCGGCCCGCAACGACGCATTAGGCATCAAGCACCGTCCAGCCGTCAATCCGCCCCCTTTCCGAGTCGAAATTCACGCCGACCATGACAATCGGCTGGCCTGAGCCCCGGAATTTCTCATAGTAGCGGCGGTCGATGATCTGCCCGACCGCCTTCCCAGCCGTCTTGTCCAGCTTGAATTCGAAAATATACACCGACTTCGCCGTGCGGATGTACGCGTCGATGCGTCCTTCGTTCGTGCAGGACTCCGCCTCGATGCTCGCCCCGATCAGCTTGAAGACGCTGAAGAAAATTGTCTGGTAGTACTTCTCGTACGGCAGGTGGATGCCATAGGGGATGTTCGCGAGGAACGACTGGAAGAGCTTCATGAAGCCGGGCAGGTCGTCCGCGGCGATGGCGTCCGCAAAGGAATCCACCAGCGTGTCGCCCGTCCCGTTGGGCAAATTTCCGTAAAATTCCAGAAGGCGCATGCTGAACGTGTCCGCGACCTCCTTGTCGGGGAAGCCCAGGCGGTACTGGAGCCCGCGCCGCCCCTGCCGCACATCCCGGATGGTCAGGTAGCCCGTCTGCCACAACAGCCCCGTTATGTCCAGCCGGTCCAGATCGTAGGCGGAGAACACGCCCCGGCCGTACCATTCGTCCAACGCGGCCTCGTAGTCGTAGCCCCTGTCGCGGGACAGCCTCACGAGGAAGCCAGGCGTCCCCGTGTCGTCCCAGTAGTTGTCCAGAACGTAGTCGTTCGAGAAGAATTTCGACAGCGAGACCGGGTTGCAGACATGCGTCCCTGCTGCGGAGAAACGGTAGCCGTCGTACCATCTCAGGATGTCGGCCACCACCTGCTCCCCCGTCTTCCCCCTCGCCTTGGCCGCAAGCGGGATGCGGTCCGCGAAATACTCGCGTATCTCCGCCTCCGTGAAACCCAGCATCCCCGCGTACTCGGGACTGAGCGTGATGTCCGTCAGGTTGTTCAGGTCCGAGAACAGCGACACGTGCGAGAACTTGCTCACGCCCGTGATGAACGCGAAGCGGATAAGGCCCTCGTATGTCTTGATGACGCCGTAGAAGCCCTTGAGAACCGACAGCATGCCATCCCGACACCCCTTGTTGTCGATGTTGCCGAGGATCGGCTTGTCGTATTCATCGACCAACACCACAACTTGCGCGCCTCTGGCCAGCTTGATGATCAGCTCGATGAAAAGCTCCTGCGAATTGGTGGCCTCCAGCATGATTTCGTGTTCAGCCGCGCATTCCGCAAGCCGCCGCCTCAAAAAGTCCTCCAGCTCCTCTTTCGTGGAGGCCATGCATGCACCGAAGTCCAGATGGATGACGGGATATTGCCTCCAGTCGTAGTCCATCTTGTCGATGGCCAGCCCTTTGAACAGCTCTCGACGTCCTTGAAACAAAGCCTTCAGCGTCGAAACCAGCAGCGACTTCCCGAACCTGCGTGGACGCGTCAATAAAAACTCGTCCTTCCTGCCACTCACCAGCTTCCAGACATATGCAGTCTTGTCAATGTACAAAAAGTCATTTCCAATGATTCTTGGGAAATTAAACGTGCTGGTATTGATGTATTTCATGATTTTTTCTTATAAAAGTCAATAGATAATGATATATTTTTATCTTAATATATAAATACAATTCCATTTGGCAAATATCCCATCCGTTGTGTGACAACCCTTCAAGCACAAAAACAAAACTGCCGCCGAATGGCGCTCTCGCGCCAAACGACGGCAGTCATTTGTCCAAATTTTGTACTTTTCGTACTACTATTGTTTATTTTTCTTGTTTTTTCGTAACGATTTTCCTACTGTCTAATTGTCTAATCGTCTCCCGTCTAATGTCTTATCGTCTAACGTCTTTTGCTCTCGTCTCTCGTCTCATGTCTCATGTCAAACCGCGCCATGGCATCGCCATGACGCCCCTTTCAGCCTCCTGTCCAACGTCTTATCGTCTAACATCTTTTGCTCTCGTCTCATGTCTCATGTCTCATGTCAAACCGCGCCATGGCATCGCCATGACGCCCTTTCAGCCTCCCGTCCAACGTCTCATCGTCTAACGTCTCTCGCTCTCGTCTCATGTCTCATGTCACCCCCCATGCAAGCGTCCAGAGCGGTGTCGTTGTCCAGCAATGGAATTCCCTCACGGAGCGACATCGCACGGAGTGCGATAATCTTGCGTAACCGCCGGCAAGCGCCCGGAGCGGTGCGCAGCCTGCGGTGGAATCCCCATCTGGCATAGCGCGCGGGGGGCGCCACGAATAATTCAGCATTGTTCAGAATCTCCAATAGAGATAACCAGCCTTTTCAAATTCCTCCCGCGAAAGCAGCCCCTTGATGTCCAGCAGTACCTTCTTACCATCACCAAACAACGCGCCCATGCTCTCCGTTGTGAACGACTCAAATGCCGTGTGCGCCACAGCCAGAATGACTGCGTCCATCCCTTTGATACTGCCAATATCCACAAAATCGACGCCATACAGCCGCTTCGCCTCCGTGGCGTCCGCCGTCGGGTCGGCGATGACGGGCTCGATGCCGTATTCGCGCAACTCCTTCACGATGTCGAACACCTTGCTGTTGCGCGTGTCGGGGCAGTTCTCCTTGAACGTGAAGCCGAGGATCGCGACCTTCGCGTTCTTGACGTGCTTCTCGGCCTTGATCAGATTCTTCACGCAGCTCTCCGCGACATACTTGCCCATGTCGTCGTTGATGCGCCGTCCCGCCAGGATGATCTGGCTGTGGTAGCCCAGCATCTCCGCCTTGTACGTCAGATAATAAGGATCGACGCCGATGCAGGGCCCGCCGACAAGGCCGGGCGTGAACTTTAAGAAATTCCACTTCGTTCCGGCGGCTTCGAGCACCGACTTTGTATCGATTCCCATCTTATTAAAGATG
>JAGCSE010000244.1 GCA_017964325.1 Victivallales bacterium | reverse complement strand
TTATTTAAATGGCGACGGCAGAGAGTTCCACGGAGCCGTCCGGATCGTTTTCCTTCAGAATCTGCTTTCCGTTGAGGGCGATCTTGCGGCAGGAGAGCAGGGGGACGCTGATGAGCGACGGCGTGTCGGAAAACTGCGCGGCCTTCAAATCCAGATAGCCTTCCGCGATGATTTTCGCCTGTGTCGTTGTCAGCAGCTGTTTGGAAAGATAGATGAGCGGTTGGACGGCGATTTCATCGACGACTGGCATTGGAATGGCATCTTCCACGGCATCCGCCCCGATGTCGAGCGACTTCCCTGCGATGAATCGCATCACCTTGCGCATCTGCGTGGCGCTAAGTCTCTCTGAAATCGTGACATGCACGCCAAAACTGCCTTCGACGGACTCCTTGAAGCAGATTTTCCGCGTCCATGGTAGGCGATCGGCCTCGCATACGCCATTCTTAAGGACGACGGTTTTGGCGGATGATTTCGACGCGACGCCAATTCGCGGATAGATGAGTTCGACGGTGACGACATGCTGATGGGTGCCCGTCTTGCCGAGGGAGGGCATCTGAACGCGGGCCAAAGTCACTTCCAAATCGGTCTTCTGTTTCGTAGCCATGCCGTGTCCTTTATGAATTATGCATTGAAAATTAGTTGGATCCAATGTGCATGTCCGCCAGAGATTCAAAGACCTTCGAGGAGGCGATGCCGACTTCATGTTTCGTGGCGATTTCCTCTCCGTTGGCCTTGAGGAATTCCTCTATCTTGTCGCCGTAGAGCTCCTGGATCTTGTAGCGGCGGATTTTCATCGTGGCGGTGAGGGTGCTGTCCTCCATGGTGAAATCGGGCAGGACAAGCACGTCCTTCGGCTTCTGGTAGGGAGCCAGATGGGTGGTCGTCCGCTGGATTTCCTCCTTCAGTTTCTTGTGGAGTTCATCGGCGGAAAGTCCTCTGGACAAATCTTTACTGACATTCGCCAGCACATAGACGTTCTTGCATTTTTCACCGATGACCATGGCTTCCGTGATGAGCGGAGAATTCTTGACGGCGTCTTCGACATGTTCCGGATGGAGCTTTTCACCGCCGATCAAAACGATCATGTTGCCTTTGCGGCCTTCAATGAAGAGGTAGCCTTCCTTCTGGTAGGCGACGTCGCCCGTGTTCAGCCAGCCGTCTTCAAAGGATTTGGCGGAAGCGTCCGTATGGTTCCAATATCCTTTCATGACGCAATTTCCCTTGACGAGAAGCTGTCCATGGACGTCTTTGCCGATATGGCCTTCTTCATCTTTAAAGGTATAGTCGCCGCCGTTTTCGGGCATGAGCCACGGGAGAGGCTTCCCGATGGAACCAAGCAGATGATCCTCCATCAGATTCGTGGAGACGATAGGAGAGGCTTCCGAGAGGCCATACCCCTGCAAGAGCGGTATTCCCAAATACTTGAAGAAAATCTGGAGTTCCAAATCCAACGGCGCGCCGCCGCAGACGATGAAGCGGAGCTTGCCACCGAAGGCCTGGCGGAATTTGCTGAAGACCAACGGATCGTAGAAGGTGTGGTGTGTGAAGATACGGAGGATGCCGCCGTCCAAACGCGGACGGGCGGTGAAGATGCGGGAGGCGTTGTAGATTGCCTTGTCGATAAGCTTTCGCTTCGATTCGGGCGTGGCTTCGATTTTCTTGTCGATGGACGCTTTGAACAGTTCGATGATTCGCGGCACGACGATCATAGCCGTCGGTTGGTAGCGCGCGATGTTCTTCTTGAAGTCCTTCATATCCCGTGCGATGGCGATGGTGACACCGCAGGACATGATGGTGACGATTTCGATGGACAACGCATAGGCATGCCAATAGGGCAGGAGGGAGATGAGGCGTTCCTTTTTGCGCAGCTGGAAGAGTTCGAGAACATTCAGAGCATTGGTGCGCAGATTCTTATGGGAAAGCATGACGCCTTTCGGCATGCCCGTGGAGCCGCTGGTGTAAATAAGGGCGGCGACTTCCTCTGGCGAGAAGTCCATGCCGGGCAGGGGGGCTGCGTTCTGGCGGGACGCGCCGTCCGGAATGTCGTCCAGACAGACGGTCTTGCGGCCGCCTGCGTTGGCGGTGACTTTCGCGTTGAGCGCCTTGTCCGTGATGATGATTTTCGGATCGGAGTCGCCGATAATGAAACTCATCTCCTTGTCGCCGAGCGTTTCACAGATTGGGACGGCGATGGCGCCGATGGTCCAGCAGGCGTAGAAGAAACGTGGGTGGAACAGGCATTTGGCAGCAATCATGGCGACGCGGTCGCCTTTCTGGATGCCGTTCTCCTGCAAATAGTTGCAGAGGGCGTCCGCGTCCGCCTTCAACTGGCGGTAGCTGACCGTGTGTAGTTCGTTTTTGTCATTGAGCTGCACCAAGGCGTCATTGTCCAGGTACTTTTGAGTCCATTCAAAGAAGAACTGGCCGAGGTTTTTGTTGAGGTTGCTGTAGTCCATTGGCTTGTCTTGACGCGGGAGGTTTGGTGGATAGCTCTATGCTGTTACTATTAATAAGGTATAAAAGGAGGTAGCAAGGGCGTCCCGCCCTTGACAAGGCCGAGACGGCCTTGCTACCACGACAGTTTTGTAATTGACTTTTATGGCAAAATTTAAGGCATCAAGTGGAAATATCCACTTGATGCCTTGATTTTTTCGGAATATCCCGTTTAAAAGGCGTTTTGGCGAATCACATCAAGTGAATCAGGCCATTTTGGCGACACGTGCGGTGAGGCGTGACTTTTTGTTGTTGGCCTTGTTGATGTGGATGGTGCCTTTCTTGGCGGCCTTGTCCAGTTCGGAGAAGCACTTGGAGAGGCATTTCTGCACTTCTTCCTTGTTGCCTTCCTTAATGAGGGCGTTT
>JAGCSE010000243.1 GCA_017964325.1 Victivallales bacterium | reverse complement strand
CGCAGCGCGCGCATCGTGGCGGAGCATCTCCGCGCCTCCACGTTCATTATCGGCGACGGCGTCACGCCGACCAACGTCGATCAAGGCTATGTCCTGCGCCGTCTGATCCGTCGCGCCATTCGCGAAGCCCGCAAGCTTGGCATTACGGATGCGTTCGTTTCGAAGATCGCGAAAGTCGTCATTGACGAATACAGCCCCTTCTATCCGGAACTCAAAGAAAAGGAAGAGTTCATCTTCGCGGAACTGAATCGCGAAGAAGAGCAGTTCGGCAAGACGCTTGAAAACGGCATCAAGGAGTTCAACAAGTTAATTGAAAAATTCCCGCCGAACATTGAGAACAAGATCATCAGCGGCCGCAAGGCGTTCAACCTCTATGAAACCTATGGCTTCCCGCTGGAACTGACGCAGGAAATGGCAGCCGAAAAGGGCTTCAAAGTTGATGAGCAGGGCTTCCAGGAGGCCTATCAAAAGCATCAGGAGCAGTCCCGCGCGGGCGCCGAGCAGAAGTTCAAAGGCGGTCTGGCCGACCATTCGGAAGCCACCGCGCAGCTCCATACGGCGACGCATATGCTGCATGCCGCCCTGCGCCGCGTGCTCGGAAACCACGTCGAACAGGCAGGTTCCAACATCACGGCGGAACGCCTCCGCTTCGACTTCACGCATCCGGACAAGGTGACGCCCGAACAGCTGGCGGAAGTCGAGAAGATCGTCAACGAACAGATCAAACGCAACATGGACGTCGTCTGCGAAGAACTCCCGTTGGAGGAAGCGAAGAAACGCGGCGCCATCGGTCTGTTCGAATCCAAATATGGCGACGTCGTCAAGCTCTACACGATCGGCGACTTTTCCATGGAAATCTGCGGCGGCCCGCATGCCACGAATACGTCGCAGCTCGGCACGTTCAAGATTTTGAAAGAAGAAAGCTCCAGCCGCGGTGTCCGCCGCATCAAGGCCGTTTTGATTCATTGAGTCCTGTAATCCAATCTATTCAAACAAAAGGAGAAACATCATGTCATTGCCTTTCAAGATTGATTTGAGCGGAAAAGTGGCCGTCGTCACGGGCGGTGGCGGCATTCTTTGCAGCGGCATGTCCAAAGCCATCGCGGAATGCGGCGCGAAAGTCGCCATTCTGGATTTGCGCAAAGAAGCGGCCGACAAGGTCGCCGATGAAATCAAGGCCGCTGGCGGCACCGCCATGGGCGTGGCCTGCAACGTGTTGGACCGCGCGAGCCTAGAAGAAGCTTACGCCTTGATTAAGAAAGAGTTCGGACCGTGCGACATCCTGCTCAACGGCGCAGGCGGCAACAACCCGAAGGGTACGACGGACAATGAAGTCATGAGCAAGGCCGACTTGACCGCCACCGAAGGGAAGAATTTCTACAATCTGGATCCGACGGGCATCCAGTTCGTCTTCAACCTGAATTTCCTGGGCTCTCTGCTGCCCACGCAGGTCTTCACGAAGGACATGGCCGAAAAGAACCACGGCTGCATTATCAACATCTCCTCCATGAACGCCTTCAAGCCGCTGACGAAGATCCCCGCCTACAGCGCCGCCAAGGCCGCCGTCAGCAACTTCACGCAGTGGCTGGCCGTCCACATGGCTCCCGTCGGCATCCGCGTCAACGCCATCGCCCCCGGCTTCTTCCTTACGGATCAGAACCGCAGCCTGCTGACGACACCCGACGGCGGCCTGACGCCGCGCTCCCATAAGATCCTGAACCACACGCCGATGAACAAATTCGGCGAGCCGAAGGATCTGATCGGCGCCCTGCTGTGGCTGCTCAGCGACGAAGCCGCCGGCTTCGTCACCGGAACGGTCATCCCGATTGACGGCGGCTTCTCCGCCTATTCCGGCGTCTAATCTAACCTGTTCCATACAAAACCATTGCATTCATAGCCCTGCCTTTCATTGTTTTCCAATAGACGGCAGGGCTTTTTGATTTTCTTACCAAGTTATCACTGCCAGAAATTTTGAAAAAACCCTAAGTCATGCTATAGTGAATGGCATTCACCTAAATAGATGAATGCTATTCATCAATATTACAAGAGGTTTGATGTGATTACACGGGAAGAACTTGCCAATATCATTGCCAAACAGCGGCAGTATGAAAAGCAACGGAATGTTGGTCAAAAACGGGTGTTGACATTTAACGAGGGATTGTTGTCGTCCCATGCTTTGGATATAACGGGAGTGCGTCGTTGCGGCAAAAGCACACTGTTGACACAACGGATGCGAGATTTAGGCGAAGACTGGTTCTTTCTGAATTTTGAATCGCCACAATTGACGTCTCTGGAGCTACGTGACACAGGCCGTCTCGATTCGCTGATAGAAGAGTCCCGTACCCATAACCTTTTTTTTGATGAGGTGGATCAGTTCAATGGTTGGGAGTATTATATTCGCCAGAAGCTTGACGAAGGCTATAAAATATGCTTGACGGGCTCCAATGCCTCTTTGCTGGAAGGCGAACTGGGAACGAAATTAACGGGACGGCATATCTCTCGTGAACTGTTTCCTTTTGATTATCAGGAATATCTGACTTTCACTCATCAATCGGCGGGACCTGAAAGCACACAGGCGTATATGCGGCAAGGCGGTTTTCCACGTTATCTGCAAGTGATGGATGAAAGCATTTTCTGGGAACTGTACGATGACATCGTCTATCGAGACGTCATCGTGCACAATGGCATTCGTGAAGTTCAAGCCGTAAAGCATCTGTCAGCTTATTTGATTGAAAACGTTGGCTGTCGTTTTACCGCTTCCAAATTGCTTGAGTCATTGTCCGTTTCTTGCGCCTCCACCGTTGTCCAATGGTGTGACTGGCTTGAAAAAGCTTTTCTGTTCTTTTTCATCCCCATATTTAGCGATTCAGAGAAAAAAAAGCTGTTGAATCCACGCAAAGTCTATTGCATCGACACAGGGCTGGAATACGCCATTTCCTCAAGACGCATTCCAAACGACGAGATGCGTTTTGAAAACATGGTGTTCCTTGCCCTTCGCAGACATTACAGGAATATCAATTATTTCAATGGAAAGGGAGAATGCGATTTTATTGTCAGCGACCGCCATGCAGTCTGTATGGCGGTACAAGCCTGCACATCTGTAACGCAAGATGATATGGATCGGGAATTCAATGGGTTACGCGAAGCGATGAAGATGTTTGGCTTGAGTGAAGGTTTTGTCGTTACGGAAAATCAGGAGGATTCTTTTGATTTTTCCGAAGGACGGATTCATCTGACGCCTTACAGTAAATTCACGGCAATGCTGTAAATTTCCATAGTATCATACATAGTACAATATAATATTTTCCAAAGCTGGAAATATCCTACTTGACGATGCGATGGATGATTCCGCCGCCGAACACTTCGTCATCCCGATAGAGGACGGCGGACTGTCCGCGGGCGGCGGCGCTGATGCCATCCGAAAAGATGAGTTCGCCATCAACAAATTGCGCCGGAACAAGTTGCGATGTAGAACGGATCTTCGCCAAGACCATTCCAGACGGCGGTGTTCCCGCAATCCAATGGCAGTCCTCCAACTCAAGACGTTTCGACAGCAGTTCTTCCGTACTGCCGACCACGACTTCGTTGCGGCAGGCGTTGATATCGACAACATACAATGGTTTTGTCGAAGAAATGCCAAGGCCTCTGCGCTGTCCAATCGTGAAATTCCAATGGCCCGGATGTGTTCCGAGCACACGCCCTGTTTCATCCACGATATTGCCTTGGCGCGGAGGAGCTTGCATCAATTCGCCTTTGTCACCGCTATAGAAATCCTGACTCTCCGGCTTGTCCTTTACGGACAGGCTGTAACGCGCCGCGAGCGTGCGCACGTCGGTCTTGTGCAGCTCTCCAAGCGGAAAGAGAATTCCTTGAAGCTGCTCCTGCTTAAGGCGATAGAGGAAATACGACTGGTCTTTCTTCTCGTCAATGCCGCGTAGCAGACGCCATGCGCCATCCCGTTGGCAGGTTCTTGCATAATGGCCCGTCGCAAATACGTCAAATGACAGTCCGGATTCCCTTGCAAGGCGAGGCAGGAGGCCGAATTTCATGGAGGCGTTGCAGCGGACACATGGATTCGGCGTCCGTCCGGAAAGATATTCCTCCCGGAAATAGTCCAGCACGGTTTTTTCATACGCATCCGAGCAGTCGAAAACGTGATACGGGATATGCAACTGGCTGCAAAGCTCCTTGGCGGCGGCGATGTCCTCCGCCTCGTTTGGACCGAAACATGCGTCGCCGCAACCGCCATGATATCGTCCTTCCCGCCAAAGGCTCATGGTGATTCCAATGACTTCATGGCCCTGCTCGCAGAGCAATGCGGCGGCTACGGAGGAATCCACGCCGCCTGACAAACCGACGGCAATTTTCATCAACGGACCTCCAGCATCTTGTCGATCGGCGCGCGGGCGCGGCGGAGAACGTCGTCATCCAACTCCACGACGGGGCTCATGTCACGTAGCGATGTCCAAATGTTTTCCAGTGTAATTTTTTTCATGTTTGGGCAGAGCACGGGTGGGTCGAGCGGATGGAAGACCTTGCCGGGGTTCTCCTTGCGCATACGGTGCAGGATGCCGCCTTCCGTGCCGATGATGAATTCTTGATGTGAAGATTCATGGACGAACCGCAGCATTCCGCCTGTGGAGAGCGCATGGTCAGCCAGTTCCACTACGGCTGGATAACATTCTGGATGGACCAGTACGATGGCGTTGGGATGACGCTTTCGTGCTTCTGTGATGTGTTCGGGCAGAATTTTATTGTGTGTCGGGCAGAAACCAGGCCAGAGTTCGATGTGCCGTCCAAGCTTGGCGGCGATGTTCGCGCCAAGATTGGCGTCAGGCAGGAAGAGCAGTTGTTTGTCCGACGGCAGGGCTGCGACCAATTTTTCCGCATTGCCGCTTGTGCAGCAGATATCGACTTCCGTCTTGGTTGCCGCCGTGGTGTTTACGTATGCGACTACGAGCGTGTCGGGATGTTCAGCGCGATATTCACGTATTTCTTTTGGAGATGCCATGTCCGCCATCGGGCAGCCCGCCATCGGATTCGGATGAAGCACAATGGATTCAGGCGAGAGCAGTTTAGCGGTCTCCGCCATGAAACGCACGCCGCAGAAGACGATTACAGGAGCATGGCATTCCGCTGCTTTGCGAGACAATTCCAGCGAATCCCCCACGAAATCCGCAATGTCCTGCACTTCAGGGCGCGTGTAGTTGTGCGCCAAAATCAACGCATTACGCTTTGCCTTCAGCTCGAGAATTTCTTCAACAATCTCCATAAACTGCCTCCTGACGGCCCATCGTCATAATATCCATAAATACATGATAAGATCAGTAATATTCATATAATATAGCATCTGAACAGAAAGAGGCAACTACAGTATTTTCATATACACTATTGAATTGCTCTTGTATTGATTTTTTCAATAAATGGACATTATTCGCTTTTTTATACTTAAAGTCGATGAATAAAAACTCTTCATGACAAAATAACAACTGTTCTAGTAGTCTTAATTTGCAATGCATGGTTTTTAGTATATAGTATGGGTGTTTTCTCAAAAATATACTACTAATTTAGTAGTATTATGCAGAGAATAAAAAAGTTTCCCGCCCAAGAGAGACAATATTGCAAGAAATCGACCATGCCATTTGTATGAACATCATAACCAAAACGCATCCAACGACAGAAAACATCCTTGTGAAGGCACAGGAACATCCCTTCGCACTCTCCCATGAAGAGTTGCGCTCGCTCCTCGCGCTTGAGGATACAGATGCGCTTTTTCAAACCGCCTATCGGTTGAAATGCAGTATACTTGGCAAAAAAGTCGCTTTGCGCGGAATTGTGGAGATGGGAAATGTCTGTGCCAAAAACTGCTACTACTGTGGTATAAGACATGGAAATACGAAAGTTTCAAGATACCAATTGTCGGAGGATGATGTCGTGAGGATGGCCAAATGGTGCTATGATATGGAATATGGTTCCGTCGTGCTCCAATCAGGTGAGATCGAATCCGATGCCCATACGGAGCTTATCGAACGAATCATTCGGCGTATCCATGAGTTCGGAGGCGATTCTTTTGGCATTACTCTATCTTTAGGGGAACAATCGGAGGAAGCTTACCGGCGTTGGCTGGTGGCCGGAGCACATCGCTATCTGCTTCGTATTGAGACTTCTAACCCTACGTTGTATGAACGCCTTCATCCATCCGACCATTCACACAACAGGAGGATGGAATGCCTTCGTGTTCTCAAACGTCTGGGCTACCAGACGGGAAGCGGTGTCATGATTGGCCTGCCAGGCCAGACATTGGATGATTTAGCGAATGATATCATCTTTTACCACACGATGGATTTGGATATGATCGGCATGGGGCCATATCTGCCGCATCACGACACGCCGCTTGGCAAAGGGATTGCTTTGACTTCCGAATACGCCGCGAATCAATTGAAGCTCGGCCTCAAGATGATTGCAGTGACACGTCTGTTTCTGCACGATGTGAACATTGCGGCTACTACAGCACTTCAGGCTTTGGATGAACGTGGACGTGAATTAGGAATTCTTGCTGGCGCGAATGTCATGATGCCCAATGCGACTGATACTGAATACCGCCCCAATTATCAGCTTTATGAGAACAAACCTTGTCTGGATGAGAATTCGCAAAAATGCCGCAACTGCCTGAATTGGCGTGTCATCGCCATTGGTGAGAAAATCGCCTGGAATGTCCGCGGTGACTCACCGCATTTCAAAAAAAATCTTCAGAAAGAGAGAGGAAGATTTCATGACGACGGCAAACCTGATAAAACAACAAATAAAGGAGATCAATCATGACACGCGATGAAGCTTGGAAACTTTTGACAGAATTCAACCATGAGCCTTTCCATCTCCATCATGCAGAGGTGGTTGAAGCGCTGATGCGTTATTTTGCCGCACAGGAGGGATACGCCGATGAAGCGGATTTTTGGGGAGTCGTCGGCCTGCTTCACGATTTGGATTTCGAATTGTATCCACAAGAGCATTGTGCAAAGGAGCAACAGATCATGCAGGAGCGTGGCATCGACCCACGCATCATCCATGCGGTGGTCAGCCATGGTTACGCTATTGTAAACGATATCAAGCCAGAACACCGCATGGAAAAAATCCTCTATGCTGTCGATGAACTTTCAGGATTGGTTGGTGCGGTGGCGCTTATGCTCCCTTCCCGAAACATTGCTGATCTGGAACTCAAAACCGTACGCAAAAAGTACCGCCAGTCCTCCTTTGCTGAAGGTTGCTCACGTGAAGTCATTTCACGGGGCGCTGATTTGCTTGGATGGACGCTCGATGAACTGCTGGAAAAGACGTTGCAGGCCATGAAGGCGATTGGTCCATTAGCAAATGCAAAATAAGGAGATACTATGGACAATGTGAATGACCATGATATAAGCGCTCTCCCGAATGATCTCCAGCAGAAATATCTGTGACTAAAAGACATCCTGCGGGATTTAGGGTCGGTGGCTGTTGCATTCTCCGCAGGAGTGGATTCCACGTTTTTGCTATTTGTTGCCCATCAAGTACTTGGCGAACATGCTATTGCTGTGACGGCAATCGATGCCTCCGTTCCTGAAAGAGAACTTCGTGAAGCGAAAGAATTCTGTGCATTGCATGGCATCTCTCATTTCATCTGCGAAGTCAACCCGCTTCAAGAGGAAGGTTATCGTCACAACAGCCCTGAACGATGCTATTTTTGCAAGAAAGGAATATTCACGGCGCTCAAGACGGTTGCATCAGAGCACAACATAGCGTATCTTGCAGAAGGTTCCAATCAAGATGATATGGGAGACTATCGGCCCGGCATGCGGGCCGCCAAGGAATTATCGGTGAGAAGCCCTCTTCGGGAGGCAGGTCTTGCCAAGGCGGATATTCGCGCCATTTCCCATGCATTGAATCTTCCGACGTGGAACAAGCCTGCATACGCATGTCTGGCTTCACGTTTTGTGTACGGAGAAGAAATCTCACGGGAAGGGCTTCGCAGAATTGAACTGGCGGAACAGTTTCTGATCGAACAGGGCTTCAAAGAAGAACGGGTAAGAGTACACGGCGATCTTGCACGAATAGAAGTCCCACAAGAAGACATTCCAAAACTGGCTACAGCTGAAGTCCGTGAGGCCGTTTCAGTTGAGTTCAAACGACTTGGCTTCAAGTTCGTCACTTTGGATTTGCAAGGATATCGGCAGGGAAGCATGAACGCCACCCTGCCGAAATAAAGAGTTTTTCAGTCATCAGGCAGAAACCACATGCGCAAGAGCCTCATGTGGTCAGATTCGCATGGATTGCTTTTTCTGATAGACTATATTTCTCTTGACAATATTCATAATCCCATGAATTTCATGGCGTTGTTGTAGAACACATCTTCTAATTGAGCGTCGTTCAACCCGCAGGAGAGCACACGTTGAATCTCCACAGTGGGATGGTGGAACGGCGAGTCGATGCCGAACATGACTCGTTCATGGCCGACCGTTTCATAGGCGTTTTTGATCTGGCAGCCCATCGGCATGCCAGAGACTTCCAAGAAGAGGTTGCCGTATTTTTTCGCCATGTTTATGCTGCCTTCGATATAGACGCCATGGCCATGCCCCATGTGGACCATGACGATTGGCACGTCTGGATGGCGTTCCGCCAGCAGGCCAATCTGCCATGGGAGGGAGAATGGCGGATGGCCGCAATGGATGAAGACAGGCTTGGAGTATTTTTTCGCGATTTCCATGATGGGATCGACAGCTGGCGAATCCGCCGTGAAGGCGTCGAACAACGGTTGCATCTTGACGCCTGCAAAACCGATGTCGCGCAAATAAAGTTCCAAATCATCATAGGCCGGCTGGCCGAGATTGGCGTTGATCCAATACAGCGGAATGATTTTTTCAGGCATTTTATGCCATGCATCCAGCAGTTCATGATTCAATGTCGCTCCCGCTGGACAGAGAATGGTCTTTTCAATATTGTATTCCGCCATCTGGGCGGACAATGCCGTGACGTCGAAATTGACATTGAACGGACTTCCAAACGCGCCGATGTGCGAATGCGCGTCGATTTTTCTGAATTTTGCAAAAGGATTTTCCATGATTCATGTACTCCTTGGCCATAATGGACAACAAATTCAATATTTCTAATTTACCATCGGAACCACGAAAAACAATTTATTTGGTTAAGATTTCAACATTCATATTTTTCTATATATTAGCATTGAGTGAATTATAACATTAATTTTTCAGTATATAGAAGAATTTATCCCAAGCTATTTGATTGTTTATTATATTGGTAGTATATTAGGGAACATCCCGAAAAATTGCATGTCAAATGCCAATAGCTGTCATGTTGATCATCCAGTCAAGAGTGAATCCATAATCCAAACAACAAAGGAAGAAAAAAATGAAAAAGTACTTGTCCATCATCACTGTCGTCATGCTTCTGATGGGATTGTCGGTCATCGCGGCGGAAACCGCCCCCGCCAAGAAGTGTTGCCTCAAAAAGCAAGCCTGTTGCGTGGAAAAAGCGGAGTGCTGCAAGGCCAAAGCGGAATGCTGCGCGAAACCCGCTTGTTGCAAAGAGGGTGCGGAATGCTGCAAGGAAGGCGCGAAGTGCTGCGAAAAGCCTGCTTGCTGCCTGAAGAAAGCGGATTGCTGCAAGGAAGGCGCAAAGTGCTGCGCGAAACCCGCTTGCTGCAAAGAAGGCGCTGAATGCTGCAAGGAAGGCGCAAAGTGCTGCGAAAAGCCTGCTTGCTGCCTGAAGAAAGCAGATTGCTGCAAGGAAGGAGCAAAGTGCTGCGCGAAGCCCGCTTGCTGCAAAGAAGGCGCTGAATG
>JAGCSE010000242.1 GCA_017964325.1 Victivallales bacterium | reverse complement strand
GTTTGTGACGTTCCGTATCAGCCATGACGACAAGAAGGAACCGTTGGTCTTGCAGATTGCGAACGTGGAACTTGTGAAGAAGATGGTTCGCTGCGAATTGGTCGATGCGGAGCATCCTGTGAAATGGAGCGAGAAGGGAATCGGGAGTTTTTCTGTCAAGTTGTTCAATCGCAGTGACAAGCCTGTGATGGTCGTGGTGAAGCCGAAACATCTGGAAGGCGTAAGCTTCAATGCTTTAGGGCCTTTATTTGGCGTACCAGCCAACGGAGAGATGACGGGGGAAGTCCCTTTCAGCGTGGGAACACGGTTTCCTGAATTGTCCGCGCTGTCATTGTCCGCCACCATATTGACTACAGGAAAAGATGAGCAATATGAAGTGGGAACCGTGCATGTTGAAGACTTTATTCCCATGAAGCCGCTGGAATCGCCCTGCCTGTTGATCACGAAGGCGATGATTCCAGAAATCCAGCGCCGCATCCGCGAAACGGAAACAGGAAAGGAATGGTGGGAAGGCATCCTGAAGAAGGCCAATGACTGGCTGGACATCACGCCGCAGTTCCCGCCGCGCGGCGGCCAGTGGTGGCATTGGTACACGTGCGAAAAATGCGGCGTTTCATTGAAGACGGAAGGGCCGACGAAGCACGTCTGCCCCGTCTGCAAGAAGGTCTATTCAGGCTGGCCGTACGATGACGTCGTATTGGACCGTGACCATCACAATCTGGCGTATGCGACACGCGATTTGGGCCTCGTCTATCAGCTGACAAAAGATGCACGGTATGCGGCGAAGGCCCGTGAAATCCTCATGGGCTATGCGGAGCGTTATCTGAACTATCCGCTGCATGACATCCATGGCAAACCGACGGGCGGCGGCGGCCATGTAACGCCGCAGACCTTGGACGAATCGACGTGGAGCATTCCGCTTATACAGGGCTTCGACTGTGTGAAGGAACAGTTGTCCGCTAAAGACATAGCGTTCATTTCGGAAAAGATGCTACTGCCGTGCGCATACCATATTAAAAAGCACCAGTGGGGCATCCACAACATCTGCTGCTGGCATAATTCCGCATACGGCCTCGTCGGGTTGACGTTGGCAAAGAGCGATTTGGTGTATGGCGCGATTTTCGGGCCGAAGGGATTTCTTGCGCAGGTTGAGAAAGGCGTCACGGACGACGGCCCATGGTATGAACGCGCATGGGGCTACCATTTCTACACGATGAGTGCGATGAGGCCGCTGGAAGAGGCGATCATGAACACGAAGATCATCGAACTGCCGAAACGCTACAAACTCATGTATGATGCACCGTTGAAGTTCTTGACGCCGACGTATCAACTTCCTGCATTTCATGATTCGTCTCGCGTCGGCTTCAGTTTTGCGGGATATTCCAGCTGGTACGAAGGGGCGTACACCGCCTGGCGGGATCCCGTGCATGGCGAAATCGTGAAGGCTGGCAAACGCAATTCATTGGAAGCCATACTGTTCGGTATTGCAGATATCCAGACGAGCGGTTCGACGTTCAAGTCAGAGGACTACCACGACACAGGAGTCGCCGTCCTGAGGACGCAGTCGCCAAAGCTGCCCGTTTCGCTGATTCCGTCGAATTTCATCGCGTTGGATTATGGTGAACACGGCGGCGGACATGGTCATCCCGATAAGCTGAATTTTGTGTTATATGCTCATAATCAACTTATTGCGGAAGACCCCGGTTGTATCGCCTACGGCAATCCCGCGCATCCAGGCTGGTATCGGCAGACGGTGAGCCACAACACGTTGGTCGTTGACGGCAAGAGCCAAGCTCCTGCGACGGGACACTGTTTGGCGTTCGCCGCGATTCCGCAGGCGGCTTTGTGTGTTGCCGAAGCGGGCAACATCTACAAAGGCGTGAAGGCGTATCGCGCCATCGCGATGATTGAAGACAACGTTTTCGACCTGTTGTGGGCAGACTCGGATGCAGAGCATCAATATGAATATGCATTCCATGCCCGCGGAATGTTGACAGCCACACAAGAAGGCGAAGCGACGAATGCGCCACAAGGCGACGGATACAGCTGGGCAAAGGATTGGAAATTGCTGAAAACCGCTGCCGTCCAGAATTTTGTGTGGTCGCAGGAAAAAGTAAAACTAGCGTTGACGTTGAAACAGATGCCCGACGGCGAAACACGCACGGCCGTTGGCATGGGCAATCCCGCGACGGTGAAGCCGCCGTTCGTGCTGTCGCGAATCAACGGTAAATCCGCGTTGTTTGGCGGCGTATTTCAAATCGGCACGCCTGATGCGGAACTGAAGCCTGCTGATGTGGCGTTGAAGCGCAATGGCTCAACCATTGAAATGAAAGCCACATTTGCGGATGGAAAATCGTATGTGTTTGCCGTCAAAATAGATGAACTGAACGGCAAGGCGAAGTTGGTGCGTGAGCAGAACGGCAGACTGGAAACGGTGCTGCTGGCGGATTGAGGAAGAATATCATGATGTACAGTCGAAAAATGTTGGAAAACGACGAACGTCGTCAACAGATTGCGGAAGAATTGAAAGGCGTGACATGGGAGATGCGGATACGGTCCGTCGCGGAAACGTATGTATTTTTTGAACATCCTGATTTCAAGGATCATGTGTTCTGCTCGACAAGCATCATCGCATCCCGTCCGCTGGTTGTCGGCGAGATGATGTACGTGCAGGTGGAACTGGCGTTCGACAATGCACGGAACTGCTACGGCTATGTCGCAAAATCCGCCATGCGGCCGCAGGACAATCTTGTCCTCAACAAATACAAATCTGATTTCGAGAACTTGGCGGGCGTGATGCAGAAATTAATGCAGCGGTCTCGGAACGTCAAGACGGAGGATGAATGGAAATCATTGCTGCCCGCTGGCTGGGATTGGACGCCAGATTTTGTGGAGGAGCATACGGAAGAGCTGCAATGGGTTGCCAATATGTTGGTACAGTGCGGAGCTTTGTCGCGTCTGCATGGGGCACCGAAATTGGTGACGGTCGATGGCATCCGTGAAATTCTGGCACGTTATCCACATGAACTGCATGCCTTGGAATACGAGTTCGAAAAGGCGCTTCTCAAAACGGGCAAACCTGTTGGGCACCATCCACGAAGGGATTGAGAAGAGTGAATATCAGTAAAACTCTGTGTAAATAAGCAAAAACTCCCGCCAAAACCATTGAAGCGGGAGTTTTGCCTTTCAAAAGATGTGACTCATTCCACTTCAGGCTTTTCGATGTCATCATGCTCTGTTTCAGGAAAATCGCCCGTGAGATTAGAGATGACGGCGAGAGCGTCCTGATAGTCATAGATGGCGGCGACAGTCTTGGCCTTGGCGTCCGAAAGCGACACCTGTGCATCCGTACGCTCCAAAGAGGAAGCTTTGCCGACATTGTACTGCTCGCTGACAATATTGAAATATTCTTGTGCCTGGCTTTCCATCAGTTGTGCAACTTGAAGCTGTTTCTGTGCAAGTTCGGCGTTGAGGGCAGCCGCGCTGAGCTTCTTATAAAGCTCATGTTCGTAAGCGACAATGGCGGCACGGGCGTTCTTCAGTTGGATAGTTGCGAGTTTAATGGCGTTCTCCTTCTTGCCGCCAGTGAAAATCGTTCCCGCGAGGGAGGCTGCGCCGCTGGCGTTCCAAAGCCAGGGAAGCGACGGGTCATGTCCAGAAAGAAGAAGCCCGAGGTTGAGGTTCAACGATGGGTAGAGGTCGCGTATGGTCTTCTCTACGTTGAGGTTGGCGGCTTTTTCAGCAACGACTAGAGCGGCCAGGCCAGGCTCGGACTGACGGGCCAGCTCCATCAGTTTCTCCACATTCAATTCATATTCCTTTAGGGAGACCGTGGATAGGGGGAAGGTAATGTTTTCAGCCAAACCGATGGCGTTGACGAGATTCGTCCAGGCGATGGAAATGTTGTTGGCGGCGGTATTGGATTTCAAAATTGCGTTGTTGTAATCAACTTTGGCCTTCGTCAAATCGAAAGGCGTGCCAGAACCGACTTCGTTCTTGATTTGGACATGATCCAAATGCTCTTTGTATTGGGCGACTGACTCCTTGGCGACTTTGTCAAGCTCAACGGCACGGAGAAGCGAAAAATAAGCGGTCCGAACAGCGTAGATAACGCCGTTTTCCGTGCTGCGGAGCTTCTGGAGAGCCTCCTTGTATTCCTCAAGTGACTGCTTTACAGCGGCATCCGTCTTGCCAAAATCATAAATCAACAAATCGAGATTGAGAGCTCCGTTCCATGTGCCCACAGTGTCATAATCGTAATTGTGTTTGTTGGTGTTTTTCGTTGTGCGCGAATGGCCTGCGCTGGCGGTAATCATCGGAAGGAAATCCGCTTTCTGGATTCTGACGGCAAGATAGGCCATGTTGACACCATTGACAGCTTGCCGGATAGACGGATTGGCTTTCAGGGCGATTTGCTCCAAGTCAGCCAATGTAAGTTGCTTATCACTTGAAAGACCGAGTTCCGCAGCCGTTGGTGTCCGTTCACCGATAGGACGCTCCTCCCCTTTCTGGACGTTTCTTGCTTCGCGGACGGTCGCGCAGCCAATCAGGATGACGGCCAGTGGCAGGAAAATGAAAAGACGCTTGAACATCATAGTCAACTCGCTTATGGATGATTGTTTATGGTTGTAAAAAGTTTTTGTCATGACAGACTATAAGACTTTATAAAATATAGTATTGTTGCATGAAAAATCAAAAAAATAAGCCATGGAATAGTCATGAAAATGGCAGGATTGACATGAAGATTACGCTTTTGTCATAGTAATCTCCATGATTTAGAAATTGTCTTGACAATGGTGTCATCAGTCGGCATGACACCGTGAAAAATTGAAAAACAATGCTACATTTTCTAAATGTCAGTTCGCCATCCGTCAATCATTTATGGAAGCACCATGAAAACTGCCATCGTCTATCATTCATACCACCACGGCAACACGAAGAAGCTTGTCGAGGCCATTGCCGCCGCGCATTCGGATGTCGTCCTTTTCGAGGCCGAATCCTGTAATGCCGCTGATTTGGCATCATACGATTTAATCGGTTTTGCCTCCGGCATTTACTATTTCTCCTTCCACAAGAACGTCTTGCGTGTTGCAGCAGAACTGCCGCCGCAAAAGCGTGTCTTCCTGCTTTCAACGTATGGCGGCAACAAGCTCGGAATGAACTACGCACGAAAGCTTGAAGCTGTTCTCGCCGACCGACAGGCGGAAATCATCGGGCGCTTCGGCTGTCTTGGCTTCAACACATACGGTTTCTTCAAACTATTCGGCGGCACGGCAAAAGGACATCCGACCGATGATGAAATCCGGCAAGCCGTCGCCTTCTACGACTCCCTTCTCTGACATCCTTTCCATTCTTAAAAACAGTGTGACGAATCATGAAAAAAGCAATCATCCTCTCCATGGCACTCTCCATCTGCGGCTTCGCGCAGAACATCACCCAAAACACCATCTTCGACGGCACACAGGACATCAAAATGTGGAGCAACCATCGCGAAAGCGACCGCATCAACCGCGAGTTCCACCGCGCCACGCATGTCATTGAAAACGGTATGCTTGTGTGGAATTTCGTGCCCCAAACAGGCACGGGATTCAACGATCTTTTCTATCACATTCCCATCAAGAACCCTTGTACACGAATCATCGTCGAACTCATGAACCTTGGCGAACCATTCAGCATCAGCGCGAAAATGGCGGACGCCATCGGAGCGGAGTGGACGGTGCCGCCGCAACAACTGCCCACGTGGAAACAGGGAGACCAGCCACAGACATTCACCTTCGGCTGGAGTACATGGAAACACGCCTCATGGAGCCAGATCAAAAGTGGACCACTTGTGTTCCCAATCAGTTATTTCACGCTTATCGCGTTTGATATCAAGCCGGAAAAGGAATACAAAATCGCCATCAAGTCCATTAAAATCGAATATGTTTCCATTGACATGACCATCGCCAATCCCCCCAAACCGCCCGCTGAAATCACAGGCGGCATCAATCTCGATATCCCCTCCTTCACGGCAACGTTCTCCGAACCTGCTCTTCCAACCGCCGCCGAAATCCAATTTGCAAAGGACAACATCACATACGCACGCATCCCGCTGACATTCGACGCCATTCTGCCGACGAACAAAATCAAACTCAAGCCAACTGGCCCGCTCGTCATCCCATGGATGCTCAGAACAGGCACTTACAACTTGGAACTACATCTCATCAACACTCTTGCCAATGGTATGCCCAACGTGACCGCACAAGCGACACTTGGCAGCATCAAACTCAACCAAAAGAATTCATATCACCCACACACTGTCGCAAAAGTTAAGCCTTATAACGGCACGCCGACAATTTTCATCAACGACACCCCCCACTGCGGTATGGCATACGCCGCATACGGACCGAATCCGCAGGTCTATCGCGATTTCACATCCGTTGACGTCGATCTTTTTACCATCTGCGCAACTCCCACTGAATCAGGATATAACATCTCCCCAACAGCTTGGACGGCCCCCGACACATACGATTTCTCCATTCTTGACAAACGCGTTTCCATGATTCTGGAGGCCAATCCACGCGCTTTCATCTTCCCACGGCTTTACCTGCATGCCCCGAAATGGTGGAGCAAAGCACATCCCGACGATGTCGTCATCGCCGAAAAACCAGACGGCTCCCGCTATGTATTCCAACACACAGGAGGCCGCCCCGCGCCATCATGGGCATCTCAGGCCTGGCGAGAAGACACCATCAAAGGACTTCGCAAACTCATCGAATATGTCGAAGAAGCTCCTTACGCCAACAATTTCATCGGATATCATCTCGCTTCGGGAACAACGGAGGAATGGATGATGTGGGGCTCCAACGAAAACGAATGGGTCGATTACTCTCCCGCGAACATCAAATATTTCCGCAAGTGGCTGACGGACAAATACAAGACGGATGCCGCCCTCCAGAAAGCATGGAACAACACGAACGTCACGCTTGCCACCGCCGAAATCCCCTCCTATAAACAGCGCGCTGAATCCAAGCTCGGATATATGCGAAATCCGCAGACGGAAATGCAGGTCATTGATTTCTATTCCTATAATTCATGGCTCGTCGCAGACACCATAACAACATTTGCGACCGCCGTCAAGGATATATGCAAGCACGAAAAGACGGTCGGTGTCTTCTACGGCTACCTCCTCCAGCTCTGCGGCGAACAACGGCAGCAGAACTCTGGGCACAACGCCCTACGCAAGGTATTGGAATGCCCGGACATAGATTTCATCTGCTCTCCGACGTCCTATGCCTTCCGCCAGCTCGGCGGCAAGGGCACCGCCCATTTTATGTCGCTCGTCGATTCCGTCAAGCTCCACGGCAAGCTGTGGTTTGACGAAAACGACATCCGTACATCCTTGGCACCAGGCAAGGTCGGTTCATGGGGCAAGGCCGCGGACATTGACGGCGACATCATCCAGCAGGACAAGGAGCTGGCTTGCGTACTTACGAACGGCATCGTCCAATGGTGGTTCGATGTCGGCGGCAACCGCTATAACAACCCGAAACTCCTCTCCGCACTCAAGAACTACCGCCGTGTCGCGACAATCGCCAACACACTGGATCGCTCATCTGTGGCGAAAGCAGCATATCTCATTGACGAAGACTCACTTGCATATATCAAGACTGGTGACAGCATGGGTGGCGAACTGACCATCAGGCGGCTCCCGCAGCTCCATCGTGCAGGCATTCCGTTCGCGCATTATCTCGCTTCCGACATCGACAAACTGACGGATTATAAACTGCTTGTCGTTGCCAATTCCATCGCGCCTTCCGCCGAGCTCCGCCAGAAAATCGACAAGATGAAAGGCGACGGCCGTATCATCGTTTTCCTTAACAACGCGGGCTCCATCGTGGATGGACAATTCGATGCTTCTGCCATGCAGTCTTTTACGGGAATCAAAGCCTCCTTCGACCCGAAGAACGCCATCGCCAAGGGAAACGTCATCTACATGGATGTCAAGGGGTTCTGCGATGGCTTGGCGAAAAAAGGCTTTGGCAATCCCAACTATATCCAAAATCCTGCATTGATTCCCGACGATCCGGAAGCAACCATTGTCGCCGTCTATCCAGACGGCCGTCCTGCCATCGCCGTTCGCCAATATGACAATTGGACAGCTGTGTATTGCGCACAATCGCAACTATCTCCGCAATTCATCCACAATCTTGCAAAACTCGCTGGAATCCACCAGTATATCGACACGCCCGACGTCGTCTGGGCCAATCAGTCCATGCTCGCCGTCTGCGTTGACAAGCCCGGCCCGCGCACCATCAAACTGCCGCGCCCAGCGAAAGTCACGGAACTTTATTCCAATAAAGTCATCTCGGCGGAGCCTGTAACATCTTTCACCGTCGATTTCCCCGAAAACGCCACGTTGCTCTTCAAGCTGGATTGAGCATAAGGGAAGAGATTTGTTGCACATAAACGTGTTGTTATGCTCCTTTTGCCTTGGGGCCGCCAGATCGGTCCCGTCAATTCATTGAACGTACGATACAGCACGGACGGCGCGTCGAGGAACAGCGGATCCGCCCGCGCCCTGCGCAGCATCTCCCCGTCGTCGTCCTGCGTCCGCAGAAGTTATGAAGCCAGAAGAGAAATCAAACATAATACTCTTTCAAATAGTCGGAAGCTTCGCTCTGCGTCAGATGATAGCATTCCATCAGCTGCTGGCAAGCCATTTCCAAAGACGCCCCCAAACGGAGGCAT
>JAGCSE010000241.1 GCA_017964325.1 Victivallales bacterium | reverse complement strand
CGTGAAGGCCGCATGCAAGTTGCCGTAAACACTTTCGGATGCGCCGTTCTTGTAGAGGATGCCCAGCGTGCCGACGATGTTCTCCTTCGCGACCAATCCCGTGATGGAGGCCACGGCCGCCTGCCAGTTGCCCCAGCCGAGAGGTGCGAAAATCCATGCGATGCCGGCGCCGATCTTCGCCAGCAGCGAATGGTCGATTTCCTCTTCCTCAAGCATGCGGAAGCCGTCTTCGGCGAAGCCGAAATACGTTGTGAACCAGACGAAAATGGTGGAGAGCAGGATGATTGTGCCAGCCTTTTTGATGAAGCTCCAGCCACGTTCCCACATGGAGCGCAGGACGTTGCCGACGGTCGGCAGATGGTAGGCGGGCAGTTCCATGACGAACGGAGCGGGATCGCCTGCGAACATTTTCGTCTTCTTCAGGATGATGCCGGAAACGATGATGGAGGCCATGCCGAGGAAATAGGCACCCGTGGAGATCCACGGCGAACCACCGAAGATCGCGCCCGCGATCAAGGCGATGAACGGGGTCTTCGCACCGCAGGGGATGAATGTCGTCGTGATGATCGTCATGCGGCGGTCGCGTTCGCTTTCGATAGTACGGGAGGCCATGATGCCGGGGACGCCGCAGCCCGTGCCGACGAGAATCGGAATGAAGCTCTTGCCGGAGAGGCCGAATCTGCGGAACACGCGGTCGAGCACGAAGGCGATACGCGCCATGTAGCCGCACGCCTCCAGGAAGGCCAGCAGCAGGAACAGCACAAGCATCTGCGGCACAAAGCCCAAGACCGCGCCGACACCCGCCACGATACCGTCGAGAATCAGCCCCTTCAGCCAATCCGCGCAGTGCATTTTATCCAAAACTTTTTCTACGATGACGGGAACGCCGGGGACCCACCATCCTTCGTCCGCGGGATCAGGCTCAGCGAAGCCGTATTTCTCCATGACGGGAATGGCGTTCGCCAGATCCTCTCCTGTGAATTCGGCTTCTTCAACGGACAGATCCTCTTCATTTTCAATTTCCAGCGTTGCCTTCGCGTCCTTCGGGACGGTGGCGGCGTAGGCGGCCAAGGCCGTCTTGGCGACCTCCGCGTCAAAATCCTCCGCCTCGGGATCGATCTTGGCCAACACGTCGGCGGCCTTCTCCTCCGTCACGAAGGCATCGACGGCGTTCTTTGCATCCGCGAACTCCTCCGCCTTCTCTTCAGCCGCGGCGGAACCGATGCCGAAGAGATGGAAGCCGTCGCCGAAGAGGCCGTCATTGGCCCAGTCGGTCGCCTGCTGGCCGACAGTAACCATTGCGATGTAATATACAAGGAACATAACGACGGCCAGAATCGGGAGGCCCAGCCAGCGGTTCGTGACGATCTTGTCGATTTTGTCCGAAACCGTCATGCCGCCTTTGTTGGCCTTATGGTAGCTGCCCTTAAGAAGTTCGGCGATATAGACATAGCGTTCGCTCGTGATGATGGACTCCGCGTCGTCGTCCAGTTCCTTTTCCGCCGCCGTGATGTCCTGTTCGATATGATGCATCTTGTCGGCGGGAATATTCAGTTTGGCCAAAACCTTTTCATCCCGTTCGAAGATTTTGATGGCGTACCACCGTTGCCGTTCCGACGGCATGTCGTGCAATTCAGCCTCTTCAATGTGCGCGATGGCATGTTCGACAGGGCCTGAAAACGTGTGCATTGGAAGCGGATGCGACTTTTCAGCGGCTTCGATGGCCGCTTCGGCGGCCTCCATGACACCGTCGTTGTTCAATGCGGAGACTTCCAACACCTTGCAGCCGAGTTCGCGAGCAAGCTCTTCGAAATTGATCTTGTCGCCGTTCTTGCGGACAATGTCCATCATGTTTACGGCGATGACCATCGGGATGCCGAGTTCCGCCAATTGCGTCGTCAAGTAGAGGTTGCGCTCCAAGTTCGTGCCATCGATGATGTTAAGAATGGCTTCTGGAGCTTCATCCAGCAGGTAGTTACGAGCGACGACTTCCTCCAGCGTGTATGGCGACAACGAATAGATGCCTGGCAGGTCCGTGATGATGACATTGTCATGCTTCTTCAGCTTGCCTTCCTTCTTCTCAACCGTCACGCCGGGCCAGTTGCCGACGAATTGGTTGGAGCCGGTCAACGCATTGAAAAGAGTCGTCTTGCCGCTGTTCGGATTGCCCGCGAGGGCGATGCGTATCGTCTTGTTGTCTTTCATATTAATGCCTCCTGATGCGCGGTTTACTACTTGTCCTCCACCTGAATGATATCGATGTCCGCCTTGCGCAGACTCAACTCGTAGCCGCGGATCGTCACTTCGATCGGATCGCCCAGCGGCGCGACTTTGCGGACGTAGATTTCCGTGCCTTTCGTGATGCCCATGTCCATGATGCGCCGTTTGATGGGGCCTTCCCCTGTGATTTTCGCGACTTTCACTGTTTCACCGATGTTTACTTCTTTCAATGTTCTCATGATCGTGCTCCTTATACCATTATTTTACGGGCCAATTCTTCACTGAGCGCGACGCGTGATTCCTTTACCTTGACAATCAGATTGCCGTTCAGGGCTGAAACCACCGTCGCCGTCCCCCCTGCGATGAACCCCAAGTCCGCCAAGTGTTTGCGAACTTCAGGGGAGCCGCCTATCTTGCGGATCATCTGCTCCTCGCCAGGCTCTGCCAAATTCAAAGGCATCATTTTCGGCCACCTCCCGAAATCCCATGAACCAAATCCTGTAATGGGACTTTGCGGACAGGCGGACAAACCACCCTGCGCACGTTTGTTTTCGCGGAAATCCTGCGATTTCCATACGGGCATTGACTTGTTTTCATGTCATCCTGTTCCTTTCTGGTCTTTGAGGGAGCTATCACAAACTTCCCCGGAGCTTGATGGATTATCCTGTCACCCGACAGGCATCTATATCTGAATGATTGAACAATAGTTCAATTATATGGCAAAAAGATTTTTGCGGGCAGAGCCCGCAACCTACGGAAACTGTAATCAATTCCTCCTATATTGATATTTTTCAAATTTTATATTTGAACATATATTCAATTATATGATATTGATTTTGAAGGCTGAAGCCCTTGTTAGCAAAGCCTTTGCCTCATGGTTACACTGATAGATTACATATAGATAATTTTATAGTTGAACATCTATTCAACATAATGGCAAAAAGATTATTGCGGGCCTGAACCCGCAACCGTATTGCCTGACATCTTTTTCTTCAGTCCTTTATTTGACACTCCTAATTGTTTAGTTGAACAACTGTTCAATCATTTGACAAAAATCATCAGGCGGGCCAAAGCCCGCCTTGGTGAATAAAAAACTCCTAGTCCTTGATGTGGTCGAATCCCGTACGAATAATGGCACGGACATGCTCGTCCGCAAGCGAATAATAGACGTTCTGCCCGTCCCGTCTGAACTTGATCAGATTCGCAAGGCGGAGCGCCTTGAGCTGGTGGGAGACCGCCGATTTCGTCACGCCGAGCAGTTCCGCCAAATCGCACACACAAAGTTCACGGAATAGCAGGGCGTGGAGCAACTGCGCGCGCGTTCCGTCGCCGCACAGTTTGAACAGCACGGCCATCTGGATGTACTCCTCTTTGGGAGACATCTTGGCGCGGACTTCGTCCACAATCTCCTTGTGGACGGTTTCGTTGTCGTGATCTGCTCTGCCAGCCATGGTCTTCGTGTGTTTAATGGTTGAATGAATGTTCAACTCTTAAATATAACAATGAAAAACGTCATGTCAAATATGGTGTGAAAAAAAACAGCACAAAGGTAGAAAACACAGCGCGATAGCCGACGCCTCGTCATCGGCGATCTAGCAAAAGCTCTGCAACGTCCTCCTGATGACGCCCGCGCCTGTGTGGAGTCTCTTGTCGAACGCGGCCTCGTTGAAACACAGGGGCGTGGCATTTCGCGTGTCTATCTATTTGGTGCTTCCGTTTATCGCCGTGCTGGCAAGGATACCGAATACGTCCGGCAAATAGGGCTGAACCGCATCGAACAGGAACAGATGGTGCTGAAGCTTGTTCGGCAATAAGGCAGAATCCGACAGAAAGATGTCATGGAATTGTGCCATCTGGATGCCAAGTCGACTTCTGCTCTGCTGAAAAGGATGGTGCGGAACAATGAACTCCTGATGGAAGGTGTAAAAAACTCTGCACAATATGTCGTAAAGAGTCTAAAAGAGGGCCAAAAAGGGCCTAAAAGGGTCTAAAGAAAGTCTAAAATGGGTCTAAAATAGGTCTAAAATAGGTCTAAAATAGGTCTAAAATAGGTCTAAAAAGAGATTATGTTGGTGTATCAATCAAGAGTACGAAAGGCGTAATTGATACATAAAACCTGCCACAACTTGCATTTATCCATTTTTTTGATCCGATGTATCAAAAGGAAATGCAAACACGAAACAAACAAATGATGATTATGAATCTTGCTGACAAAACAGACCGCCATATCCTCGCCCGGGCGAACCGGATCGACAGCGGGTGGAGGCTGACTAATGATCACAAGGCACACGGCGAAGCTCTGTAAGGAGCTCGGGATCGAACTGGAGGAGTCGGAAAAGCTTATGGTCTCCCTAAAATGAATGGTTCAGTTTAAGTCATCAATAATCCTCCAATACTTTTTCTCTTCTCCAGAGAGTATATATTGTTAAAATAGCTAGAAGAGAAAACGCAATCGCAGTTGAACAAAAAAGCCATGGAGGATAATATGAACTGGAAAGTCTGCGCGTTGATGTCGGCGGCATTCGCGGCGCTGACGGCAATCTTCGGGAAGCTTGGCGTGAAGGATGTCAATTCAAATCTCGCCACGGCCATCCGTGTGACTGTCATTCTGATATTCGCTTGGGGAATCGCCATCGGGACAGGCATCGCGGGGCAGATCCGTCAAATGCAAGGCAGGACATGGATTTTTCTCGCCTTGTCCGGCATCGCCACAGGACTGTCTTGGCTCTTCTATTTCAGAGCGTTGCAACTTGGCGAAGCCTCCAAAGTCGCCCCGCTGGACAAATTGAGCGTCCCGTTGACCATTGTTCTTTCAGCGGTCCTTCTCCATGAGACGCTGACATGGCAGACCGTCATGGGCGGCCTGCTCATCGTCGCGGGAACGTTTGTTCTGCTTCTATAGGCTATGTTCAAAATTATACAATTAGGTTCACAGGTTTGTTTTCAGACTCAGACATCCGTCCAAAACGCCCGGACGCATCTTGAAAACAGCATAATTGCACTGTGTATTTGCATAACCGTCAAGATGTGCTTACGTTAATTATCAGAGGCCAGCGACCTTGCCATAGCACGGATGTTCGCTTGTTCAATTCCAATAAATCATCATGGAGGGGCAAACATAATGAAAATCATCATCGTAGGAGGAGTGGCTGCAGGAGCCAGTGCCGCCGCGCGTCTTCGCAGACTTGACGAGAAGGCTGAAATCATTCTCATGGAAAAGGGCGAAGCGATCTCATACGCCAATTGCGGGCTGCCGTACCGCATCGGCAACGTCATCGCGGAACGTGGCAACCTGCTCGTCATGAAGCCGGAAAAATTCGCTTCTTGGTTCAATATAGAAGTCCGTATCAAGCATGAAGTTACAGATATTGACACAGCCAGCCGGACGGTGACTGTCAACGGGCCGAACGGACAATATTCGGAAAGCTATGACAAGTTGCTTCTCGCCACGGGCGCCATGCCGGCAGGTGAACATTTTACAGATGAAACCCATCCACGTCTGATGCATCTGTGGACGCTGGCGGACATGGACCGCGTCGTTCGCAAACTGGAACAGGGCGTGAAAAGCGTCATCGTCGTCGGTGCGGGTTTTATTGGATTGGAAGTCGCTGAAAATCTGAAAGAAAGAGGCCTGGATGTCACCGTCATCCAGCGGGGAGGGCATGTCCTGCCAACGCTGGACAGGGAAATGGCGCAACCACTTGCCGCCGAATTGGCAAGCCTTGGCATTGATGTCAAATTCGGATGCACCGTGCAGGACTACGGCGAAAAGGAAGACGGCTTGCAGGTACAGCTTGACAATGGCGAAACGCTTTCGGCAGACATGGCCATCATCTCCACAGGCGTCCAGCCGAATACCGCGTTGGCTCAGAAGGCGGACTTGCAATGCGGCCCGCGCGGCCATATCATCGTCAACGACCATCTGCAAACCTCTAATCCCGACATCTATGCGGCCGGTGACGCCGTGGAAGTCGTCGATCCTATTTTCGGCGGCAAGACGGCCATCGCGTTGGCGGGCCCCGCGAACAAGCAAGGACGCATAGCCGCAGACAATATAGCAGGCGGAAATTCCGTCTATAAAGGGACTTTTGGCGTCAGCGTCGTGAAAGTCGGCGGTCTGACGGCAGGTTCTGTCGGCCTGACGGAGGACAGGTTGAAAAACATGGGCAAGCCTTTCCGCAAACTGTACATCCATCCATCGTCGGGAGCCTCCTATTATCCGGGCGCGGTGCGGTTGGACGTCAAGTTGCTGTTCGGTGACGACGGCACCATATACGGTGCACAAATCATTGGTCGTAAAGGAGTTGACAAACGGATCGACACTATTGCACAAGCCATGCGCGATGGCCTGAAAGCCCCGGAGCTTGGTGAAATCGAACTCGCATACGCGCCACCATACAGCTCTGCGAAGGATCCCGTCAATTTCGCAGGCTTCGTGGCGGAAAACATCCTCATAGGCGTCAGCGACGTCGTCTATCCAGACACAATCCCCGACGATGCGCAGATTCTGGATGTCCGTGAACCGGAAGAACATGCACTTGGCGCCATTCCAAACGCCATCAACATCCGCCTCGGCGACTTGCGCCAACGATTGGATGAATTGGACAAGAATAGACTGATCGTCTGCCATTGCCAAGTCGGACTGCGCGGCTATCTGGCCGAACGCATCCTCAAGCAGAACGGCTTCAAGGCGGCCAATCTCTCAGGTGGCTGGCTGACATGGAAGATGTTCCATCCAGATGAAACAAAGATAGTTAAAAAGCCGCCAGCCACACCTTCCATTCCTCAAACAGATATCCAGACATTGGATGTTCGCGCCTTGCCGTGTCCAGGCCCCGTCATCAAATTGAAGGAGGTCCTAAAAGACGCATCAGCTGGAGAGGAGGCGAAAATTCTCGCGGCATTCTCCTTTGAGAACGACCTTCCACGTTGGTGCAGCTCCAACGGCTGGACAATCGTTGAAAACAAACGCCTGGCGGATTATTTTGAAGCGGTCATCCGCAAAGAAGCGGCTGAACCATCCGTAACGGCAACGGCGGCCATGCCGCATTCCGCCGCTATCGTCCTCTTCAGCAATGATTTCGACAAGGCGATGGCGGCTCTCATTCTCGCCAATGGACTCGCCGCCTCCGGTGCAAAAGTCGGTATTTTCTTCACGTTCTGGGGGTTGACAGTCCTGCGCAAGACGCCAGAAATCAAACCACATAAGAATTTCATCTCCAAGATGTTCGGTTGGATGCTGCCATCTGGCGCGAAGAAACTTGCGCTTTCCAAAATGAACATGATGGGCATGGGCACCGCGCTCATGAAATCCGTCATGCAAAAACAGAACATCGCCTCATTGCCTGAACTGCTTCAGTCCGCAAAGGCGGCGGGTGTCAAGTTCATCGCCTGCGAAATGGCCATGAACGTCATGGGCATCACTCGCGACGAGCTGATTGATGTGGATGAAGTCGCAGGCGTGGCTGCATTCGCCGAATTGGCAAAGAACAGCAACAACACGTTGTTCATTTAGTGTCAAGGAGAAACCATGCAATTTAAGACACTGATACGCCCTGAACATCTGAATCACAACGGCCATCTGTTCGGCGGCTACATGCTGCTGTGGGTTGATGAATATGCCTACATCGCCGACATGGAGGACTATCCGGGTGCGCGTTTCGTCACACGCGCCATGGATTCAGTCTCCTTCACGGAAAGCGTCTCGAACGGCGATGTCATCACATTCGAGATCAACCGCTTGAAGACTGGTCACACCTCCGTCACCTATTCCGTCGATGTCACCGCTCTCGGCGTGCCGACGGGCATCCGCCGCGATGTCTTCCACACAAATGTAACTTTCTGCAATACAGACGGAAATGGCAGCAAAGCATTGCTTCCTACGTTAAAACAACAGTCATAACACCCACCTATGAACAGCACTGCAGAACTGTTCAATGAATTAGTCGAATAACTACACCGCAGGCTTTTTCGAAGATGAAAACGCCCCTAATAACGCACGTGTCGCGACAGCCATTGTGCGACATTTCGAATACATCCCTACACCTGAAATCAAAACGCTCTTGGTGGAAATTCTAAAGCGGACCGAACACTGTTGTTTACTACTCGAGCTACAGCTTGTGATTTGTTGATTTTTTTGGTTATACCATGCGGTCTTTTGTCAAACAAGCAGGAAAACACCACCAAATATCATATCCACCCAATTACTCCAGAATATCAGAAGCGGTATTCACGGCAGTGAATTCGTATGTTCCGTCGCCCAAGTCTTTTGTATGACCGAATCGCGATTTCAGGCCAGCCTTGCCGACATGGATGATCGCTTTCACATCGCCTGGTCCGTCCGATGTGATGACGACAATCTGTTTCGAATCGTCGGCCGTGTGCAGACGCGCTTCGACAATCGATTCGCCGACCATCTGCTTGAAAAGCCCAACAGATTCCGTCGTCGCGACATAGAACGGCTCCAACTCTCTGGTCAGTCTCAAGACATTGGCGATCGTCGGCCAACGATGGCTGCTCGAACCCGGATCGTAGCGTTCCTGCGTAGCGATTGAATTGTAGGCGTATGGGATGACAGCGCGTGCGCGATGGTTCAACGCCAACAAGTTATGTGAGCGCATCTCCTCTTCCGTCGGATAACGCGTATCGCTGTATGGCTGGCCTGTGTGCGGACATTGATAGATGCCCCAGTTGAAAATCTGCGGCAGCCACCAAAGGCCTATGCGCGCGTCTTGATTCGCCGTTTCCAGGCAGATGCGAATATCCTTCATGGATTGTGTCGTTTCGTCGCGAATTGGATATTTGTCCGACATGAACAAATCGCCCGTAGGCGCGTAAAAGACGAAATGCAGCGGAATGTAGGTCAGCGTGAAGACTGGATGAAACGGATCCAGTTCGCTGATGAGCAGTCGCATCTTGAGAAGCATCGGCAATTCGTCCAGCGGATTTTCATCTGAAATATACCATCCAAGCAATGCAGGATGGTCTTTCAAGCCATTGACGACCACGCGGATGATGTTGTCCATTCCTTCGACGCCTTCGAATCGCTTTACGTCTCCGTGATGGCCATAGACGTCCAACATGCAGAAAATCAACTTGATGCCGTTTTCATGGAGGATGTCCATGCTACGGCGGATTTCCGAGATGGACGTGTTTTCGGGAGCGGTCTCCTGCGGCAGACGAAAATGGAAGGAAAGATATGGCAGGACGCAGTTGACGCCCATGGATTTCATGCGGTCAATGTCGGCCTGCATCATGCTGACGTCCTCCCAGAACATGCCCAACGGGAAGAAGGGCTTGCCGTCAATTGAGACTCTGCCGGATTCGTCCAACGACACCGCGCCTTCCGGTGGCGCCGCAGTCGTGTATTGGAATGGATATTCCGCCTCCGCGACGATTTTCATGCTCTTTTTGTCCCCCAATTTGAACTGGACATTTGTCACGCCTTCGGGAAGCTGTCCAAATTGGAATATTGAGAAGCTGTCATTCAACGGCGCGTCAAACTCCCTTCCGTCCGGCAGGAGGGCAAACAGGACGAAATCCTCTTCACCTTGATCGCAGTCCAACAATGCCGTACGCATTTTGACAATGCCATCATTGTCAACTCTAAGCATTTTAGGCAGAACAGGATAGATAACAACATCGGCCTTGCTCGCCAATTTGATGGAAATGTTGTCCCACTGGCAGGCTTCACAGTTGTACTCCTTCAGGAAGAACACCAATAAAGCGTTCGTGCCATCCATGGTGAACGTCCCTTCGATGTGCGTCCAGTCGCATTTGCCGTTTTTGACATGCGCCGTGAAATAGGTGGAACGAAGGTATTTATTCTGACTGTCATGGAAATCCAGTCCAATGACCTGTATATCTTTGTCTTCCAATAGCTTCCCATCGTTTGAACGGATGCCCGACAGTTTGACGGATGCCTTGAAGCGATAGACGCATCCCTGCTTCAGACCATTCACAGGCAACGAGCTGAACACATAGTCCTCTCCGGGCTTCCGTTGCAGAATCAACCCTCCATTGCCGTTTTCACCGAAGCCCCAACCGCATTGGTAGCCTTTGGGTAGCGTCATGCCGTCCGGCAGACCTTTTTCAAAGTCAAGCGACACAATTTGGGCATTTTCCGTATCCTTCTGATAAGGCTGAAAGTCCGACAGTTTGGTTTTTACCTGCTGATTATCCACAATTGTTGCTCCATCTATTGATTAGCCATTTATAGAAAATTTACATGAAGAGAAAAAATCTGCAACACGCAATCTGTTCCTTCTACCCCAGCTTTTCTGGTTTTTTGACACTGAAACGCCTTTTGTGGTCCATTGGAAAAGATTGAAAAAAATGGCGTATGGCGTACATTAATTAGTTTGGTAATAAATCAATAACGAGCAGGGAGAGGTCAATTCAATGAAAAACGACGGCATACAACAAAACGGCTTGGCAAAGCTACGCAAGACAATCTTGGATGTTGTCTCGTCATCGCCTGAAGAAGGTTTCAGGCGAACCGACGTGAGACAGTATCTTGGGCAGCTTGACGAGGCCTTTTTCAAGGAGGCGTTTAAATCCCTTGTGGACGATGGCTCGCTTGTGAAAGGGCAGGGCGGTCGTTTCGTCACGCGGGAGTCGATGTCGCTTGTCCGTGGCATCATCCGCATCAACGCCAAAGGGTTCGGCTTCGTGACGCCCCAGAGTAGCGCCGTTTCGGGGGACGTGTTCATCCCGCCAAACAGCCTGTGCGGCGCTATTTCGGGGGATGAAGTGCTCATAGAAATCACGAGTCGCGATGATCCGCGCGGTCCGGCTGGTCTCGTCCGCAAAATCACCAATCGCGCCCACGAAAATTTTGTCGGCTGTCTGGTCATGGGTGACGATGGTTTTGAAATCCATCCGCTCCGCCGCGAACTGCCAGCCAGACTGCCCGTCATTCTGGAAGGGAAGGGCGACCCATGCAAAGGTGCGAAAGAAGGCGATTGGATTCTAGCACACATCGTGCCTGGCAGGACGCCGCGTTCGCCCTTGTGGGCGGAAATCGTCAAACGCATCGCCAAGAGCGGTTCCGTCACAAGTGACTTGAATGCAGTCATCAAAGAATACGAACTGCCGAAAAACTACACCATCGTGGACGAAAAGAAGCTGGAGGGCATCCAGCCAATCGACCTGCCGAGGGAGGATTTGACGGATTTGACACTCGTCACCATTGATCCCATCGATGCAAAAGACTATGACGACGCTCTTTCCTGCATGCCAGGCCCCCAGCCCGGTCAAGTGGTCGTCGGCGTCCACATCGCGGATGTGGCATGCTATGTCACGCCCGATTCGCCGCTGGACAAAAAAGCATACGAACGCGGGTTCACTTCCTATCTGCCTGGCAAGACGATTCCCATGCTTCCCGCCATTCTTTCGTCTGATCTTTGCAGCCTCCGCGCACATGAAAAACGGCTGGCCCACAGTGTTCTTCTGACGGTTGACGAAGAAACGGGGGAGGTTCTCCAGACACGACGTGTCCACAGTATCATCTGTGTGACACAACGACTTACGTTTGAGGATGTTGGGCGTTTTCTTGACGGCGAAGCCGTCCCGCATCTTGTGGAAAAAGTGCCTGAATTGCTACAACGGCTCGGTGCTCTTTCGCAGACCATCCGCAGACGGCGGCAGGAGGAGGAGGAGTTCTTGCCGTTGCAAGTAGCGGAACTACGCGTGCTTTGCGGCGGGAATCCGCCAAAAGTGACGGACATCGTCCGCATCGAGCCCAGCCCCGCCCATCAGTTGGTGGAGGAGTTCATGCTCCTCGCCAACGTAGCCGTTGGTCAGGAAATGCTATCACGCGGCATTCTAGGCCTTTATCGTGTGCATGACGAGCCTGACGCCAAGATGCTGGACGATTTTATCGGCTTGTCATCGACGTTGGTTCCGCGCAAGAAGAAGCCCAAACTTCGCACGAGAAAGAACATTGTGGATTTTCTTGAGCAGATCAAAGGCCAGCATTTCTACGATTTGCTGTGTTTCAATTTCCTGCACTGCCTGCCGCGTGCGGCGTACAGCACCGAATGTTCGCCGCATTTTGGACTTGGCAAGCCTGTCTATTGCCATTTCACAAGTCCTATTCGCCGATATCCAGATTTATTTGTCCATCAACAGCTTATAGCAGCTGATTCTGGCCAGCCTGGACGAGATGGGCAGTTCGCCTTCATGGTGGAAACGACCGTCAATGCGCTCGAACAGAACATCGACCAGGCGTGCTTCGCGGCTTCCGACAGGCTGAAGCTCCATTATCTTGATTCGCGACGGGACGAAAATCCCTCTGAGCTCCATGAGGCACTTGTCATGCAGGCCACGCCTTCAGGACTTGTCGTCTATTTGCCTCAATATGGTCTTAAAGGGTTCATTGACAGGCAGTTCTTCCGCGATGGTCAATGGCGGTTCGACCCGAAATCATTCGCACTCGTCAACCGTCGTGGAGGTGGCCAACGCTACCGTTGCGGCGACACGCTGTACGTAAGAATCCGTTCCATCGACTCCGTCCGGGGAGAGTTGGAGCTGAAGCCAGTCCAATAGTCGTCATGCGAACGGGACGGCGGTCCGTCCCACGCATTGTTATATATCTGAAAAAATTAGGAGTCATTGTCGTGCTGAGTTTGATTTTAAGCGTAATCTGCGGTCTGGCCGTTTGTTTTGGCATTGGATTGAATTGGCCCAACCACTGGGTCTGGTGCAGCGTATTCGGTATCATCGGTTTCATCCTCTGCTCGCTGCCTTTCAACATCTGGATCAAAAAGAGGCTCGAAGCAATCTTCAAGGAAGTACAGGACAAAATCGTCGAATCCCAGACAAAATTGAAACGCGAAGCCCTCATGTATCAAAACAAGGGTATTGCGGGAAAGACTACGCAGGAGAAAATCGAAGCCAAGCAGGCCGCCAGCATCCATGAGGCCATCGACATGCTCGATGCCGTCAATCCCTTGCGCAAGTGGAATTTCCTTGCGGGAAAACAGGCCGACACGCTCCGTGCGCAGCTCCTTTACCAAATTAAGGAATACGACGCGGCGGATCCGTATCTTGAAAAGGCCCTTGTCATGGACCCTCTCATTCTTGCGATGAAAATGGTCCGCAAATACAAAAAAGGCGACCTGGTGGAGGTCGAAAAGATGTATCATAAAGGAATCAAACGGTTTAAAGGCGACAAGACGGTGCTCATCTACGCCCTCTACTCGTGGATACTCGTCAAAGAGAACAAGCTGGACGAAGCGGTCGTCGTCTTGGACGAAGGAAAGAACAAGACGGAGAACGAAGTCTTGAAGACAAATTGGGAGCATGTGGTAAACAACAGGATTAAGCGTTTCAGCAATGCGGGCTTGGGCGATAATTGGTATGTCCTTGCACTTGAAGAAGTTAAGCCTGTCAAGCAACGTGCGCAGATGCCGTTCGGCGGCCCCATGAGGCACATCCGCTGACATTCCGCGAAAGCATCCGAATTCGTTGTCAATATTCACATAGATAGGGAAGGGTAAAGAGGTTCATCATTATGGCTGAAGAGAAGGAAATAAACAAGAAGAAAACAGTCGGCAGCAAAAATGGGAAGAAAACGGCTTCCATCCAGACAAAGCGCAACCAGCCTCCGTTAACGGGCAAAGCCACCATCCATCTAATGGTCGATGGCAGCAAGCCTGTCCTTCCAGGGCTCATGTTCCCGCTTCCATTCTCATCTGGCATCCAGGCCGAAACGTTGCGTGAGGCCAATGCTGGCGAACATCTCATCGGCTTCATCTATACGTTAAGCGAAAAGGATGTTCCAAATTCAGGGAAAACTGAGCAGGAAGGCGAAGAAAAGAATGAAAACGAACAAGAAGAAGCACGCATTACCAAGAAAGTGAAACGACTCACAAGCGTTGGCACGACGGCACGAATCATGCGCTTCGAGGAGCTTCCTGACGGCAACATCCATGGTCTTTTCCAAGGCCTCAAACGCTTCCGTCTTCTTTCCGTGCATCTCAATGGCGACAAGCTAATGGGGGAAATCGAATACCTGGAGGAAATTCCTGTCCCTGAAAATCATCAAAAGAGCCTCTACTTGGCCATGACGGCGATCATGCGCAAAATATTGAAGCTCAACCCCTCCTATGCAGATGAGATGCAGTCACTTGTGGAACGGGCTGATCCGAATGAACTTTCCAAGCTCGCGGACTTTTCCATCGTCCTGACATCCGCCACGGCTCTGGAGATACAGTTCGTTTTGGAGGAGCTTGACGTCGAAGCGCGCATCAAGATGGTGCTCCTCGTGCTCAAGAAGGAGCTCATCGCCCTCAAGGCGAAAGAGGAGATTTCACGGGAAGTCGATGGACGCCTTTCCAAACAGCAACGCGAATTCGTCCTGCGCGAACAGATGCGCTACATCAAGGAGCAGCTCGGCTACGGTCGCAACAGCAAGTCGGACGAAGACTATTACATCAAGCGTTTGGAAGACCTGAAGGACAGCATTACCGATGAAGTCGCAGACAAGATTCAGGACGAAATAGACAAACTCAACCTGATGACGCCACAATCTCCTGAATATACGGTTGCTCGCAACTATCTCGACTGGTTGACAGGTATGCCATGGAATGTTTTTACGAAGGACAGGCTGGATGTCAAAGTCGCCCGCAGGATTCTGGACCGCGACCACTATGGTCTGGAAGACGTCAAGAAGCGGATTCTGGAATTCATCGGCGTCTCCAAACTTAAAGGCGAAATCGACGGCTCGATCATCTGTCTGGTCGGGCCTCCCGGAGTCGGCAAGACGTCGCTTGGCCATAGCATCGCAGAGGCGCTTGGCCGCAAGTTCTTCCGCTTCTCTTTGGGCGGCATGCGCGACGAGGCGGAAATCAAAGGACACCGCCGTACGTATGTCGGCGCCCTGCCCGGAAAGGTCATCGAGGCCGTCAAGATTTGCGGCAGCAAGAATCCCGTCATCATGCTGGACGAAATCGACAAGCTCGGTCAGTCCTATCAAGGCGATCCTGCGTCTGCGCTTCTGGAAGTCCTTGACCCCGAGCAGAATGTCAATTTCCGCGACCATTATCTGGATATCCCCTTCGACCTTTCGCAGGTCATGTTCATTGCCACTGCGAACACGACGGATTCCATTCCGTCTCCCTTGCTTGACCGCATGGAGCTGATTACGCTTTCAGGCTATATTACCGAAGAAAAATTGGAAATAGCCAAACGCCATCTTATTCCGAAACTCCTTCCAAAGCATGGGCTTAAGAAATCGAACATCACATTCACACAGGCCACGATCCGTGAAATCGCCAATAGCTACGCTCGCGAGGCAGGCGTCCGCGCCCTTGAAAAGTCCATCAAGGCAATCATGCGCAAGGCGGCGATGGAAATAGCGGAAGGAACGCAACCTGCGGATGAAAAAATCACCATCACGCCGGACAACCTTTCCAAATATCTCGGCAAGCCGCGCTTTACCGACGACGAGCTGATGAAACACACCGAAGTCGGCGTCGCCATGGGACTTGCATGGACATCTCTCGGCGGCGCAACGCTTTACATCGAAGCCGTCGCCGTTCCTGGCAAGGGCGAACTCCAGTTGACGGGGCAGCTTGGCGATGTCATGAAGGAGTCCATCCACATCGCGCGCACGGTGCTGGAGGCCAATGCAGGCCAGTTCAAGATTCCCGACAAGTATTTCAAGGAGAACAACATCCACGTCCAGGTGCCGGCTGGCGCCACGCCGAAGGACGGTCCGTCTGCTGGCATCACGATGGCCGTGGCCATGCTGTCGCTTGCAACGGGAAGGAAGCTGCCGCAGAACTGGGCCATGACGGGCGAGCTTACGCTCAAGGGGCGCGTCCTGCCCGTCGGTGGCATCAAGGAGAAGACCATCGCCGCCAAGCGGGCGGGCGTCCATGACATCATCATGCCGAAGGCCAACGAAAAGGACTACGAGGAAATCCCCGAACGAGTGCGGGATGGCCTCGTTGTCCACTATGTCGAGCAGATTGACGAAGTATTCGGCCTGTTGTTTGAGAAAACGCCAGTAACAATCGTCTAATGCGTTGCAAGCGATGATATACTTTAGTTTTTAAATGACTGGAGAAGGAGCCGCACTCTGTGCGACCGTATGTGCAACGCGTAAAACTTGCTCAAGTTTACAACGACTCTATTGCTCCCGTACGGAAATGCCCAAATCCCCTTGTTCTTCGTCATCTTTCTTGACGTAGATTCGGCCTTCGTTGTCGGTCTTGTCCATTGAGACGGAATAAATCTGATAGCCGCGCCACATTTGTTCGACCGTCTTTTCAGGCTCCTGTGGATTCGGCTTCACGTCGAAGAAATCATCGCGGCGGTATTTCAGTTCACCCCCGTCAAACGGATCTATTGGAACGGTAGATAGATACTGCGGGACGAGCTCCGTCAGCGCCGACGGCTTGTGACCGTCATGCGCCAACTTGTATCGTTCCACGGCGATCGCCGCGCGAACCGTACGCTGCTTGGCGATGGCAGATATGAACTGATGTCGCGTTCCCAGCAACATCTTCGAATATGTCACGTAAATTGGAATGGACGGCATAATCCCGCTGATGCGCTCCAATTCCGTGAAATCGTTGGCGGGGCGGGCGGCATCCGTCTTCTCGTTCAGATATTTCATGATCCATGCGCCATCCCGCCGCAGCAACCACAGCCGAACAGTCCCCAACAGCCCCAAGACGATTTCACCGGCCGCGTTGCCTATGGTCACGACAGTCTTCTGGCCTTCCTGCACATGGGACATGTACCACGCCATCGTGGCCCATTCGCCCCGCCCCGCGCGTTTGTTCCATTTCGCTTCGTCTTCAGCCAGTTCCATCGCCAGTTCCGCCAATTGCGCATCCGTCAGCAAACCACTGGCCAAGATGGCCGGATAGCATCCTAATCGCATCAGTTCCAGATAATTGCATGTTCCGCAAGCCATGATGTAAGGATCGTCCAACGCGACGTCCCGCAGCCATGTCATGCGTTTCAGGCAGTCCAATGCCTGCTCTGGAACATTGTTCTGCAACGCCAGATGGATCCGCGTCTTGTAGATTCCCATCCAGGCGATCAGCGTCTTGAAGACCTCTTCGTTCTGATTGTCGGTTTCCTGCCCGCCGACGATTTCCGCCTTGAACAGGCTTCCAGTCGTCGCCAAATCCATGTCCGCGAAATACTTTTCGTTTTCGGAGAGCCAGCCGACCAGTTCCGTCTGCGTCTTGTCGTCTGGCTGCCCTTCGTCCAAAGCCAACAGCAACGCCGCGTCAGGCATGACGGGAACGTCTACCTGTTTTTGCGGAGCCTCCTTCTGCTCGACCGTCGCCGCCACGGGCTGTTCCTTGCCGTCATTCACGCTGGAAGATTTTGTTTCATCCACCTTGGCCAGTTGCTCCTTTGCGGCGGCGGCGGCTTTCACGAGCAAGCCGTCTTTTGTCGCAACCATCTGCCCGTCATGGTAATAGGCGGATCGCATTCCTGCGGCGTCCATGGGATGAGCAGGCTTCAGAAACGTTTCTAAAATCTTGATCCGTTGTTCAAGAATGGCCGTATGAATCCACAGCCCGCCATGCAGGACGATCCAAATGCCCAGAAGCACTCCCGCCAACACCCATGTCTTTTTCTTGAAATTTTCTTTCGAAAGTTCCTTTAGGGTCACGAGCCCGGAAACATACGATACGGCAAGAATGACGGGTGTCATCAGGGCGTGGTCCCAGCTTGGTGAAAACTCACCGAGCAGAATCTGGTCAATCTCCATCAATAGTCCATAGCCAGCCAAAAAGCCAGGGATGCTCATGATGAGGCTACGACGTATTTTCAGTTTGTACGAAAGCACGCCTGTGAAACCGAAATAGTAGAACGGCCCTAACAGTGCAATCGGAGCAACCATCAACCACGCAATGATTTTTGACACCTTGAATCGTGCCGTGATGAAATCCGTCCAGTAAGAGTAAATGGTCATGAGCCCCCACATCACCGCACCGATGATGACGGCAAATAACAGCGTGCTGCTCATCACCAGAAATGGACTTTGCAACAACGCCTCCAGCCGTCCCATCGTCATTGAAAACTGGATGATGAAAAAGACAATCAGCACGCTGGCGGGCACGGTTAACACTACCGTCATGCCAAGCATCATCTGCTGGACTGTCACAGGCTTGCGTGGCTCCATTTCTTCCTGCGACTCACGTCTTTCAGGTTTTTTTTCAACAACCGCATCGTCTGCCTTTTCAGCGGCTTCAGATATCAGGGATTTCAATTTTTCAAACGACATGCCATTAGCTCCAGCTCTCTCCTGCCCCATGCAACATATTGCGTGGACGGTACTTCCGTTTTCCTATTTTCCTGCGGTTCCAATCTTGTTGAACAAATCACGGAAGATCACATCTCTCGAAAGATGTGTTGCCACGCGGAACAGATGGCGGTTCGCATCATGGCTGTAGCGGAAATCGTCATGTAGCACGGGGCTCTGTGTCAACGTCGTGTTGAACCAGCCGGCGTTTACGATCCACGCCACCGTCGAAATATCCCAAATCACTTTGGACCAGCAATATGGATCGTTTGTATAGTGATGGACAATTTCCGTCAGATAATCGCCGATGGCGCTCTTGCCTTTCAGATAAGTGTCCAAAAACGGCAATGAGACACGCAGATGTTCCGCTACATTCGTGCAGGGAACCTGCATGAGCGGCACACCGGAATCAAACAAAACCTGCGACGACTTCACATCCTGGAAAAGATTGAACTCTTTCGCCGTCGGCCATTCAAGCGGCTGTCCGCCAAGCCAGACGACCACGATTTTCTTCACAAGTTCAGGTTCCATCAGCAGGGCGGAGGCCACGTTCGTCGGTGCTCCGATGGTCAGCACATACAGCGGTTCCGCATCATCTGGCCGCGCCATAGCGCGTTTGATCAGATCCTGCGCCGCAGGGCTTTCCACAGGACCATCAGAATCCTTCAGCCATTTGCGGGAGCCTTCGAAGACGAATCCGTCAGGCACGCCGCCAAGGCGCTCCAACACGCGATGGATCTCTTCATAGCTCTTTACCATGCCGTCTTCAGGCCCCGTCGAACGGCTGTTGTGGAACGGCGCCGCATAGACAGCCTCCAGTTGCACGGACTCTTTCGCGAGCACGGCATACGTTAGCGCAAATTGGTCATCAACTTCATTGTACGTATCCGTATCCAATACGCAATGAGCAACATGCTTCGCGGGATTCAGGCGCGCAATGCGCCAACTTTCATCCATTACAGGGAATTTCGCCATGGGTGTCCTTCCATTTTTTTTGACTTTTATATAACTTATTTATTACTAATATCTTAATGTCTAAAATACCTCTCCGTCATCATCCTGAAATAATCTTTTACTTCATGGACATAATTGGGAATTTCCGCTGTCGAAATCACCGCTGCCAATGAATTCTCATGAGACGGTTCGTATCCATGCATCCCATGCAATGTCTTGCGACACAAGTTCGAAGGCACAATCTGCACGCCTGGCTTCATGAGGAAGATATCATCTCCATAGCGGCGGTCAGCGAAATCAATGCCATATTTCACAAGGTCATCGTCACTTAGCCAATGACCAGGAAATGTTTTTTCGTTTACGACACCATGAATGACATCACGCGAGCTTTCTTTCAGATAATGGACTCGGAACATTGTCGAATCATAACACGCCGCATAGTCGTCGTTGAACACAAGTCCTGTTGATTCAACGGCGTTTATCATGTCAACCGCCTGCGTCAAATCCGTCATGCCATGGTCACTGATGACCGTGAATGTAAAACTGTCATACGCGGATTTCGCCGTCTCCAACAGCTCTCTTATACGTGATTCGTACCATAGTATCTTATCGCGAACGACCGTCTCGTCAAGCGAATGATCATGGCGAAGCGCATCCAACGCCGCTGTGTAGATGAACATGAACTCGACTCTTTCCTCGATTATCGCTGTAGTCGCCGCTGCAAGGTTCTCTTCCTCGCTTTTGCGCCAGTCGGAGATATGGTATGGTATCTTCTTCTCTTCCAATATGTCACGTAAATTTTTGCAAGGTAAAAGACCGCCTTTCGCAAAGATGTCATCTTTTTCCATATAGTCCAAAAGACCGATGCGATCAAATGGCACGCTGTACAGATTGAAATAGCCTGTGAAGCCGTAATATTTCCGTGCTATCCGTGTCAACACGTTGCGGACTCGGCCACGTTCCCAAAAAGAGGTTGGTCGCAGAAAACGCCCTAAACGCGCAAGTCCTTTGAACGGAGAATGTTCAGGCGAATACGCAAATAGGCTCAAATGACCGTGTTCCGACGGTTGGGCGCCTGTCAAAATCGTCGGAATCGCCGTCGAAGAATAGCCGAACTGCATGGTCACAGGTTTCCTGTGCGGAAAATCCGCCAGAAAGTTATAGCGGCTCACGACATCCCATCCAAGGGCGTCGATGAACATGAAAATGTCACAATGTTTATTCATGATTCGCTGTTGTTCCGATTTACAGCATTATTTCGTGTTTTCCTCATCCACAGACAAATCGGCCTTCGAGAAGCCATTTGGCGCGAACAACCCACGCAGTGACGGTAATCCAGCCCATGGCTCAGGCTGCTTCACGACGACTTGCCAACCGTCTCCAAGGCATTGCCTTGCCCAGACCGCAAACGACGTGATACCGTTCAAGTCCCAATGCGGCACAGTCTTGCCAGGGCGGTCAACATGCTTTCCATTGTCACAAACAGAGGGTGTCATCCCGTTTTCAATTTGTAGAAATCCCTCTGCGGATTTCGCCGCCAACTGGCGGATGATTCGTTTTGCCGCGAGCTTCGTATTATTGCACTCCCAGCAAAGCTCTTTCTCCAACTTGTCATCACGGGTTACGTGCATGGAATCCAAAGCTGTAAGTTCTGAAAAATCAATTGATACCGCAGGTTTTTCACCTAATGCTTTTACATCAACGCCTTTTCCTTTTGGCAAGACTTCCAAATGCGTCAGTTCGGGCATATTTGTTACATCTGCATAAAGCGCAGGTGTGCTCCATGCCAACTGCGAATAGAAACGGTAGTCGCGCGGAGTCGGCTGGATGCCTTCTTCACTATCATTTGTCACAACTAGTAGATGTCGCTTGAAATCAACATGATCCGCAAATATTTCCACATCTGCGACCGCATGGCCAGGCTCCACGCTGTTCTTCCATCGCCATAAATCGAAACCCGTATCAATCTCCAGCTTGAAGCCATCCTCACGCTCAAACACCCATGCAAGCGGAAGCTCATCGTAATGAATAACTTGCCCTTCAGATAATGCTGTTTTCGCAAAATCAGGCACCGTTATCAGCGACACCCACTTGCCGTGCAATGTCATCGATCCGCATTGGATGCCCTGTTTGACCGCCGTCTCCTTTTTGATGCTCAAATCCGTCGTGATGCGTGCAATGTTTCCCGCATAGCGACACGCCGTCCACACTCCTGTCTCAGGACCAGACGGAAACACGCCTTCCCCTTCGAACACTGCAACTCCACTTTTGTGATAAACACGCGCCTTTTTCACGGTCATCGCTTCGCTTCCGATTCCGTCGAATGACGTATCAAATCCACTTACAACCAATTGACCATCAACGTTTAAGCGTAGCGGCCCGCCGCAGCAGTCCGCACGATGCACAATCTCCCATCCCCCTGTCGGATGGATAACTTTTATCTCATGATTTCCCATATCGTTCTCCTAACTGTCTTTACGTAAAGAATTTGTATTCATCCAGCCAAGGCACACCGCCCCGACCAGCGCCCAAAATACGACCAACATTGAATTGACAACCGGTATCGCTCCTGTTTTCTCAGACGGAGCGGCATCCAAAGCCGCAAAAAACGCAGAGGATACGGAATCGCGCAACCCCAGCCCGCCAGGCGTCGCAGGAACCAGTGTCACCGCATTGCCAATCTGTGTGCTTAGAAAATACGCTGTATAGCTTAAGTCACGTTCTCCCAATGCCCTGCCAACACAAAACAGCCCATTGCCCAATGATGCGTGAATCACCATCGATATCAAGACGGCAAACAACAGTGTCTTCTTTGCATTCTTGTACAAATCCGCACCATCGCACAGCCGCTTGACTATGCCCGTGACAGCGGCTGGAAGGTGGTTTCCAAGCCATGTCACGATTCTCGATAGCCAATTCCAATTCATAAACATCTTATGATAAACGAATACGCATAGTCCAACCAATGACGCCGCCCCACCGCCGAAAACGACGAGAAGCGAAAGGCCGATGACGCGATTGCTCGTCGCCAATTCCCAATGGCCCGCCATAAATAGCAAGCCACCCAAACTGGCAACGAGAAACAGCCCCGTTACGCCGACGACCCGGTCCATAATAATCGTCAGAAATGCCTCTGTTCCACGGCCTTTCTCGCTTTTCGCGACGTATGCCAGTTTCAGTAAATCACCACTCACGGCTCCTGGAATCAACTGCGAGAAAAACGTCCCCACCCATGTCAGCTTAAGTAGCGTCCAATACGATAGATGAATGTCCTGAACGGCCAACAACGCCCCCCAACGATACGCTGCCAGAATATGCGTCAAACCAACACATAACAACGCAAGAATTAGTATAGGACGATTCGCCTGCATGATTTCATGCAGCGGATCCGCATCTGTCCGACGGACTGTCCAGACGAGCAGCCCGATCGCCAATGCGATTCCAAGGATTTTCAATCCCCAACTGATGACTTTCTTGCCCATTGCAAATACCGTGACATCAATCCAATATCAAAAACTTTATCTGTTGGCGGTTCCACGTATGCGTCACTGCCAACCGCCCGTCGTTCAGTTCGATGACCGCAGGATAGGAAAATTCCGTGGCGCGACCGTCTGGCTGCTTCGGCTCCGGATCGAACGCCAGCGTCAGATCCGCCTTCCACGTTTTGCCGTCGTCTTCCGACACCCATGCGTCCAACTGGTTGCGGCCACCCCAGTTTCGTGCAATCGGGTTGCAAATCAACACGATACGCCCATCGCGGCGGCGCACCAAATCTATGCCGCTGTTGTTGTTCGGCACGCCAGAGTCGTAAAGCGGACTCCATGTCTTCCCACCGTCATGCGAATCACTGCGGTACAACGCCTTGTTGTTGCTACGCATCAGGCAGGAGACATCGGAAGGCCCGCTCTGCCAAAGACTTGGCTGGATGACGCACAACACGCCGTCGCCAAGCTTGTCTCCCGTATTTACGTCTGGTTTCACGAAAAACGGACGGCGCGTCCATGTCCGCCCATCATCCGTGCTGACATCGATGAACGCCTCCCACGCCCCGCGTTCGACGGACGCGGGAGCGAGCCATGTCCCGTCCGACAGTTTCAGGCATTTGTTCTTCACGGGGCCGCGACCACCGCCTTCATCGCCTGGAACCAACTCGCGCGGTGAATCCCATGTCGCGCCTTCATCATAGCTTTCGACAATATACGTATTCCAATCCTGAATTGTAGATGAAACTTTGAAATACAACACGATACGGCCGTCGTCGCCGCGCCGCAGGACGGGATTCCATTGCGGAACGTCCGGTATATCCGCTAAAACACGGGGCTTCTCCCAAACACCTCCAATCCGGCGACTTCCAACGATGCATACATCAGGAGCACTCTCTTTCGTGCCTTGGAACCAAGCCGCCAGAATGCCGCCATCCTTCAACTCGACCAACGTCGAGGCATGAACATGCCCGCTCCATGGCGGCTCGAATATCTGCTCGTTCGTGATGATTTTCATTTTTTTTCCACTTGTGCACGGCATTTGGCGCTTTGAACGGTGTTGTACAACAGCATCGTGATCGTCATCGGGCCGACACCGCCCGGAACGGGCGTGATCAGCCCCGCCACTTCCTTTGCGCTCTCGAAATCCACGTCGCCGACAAGACGGTAGCCTTTCGCCGCCGTAGTGTCCGGAACGCGGTTCACGCCGACGTCGATGACCGTCGCACCAGGCTTCACCATGTCGCCCGTCACCGTCTTTGGATGGCCGGAGGCCACCACCAGAATGTCCGCCTGGCGTGTGAAATCCGCCAGATTCACCGTCCGCGTATGGCACAGCGTGACCGTCGCGTTGCCGCCTTCGGCCTTCCGCGCCAACATGTTGGCGACAGGCTTGCCGACGATGTTGCTGCGGCCGATGACGACCGCATGCGCACCGTCTGTCTTCACGCCGCTGCGCAGCAGCAACTGGATGATGCCATGCGGCGTGCAGGGGAGGAAACATGGTTCGCCGATCAGCATCCGCCCCACGTTCATGGGATGGAAACCGTCAACATCCTTTTCGGGGCGGATTGCCGTCAGGACTTTGTCTTCGTCGATGTGCTTCGGCAACGGCAACTGCACGAGAATGCCGTCGATTCGCGGATCGTTGTTCAGCTTTTCAATCAATGCAAGCAGTTCGGATTCAGGAAAATCCGCAGGAAGACGATTGTCATTGGAATAGATTCCGATTTCCGTGCACGCCTTTTCCTTCGCCGTTACGTACGATTTTGACGCAGGGTCATCTCCGACCAATATGACAGCCAGCCCAGGCGTCACGCCGTGCTCAGCCTGCAATTGGGCCACTTCCGATTTCAATTCTGCGCGAATGTCACACGCAACCTGCTTTCCATCAATGATTTTTGCAGACATATCTTTTTCTTTGTCAACAACTTGTAATCTTCGGCAAAAGTTACGGGCAATATTGCCGTATCCTTCGTCACAACATCTTCAATCAAAGTACCTTAAGCAATTCGACCTCGAAGACTAGCGTCGCGTGTGGCGGAATGACATTGCCTGCGCCATGCGCACCATAGCCGAGTTCGGGGGCGATTGTCAGAATGGCCTTGCCGCCTTCTTTCAAATGCTGCAAGCCTTCTGTCCAGCCTGCAATCACGCCGTTCAATGGGAATTCCGCTGGCATTCCACGCTGCACGCTTGAATCGAACACGCTGCCATCAATCAGTTTGCCCGTGTAATGGACGCGCACTTTGTCCGTCGCCTTCGGCGACTTGCCCGTGCCTTCCTTCAGCATTTCAATCTGCAGGCCGCTGGGGGTGGTGACGACTCCTGTTTTCTTTGCGTTTTCCGCACGGTATTCGTCGCCTGCCTTTTTGTGTTCGTTTTCGCCGCAATTATGGTCACCGCATTCGCCGCCGCAATGGTCGCAACCGCAATCACATCCATGTTCGTTCTCCGCGTTGATGCGTTCCTGCAGAGCTCTCATCGCCTTCGAAAACTCTTCCTGGCTCACCGCAGGCTTTTTGTTTTCCAGCATGTCCATGAAGCCCCGCATGAACTCCTCCTTGTCAAAGTCAATCGGCAACTGCTGCAGCTGCATCGCGAAATTCAGGCCCAGGCAATAATTCAGTTTCAATTCTTTGTCCGTCATTTTCTCTTCCTCATGCTTGTTCTGTGGTCAACAATATTTTTTCCAATTCCCTGAACGACGCAATCTCCACATCGAATGCGTAGTCCCTTTTGATTCCATATCCATACGTACAGAAGCACGATTTCACGCCGGCGGCGGCCGCCGCGCCTAAATCCGTCCAATTGTCGCCGATGATCCACGATGATGCGGCATCGCAACCAGTCTCCTCCAATGCCAGCAGCAGCGGCTCTGGATGTGGCTTCAGGTTCGCACAGCGACCTCCGCCAATCAGGCAGTCCAAATATGCGCTGACTCCTAGCGTGTCCATGATCGTCGTTGCTGGGCCTTCCGGCTTGTTCGTGACGACCGACAGCTTGTAGCCTCCCTCCTTCAGATGCGCAAGTGTCTCCAAAACACCGTCGTAAAGGCATGTTTTCACTACGACGTGCGACCAGTAGTACTCCCTTACACGGTCTGTCATGGCATCCAAATCGAATGGAGGCGCGTCCGAAAACGTCCGTTGCGTCAAGTCCTTCAGCCCGTTGCCGAGCAAGGAGGTCACCGTCGCGACTGACAATGGTGCAAGCCCATGTTCCGCACGAACGTGATTGACCGCCCCAGCCAGATCCGCACACGTGTCCGCAACCGTTCCATCCAGGTCGAACATCAACAATGATTTGCTGTCTTTAATCATTCTTTTCTTTAAAAACTCCTTGTTTTTGACAAAATTATTAATTTCATACGTATTTTCATTCTTGCCAACTTTTGCCCTCGGTTTTTCTTTGCTTTTATATAGATTATATTATGGAAAGGACGTTTTTAATGGATTTCATCACCTCTTGAGGAACTGCAATGCAATTTGAATCCTGCCGATCACAAGTCGCCTATTTTATGAAAAGGCTCTATCAACATGGCTTGACTACGACCTCTGGGGGCAACATTTCCTGCCGCACGCCGGAAGGCCACGTCGCCATTTCCGCAAGCAAATTCGACAAAGGTGAGCTGACCGCCGAAGGTGTCGGCGTCGTCACGCTGGACAGGAAGCTCCTCACGCCAGGCATCCCGCTGAGCATCGAAGTCGGAATCCATCTGGACATCTACCGCAAACGACCCGAAATCATGGCCATCGTCCATGCCCATCCTGTCACCGCTACAGCTTTTTGTGCAACAAAAGTCCCGTTGGACACGCATCTTACAGCGGAAGCATACGCCATTCTCGGCGATCCTGTCTTCATCCCATACGAACTTATGGGGACGCCGAAACTCGCGGAACGCGTCTCGGACACCATGCAGAACGCTGCCTGTGGACTCATGGAAAACCACGGTGTCATAACCGTCGGCAAAACCTTGTTGGAGGCTTTTGACCGACTGGAGGTATTGGAAGTCGCCGCACGCCATTCGCTTATTGTCTCCCAGCTCGGACAAGTCTCAAGACTCACGCCAGACCAGATTGCCGAACTGGACCGTTTTGTCGGACGAAAGTAACCTTTTAACAGACATTTAGTTATGGAAACCTCTGAACTGATTCATCAACTTCTCATCAACGTCGGCGAAGACCCCGAACGTGAAGGCCTCCGCAAAACTCCCGAACGTGTCGCCAAATCATACGAATTCCTCCTTTCTGGCTACCGCATCAATCCCGATGATGTCGTCGGAGACGCCATTTTCCACGAAGAATGCAACCACATGATCATTGTGAAAGACATCGAAGTCTATAGCCTTTGCGAACATCACATGCTGCCGTTCTACGGCCGTTGCCATATCGGCTACATCCCGCGCGGTAAGGTCTTTGGCGTCAGCAAGTTGGCGCGTCTTGTCGATTGCTTCGCACGCCGTCTTCAGATACAGGAACGGCTCACGCAGCAGATTGCTACATACATCAAGCAGAAGGTCGATGCAGAAGGCGTCGGTGTCGTCATGGAATGCCACCACCTCTGCATGATGATGCGCGGTGTCGAAAAGCAGAACAGCTGCATGGTTACTTCCGCCATGCAGGGCTCCTTCCTGCGTTCTGCCGCAACCCGTAACGAATACCTCAGACTCATTCACCGTACAGAATAACTTTTTCACCATGCAGACAGATCCGCTCTTCCATAAACGTGGCCTTAGTTGGTTCGTCATCGTCGCGGCCGTTTTCCTCCTCCGCAGCTTCGCATGGTTCAATGCGGAACTATGGTATGATGAAGTCCTTACGCTTACGCGATTCGTCTTCAACAGCCATGACGGCTCGCTCACCAACGTTTTCCGCGACTATCCCATCGCCAATAACCATATTCTGTCAACCGCCGTTTATTGGATATGGACGCATCTCGTCGGTCTGCCTGACGAAGCCATCCTCCGCCTCCCTTCCATCATCGCGGGGCTTGCCGCCATTGCCATTGTCATGCGGCATTGGCGGAAATACATCGGCGACTGCCTCGCCACCATCGGCGGCTTCATGCTTGCCATCAGTCCCGTCTTCACAGCTTACACCTATCAAGTCCGCGGCTATGCACTGACGTTTCTCCTTGCCGCTGTTGCCGTATCTGGCGTATTTGAAATCCTTTATGATAACCGCCATAAAGGGCAGTTGCTTTTTGCCGCCGCTTCCTTTTTGCTGCCGCTCGTGATGCCGACGAACGCCATGCTGGCTCCCGCCCTCCTTACCGTCGTCATTTTCTGTCATTGGAAAAACAAACGCAACTGGAAAAGCATTGTCAACGACTGCATTCCATCTGCCATTGCAACCGCTTTTGGCGCAGGATATTACCTTACCATCTGGGAGCAGTTCAAGCGTGTCATCGCCGAACCGGACGGATGGTCGTCCGCCACGATGGTCGCCGCCAACTTTCTTCTCGCAGTCGTCGCCCATGCCGCCATTCTTCCGTTGTTCTTTTTCCCCAAACAAAAAACACAGGATGATGAAACAACGGAGCAAAACGAGCCGAATCTCCGTTGCTTCGCCATTACCATCATTGCCGTAAGTGCTTTGCTGACTGTCCTCTCGCTTCTTGTCTCTCGTTCAGGCCACGCCCCGTTCCCACGTGTCTATCTCGTTTTCCTTCTGCCGATTACCGCCGCCGTTCTCGCCTACGCCAAATTCTGCGGAATCAACCGCTCGTTTACGTTCGCGACTCTCACCGTCATCGTCCTCTGCAACGGCATCCTATGGGAACGCTTCGCGACGGGCATCACCGACTACCAGCTTGCCCACAACCACGTGCCAGACAATCTGTTGCAACAATATTACCGCGGCTCCACAGAACTCCGCGAAATGGCCCGTGCCAATATTGAAAACAAACAGTCCATGTTCATCGTCACGGACGCCTACGACATCATGTCCTTCCGTTTCTACTGGAGTCTTCAAGAACTATCGTCGCAATCCGTCGCGGGCATCAACGAACTGCCGGAAGACTTTTGGAAGAAACTGCCATTCCAAGACTTGCAACTTCGCGCCTTCGCCAAGTCACCTGAACAAGCGGCGGACTTTTTCCAAAAGGCCGGCCTTGGTGACGCCAAAGAACTGCTTCCCAAACTGGAAATCGTCAACGCCATGCCGAACAATTCCCTCCGCAAGCTCTACAAGCTCCGTAATTGACGGTGTTTTGCAAAATATGTGAGGTGGCAAGGCCGTCTCGCCCTTATTAGAAATATGCGGCTTTTTTCTTGAGCAATGTCAAGCTTTGTGTCATAGAAGCATGGCTTCAACATCGTTTCTTCAAATTGTGAATTGAACTTTTGTTAAATATATGGGAATATTAATCAATTTGTTATCAATCCCATATTTTTAACAACATAGTACTCTTCTTCACATTCTCAGCCAAACCGTTGGGCGATTTTCTCCAGATAATCTAGCACAATGGAATAAGCGAAAGGTTGTGGCGGAAGGCAAAGTCATCAATTCTCTTGCTCCCCCCAGAAATGATCATTTTTCTCCTGGCTTTTCAGATAAAACATAAAGGATTCAAAGAACCATTGTTGCTCCAGAGCCTCCTTCAGAAGCTTCAAAACTAGTTTGTTAGGACGCAAGCCCCGATTCCGCTTCAGAAAATAGGCATGGTCTTTCGGCTCCACCATGAATTCGTTGAAATGTTGATCCAGGGCGGCGGCCACCGCCCCTGAACGGGAAATGCCGTCCGAACAATGGACAATCAATGGCAACCCGTCGTCTTGTACAAACGAGACTATCTTCTCGACGTCATCTTCCGTGCAGGGCACGGCTCCTTCCGGAAGTTTCTCGACGCTGTCGTCATAGTCGTCGAACCGAAGTGTCAGCAGATGAAATGGCATATATACATCCGACCGGAATGGCGAGATTGAGAAGGGACCGTCCGAATCCAATATGGAAATGACACGGCAGTCATTCAGATATCTCTGCTCCTTCTTGGAGTAGCTGGTCTTGTTGAAATAGCTCCATGGCTTGACATCTATCTTCATTTTTTCCTCTGCTCCTCTTTTTTCCCTAATTTTACGAGGCCATCAACTGTTGGTAGAGTTTTTCATCCCGTGAAGTGAAACAGCAGAATATCACATTCTTGACATATTCAGCCTCAAAACTCCTTACGCTTTCATACGCGATTTTAGCCGCCGCATCGGGCGGGTATTTATAGATGCCTGTTGATATGCATGGAAATGCAATGCTTTCGCATTGTTTTTCATCTGCCAGCCTAAGGCTGTTGATGTAGCAATTTGCAAGGATAGTCGCTTCGTTGTGTTTGCCGCCTTCCCATATTGGACCGGCTGTATGTATGACATATTTACAGTGGAGCTTGCATCCGCCAGTCAAATATGCCTCGCCGGATTTGCCGCGATGACCAGGCAATTGGTTGACCAATGCCTTGCATTGCTTAAGCAATCCTTCCCCGCGGCTTTATGGATTGCTCCATCGACTCCGCCACCGCCAAGCAGACTGCAATTTGCCGCATTGACGATGACATCCACCTTGAGGGTAGTTATGTCTGCCCTTATCACATCAATTTTCATTGTTTTCCCCATCCACCTCGCCCATTATTTTCTTACACCTTTCACAAGAATGACAAAGATTATCCTAGACTAATCCACCTTGGATTTTTCATTTCCTGTCTTGCTCCATCTTGTCATTTTTCCTGTGCAAGGATGTCCCGCGCTTCCATCAGAGCGAATCCCAAGAGGTTTTCACCACGCCACAACTTTGGATTGCGGATGCGTTCGTCTTCTTGTGGCAGCCCAACGCCCCATATCTGGTCGTATGGACTGGCCTCCGCAAGAACGGCATCGCCCGTCTTCAGCAGGAAATCCAGGCAATCTGGATTCTGCGAGAACTTCAGCAGCGAGCCTTTGAGCACAATGCCATATTTGCTCCTGTCCCACAATTCCGGCGAGAAATTCCGAACCATCCGTCCAAGTTTCTTGCAATCCGACGGATGTGTCGCGGACATTATCCGCGAGTATGTATCTTCGTCATGGAAGAGTCGCGCCTTCTGCGCCATCATGTATTGTTCGGCGGTTGAGTAGGTCACGCCATCTTCCATAAAGGCACAGGGATACCACTGGCTCAGGCATGAGCTGTCAATCCTCCCATAGGATTTCAATCCTCTCCAGAAGAAGACGAACGACATCGGCTTCCCGCCGTTGCATTGTCGCACTATAGTCTGCAAATTGTATTTCATTTCACATCTCTCCTTGTTTTATCACGTATTTCCATCAAAATCTTTCCGAGACGATTCTCCCCTTCGCAACGATAGAGTTCCTCTCCCCAGAACAGGTCTTGCCCACCGTATGTCAACGTGGATTTTCCAGTGGCTGCCAGCCTGGTCGCCAAAGCTGGATGCTGCTGGAATTTCAATCGTTGCACTGTTAGCATTATTTCTTCACGACGTTGTTTCCATCCTTCTATCTTGAGCATATTCAAACCGAATTGGAACGCCTTCTCTCCTGGCAGCTTCGCCAGACGTTCCTTGTCCTGCCGCTTCACGCAGAGCATTGCCAGAAAAGCCGCAATCGCATCGTGATAAGTGAGATTATCCACGGTGATTGACGAAGGATGGTACGGCGACAGAAAACCGTATTTTCCTTCAAATCTGGATATTTCCGAATGGAACTGACCTGCAGGTATGCCTTCCAGAATCTTCTTGACGCCTGGATGCAGTGCATCGGCAGGCAATGCGCCTTTAAGATACAATTCACGTACATTGGTTGAACTGACACCCTCAACCGTTTTAGGCGCAGGCAGGCAGACAAACTGATTTTGGTGTCGCGACAGTGCCTCATTCTCGGCAATCAGCTTTCCCACGTCTTCTCCATCACGACCGAATACGACAAACTGAAGGGAGGTCAGAAATGGATTGTCAGGCCTCATCCGCGACATCATTCCGAATTTGTCCGTACCGATCAGAAAATACAGCTCCGCATTGGGATGGAGCCTATGCAAGTCACACATCGTCTCAAATGTTCTTGGCTTATGAGTTCCGAACTCGATGGTGCTGACCTCCATACGATTGTCATCCGCCGCCATGCATTCCAGCATTTTTGCACGATCAGCCTCGGTAAAACAGACCTGCACTCCGCCTGTCTTCCGCATCTTGCGCTTCAGATACGCCTTGCTGACCGGTACGAAGATTCCCTTCTGCGCCTGTATTCCGTCCATGGCGGCCTTCAGTAGATGGAAATGTGCCATCGTCGGCGGATTGAAACTGCCGCCCATTACAACGATTCGTCCTATTGACCCTAACATGAAAATACCTCCTCCGTCTATTCTTCCTACCCTTCATTCAGCAGAATAACAACTCAAAAACGAGTGAGAATGGAATTTGATTGGCATTGAGATGTCGTCAGCCCCTTTGTTTTTCCAAAAATTTTTGTATTTGACATCTCATTTTAATGAATTTTTTTATTATTTAATAATGGAAAAATATTTAGATAAACATTAAATTATATGTACATACTCAAAATATAGGATACAACAAGATTTTCATGCAACTTTTGCTCAATTTGAATATCGGGGTGATATCGTTCGTCTTAAAAGCAATGTCAAATTCAGGGAGATGATGGAATGAAAGAAGACATAATGCCCAAAGATTTCACTACAGCGGTAAAGGATATCAAGCTTGCAATCCTACAGGCCCGCGCTCGCGCTGCGCAACTATCAAATGTCGAGTCGTTGAAACTCTATTTCTACGTCGGCGGCTATATCTCGAAGAAGACACGCTCCGCCAAATGGGGCACTGGCGCCATTGACGCGCTTTCCAAGCGGCTTCAAATAGAACTGCCTGGACTGAGGGGATTTTCCGCAGCAAGTATGAAGTATATGCGTATATTCTTCGATGAATGGATGAATTGGTTTGAGATTCGTCACTTGCCAAGTGACGGAATTGATCTTGCACCAATTCGTCACTTGGCAAGTGACGAATTGACACCTGAAATGTACAAGGCTTTTTTATCCATAGGCTTTACCCATCACAGGGAGATTCTCAATAAATGTCATGATTTCGATGAGCGTTGGTACTACATATTGGAGTGCGCTCGTCAAAAATGGACTGTCGAAATACTTCTCCATCATCTCCGTGCTGACGACTACCACCACATCGGAGCACTTCCCAACAACTTCGAGAAAACACTTTCACCTATGGCACTTGCCACTCGCGCCGTACACGCATTTCGTGATGAGTATCTTCTCGATCTCATCAATCTCGACAATGTCGATGCGGCAAAAGATGAAGACATTGATGAATGCGTTCTTTCCAAGGCACTTGTCACAGATGTGGAGAAGACGATCCAAGCTCTCGGCGGTGACGAATTTTGCTTCATGGGACGTGAAAAACGGTTGATTTACTCCAATGAGGAGTTCTTTATAGACCTTCTCTTTTTCCACAGGGGATTGCAGGCGCTTGTAGCAGTGGAACTTAAGATGGGTAAATTTCGCCCATCATATCTCGGACAGCTCGAATTCTACCTTTCAGCACTGGATGAACTTGTCCGCAAGCCAAACGAAAACCCGTCTATCGGACTTCTTCTCTGTGAAAAGATGAACAAAGGCGTGGTCGAATT
>JAGCSE010000240.1 GCA_017964325.1 Victivallales bacterium | reverse complement strand
GTCCTGAACCATCTGAAAACGGATCCCGCCTATTTCGTGAATTTCAGGTGGCGGATCGGCGACGATGTATCCTATAGCCAGATAAAGTTCACGGCGGATTATGCGGCGGATCGTTCGATCAAAGGGCTTGTCATCGGCATCCACAGCATCGACGAAGTGAAGCGGGGGGAGATGCAACGCGCCGAATACATGGCCGTTATCGCGTCGCTGGCGGACGATTTTGAGTTCGTGGGGATCATCGACAAGAAAAATGACGAACTGACCATCTACCGCACATCCGCCAGTTTGGAAAAAGCCTTGAACGTCTTCGAGGGGGAGAAAATTGGCTACACTATATTCAAACGGCAGCTGGAGCAAATGGTCGTCGAGGAAGACCGGAAGGAATTATTGGTAAGGGACGGCCGTGACGTCATCGCCGAAGCGTTGATGAAGGATCCTGTCTATAAATTCGAAGAGCGCCTCATGATTGACGGGCAGGTTCAGTACTACCGTATCAAATTTACGCAGGATCAGGATGATCCGGACAAGTTGGTCTTCGGTCTTCTGAACATCGACCAGCAGGTCCGCAATGAAATCGCCATCGGCGAACTGGAGAAGGAGCTTGAATATCAGAACGAACTGAAGGATGCGCGGGACAGGGCGGAGGCGGCCAGCAGGGCGAAAAGCGCGTTTTTGTTCAACATGAGCCATGACGTGCGTACGCCCATGAACGCCATCATCGGATTCACGGATATAGCGCAGAAGCATATCCATGACATCGACAAAGTCGCCGACAGTTTGCAGAAGATCAAGAATGCCGGCATGCATCTCCTTTCGTTGCTGAACGATGTTCTGGACATGAGCCGCGTGGAGAGCGGCCACGTGGAGATTACGGAGGAGCCCGCCGATCTGCTGGAGATCATGGACGGCATCGCGCCGATCGTTTCGCCGCTTGCAATGGCCAAAAATATCGACTACAAAACAGTTTACGACGGGATTCGCGACCGCCGTGTCCATGCGGATATTCTGCACATCAATCAAGTGGTGATCAATTTGCTCACGAATGCCGTCAAATACACGGCGGAAGGCGGGACGGTCACGTTGAGGCTTGAACAGGAAGAAGATGTGAAGGACGGCGTCTGCATGTATTCCATCATCGTCGAAGACACGGGCATCGGCATGAGCGAGGAGTTCATGGCGAGCATGTTCGAGAGCTTCGTCCGTGAGAACCGCGAGGAGGTCATGAAAGAAAATGGAGTGGGGCTGGGCTTGGCGATTACAAAACGTCTTGTGACGCTCATGAACGGCACCATCACCGTCGCGAGCGAGCTTGGCAACGGTTCTGTTTTCACCGTGAAACTGCCGCTGAAAATCCAGTCGGAAGAAGAAGCGGAAATGCGGACGGCAGAGATGATCCATGAACCCAAGTCATTGGAAGGGAAAAAGATCCTCTTGGTTGACGACAATGAGTTGAACCGTGAAATCGCGGTGGAAATTCTGGAGGATTCCGGCATGGTTGTCGATATGGCGTGCAACGGCATGGAAGCCGTCGAGATGGTCAAGCAGAACGGCATGCGGTTTTACGATGCGATTCTGATGGACATCCAGATGCCCGTCATGAACGGCTACGAGGCGACGGAGGCGATTCGCGCCTTGCCGGATGACGGGAAGCCCGTAGTCATTATCGCCTTGTCCGCCAATGCTTTTGAGGAGGACAAGCAGAAGTCGCTGTCCGTCGGCATGAACGCGCATATTCCGAAGCCCGTCAACGCCGCCGAACTGGTGGAGACGCTACGGAAATACATCCATGGGTGATGACGATCACGACGGAGCGTGACCGTCTATTCATGCCGTTTATTCGCTTTTGGGATAGAACGGCTCCAGATGGGTGAGGACGGCGACGACCTTCAGATCGCTTTTCAGGACGGCGTCTCGGACATCGTTGCAGATGGAGTGGCCTTCCGCTACGGACAACGTCGGTTCCACGAGAACGTGCAGATCAACGTCAAATCCGCTTAAGACGCTGCGGACGCGGACATTGTGGATGTCCTTCACGCCGTTTACGGCGCGGGCGATGGTTTCGATGGCGGCTTCTAGATCAACTGAATTCATCGGTTCCAGATGGGTGAGCACGTCCAAAACGACAGGCATCTTGTGGCGGATGGCCGTTGCCGCCTCTTCACAGAGTCGATGGCCTTCTTCGACGGACATGTTTCTGTCCACTAAAACGTGCATATCCAGCAGGATGCCGTGTCCGAGACGGCGTGTACGCAGTTCATGGACGTCTTCGATGCCCGGTATGGAGGCGGCGATGCGGCGCATGGCTTCCAGTTCGGACGGCGTGACGCCTTCATCGGAAAGTTCCTTCAGGCAGGGCCATACGATGCTCCAGGCGGTTTTCAACAGCATGGACGCGACAAGAACGGTTGCGACGGCGTCCAGATACGTGACGTGCGGCCAGAAATGCCCCGCGACGGCAACGATGGCGACTGGTATGGATGAAATAGCGTCAGATCGTTGATGCCAGGCACTTGCGACGAGGGCGGACGAATGGCAGGCGTTGCCGACCGCCACCGTGCAGTGGTAGAGGATTTCCTTCGAAATGATGGAGGCCAGAGCCACGGCGAAAACGGGCCAGCCTGGAACGGTGCCGTTGTTGTGTCCGATGCTTTTGATGGAATTGATGGCCATGCTCAACGCCGTGACGCAGAGGAGGACGCCGATGAAAAGCGTGATGAGGGCTTCAATCCGCTGATGGCCGTGGGGATGGTCGCTGTCCGCGGGGGCGGACCAGAAGCGGACGCCGACGAGCACGGCGATATCCGTCGTGAAATCGGACAGGCTGTGGACGCCATCGGCGATACAGGCCTGGCTGTGTGCGAGAAAACCGATGATGAATTTACAGGCGGTGAGCAGGATGTTGACGAGCATCCCCCAGAGGGTGATTTTTCGTATGGGATTCATAAGGCATTATTTGGAAAGAAATTAATGTTGTTGCGGCATGTTTTCTTGGATGATGAACACGCGATCGATATAGACGTTTTTGACCTGCGATTTCGGGCGGGCAGGCGGGCAGAACCAGAGGTAGCCGTCTTCGGGAATGCTTACAGGATTGGATTTGAAGAGCTTGTATGTTTTGCCGCTGCATTCGGACACGGCATGGTGGGTGATGAAATGGTCGCCGCCCGTGCCGTTGTTGTGGAGTCCGCAGGTGAAGGCGGTGCCGTCTGTAGCATCCGCATCGCAGCGGACGGAATAATAGACGACCCACGGCAAGTTGTTGGGATAGCCGCCCATAGGGACTTGCACAGCCCATTGCGGACTGTCGCCCGGCATGGAGGCGGCCTTGCCGTTGGAGGCGGCAGGATCATCAATGACATCGACCCATTCGCCGGGCCTGATGAGACGGAAACGGTTCTCCTGGAAGGAGTCCCATTTGCCGCTTGGCAGGTCGGCGCAGAGTTCCAGCGTGTCGGACGGCGCTTCGATTTTCAGTTGTTTGCGGAGGTTGACGGCGTAGTCGCCGAAGGCGCCGCCTTCGCAAATGTTTCCCGCGTCTTTTGTCGATTCGATAAAATCCTCCACGCGTTTTTCAGCGTCCGGCAGGAGGAAGACGTCTTCCGGCTTGGAGTTCTGGAAACGGACGAGACGGATGCTGGCGATGTGGCGTTTGATGGCGCACAAGTCTATGCCAAGACGCGCCTTGCGGACGCGGGAGAGATACTCCGGCTGGTTAGAGACGGCGGCTTCCGCTTCGTCGAACAGCTTCATGCAGTCGCGGAGGACGTCATCCGTCATCCAGCCGGGCGGGATGTCGCCGCCTACATGCAGGTGGACGCCTGCTTTCACGACGGCGTCAACGGTCAACCGCCAGTAGCGGAGCAGGGCGTCCGCCGCCGCGCCGTAGTAGCCTGTGAAGAATTCGTTCATCAGGGCTTTTTCGTCAAGTTGCGGATTCCAAAGCAGATGCGAAATAATCCATGCGCGAGCCGCCACGAAATCGCCGACCGTGCAGCCGGAATCGCCTTGTTCGAACAAGCCGACGGCGTGGTTCTTCACGAACAGACGGATGTCGTCCGCGAAATGCAAGTAGTCCGGATAAGGGATCATATAATTATGGAAATTGGCGATGTAGTGCCAGACGTAGAGCTTCGGGGCGATGGCGCTCCATGATTCCAGCAACCGTTTGAAGCCTTGGTTGTCCTTTCCGTTTTCGATCGTCTGGACGGCGTTGAGCCCCGTGCAGAGGCGGATGACGACGTTGCGGCGCGGGCGGATTTTCTTCGGCGGCTGCATCGTATATTGGTAGGCAAGCGTTTCGACCAGAAAGTCTGGATATTCCTTTTCAATCGCTTCGGCGATTTTGTTGACGAAATGGATCAGCGGGCCGGACTGCGCGCCATTTTCCTCCACGAGTTTCGTGCAGGCGGGGCATTGGCACGGCTTAGGTTGGAATGCGTCATTTTGAGAAACGGAAATCATTCCGGCCGTGGGCTTTTCCTTGATCTTCTCCAGGCAGATGCGGATGAATTCCTTCGTCATGTCTTCGTTGGTCAGGCAGAGCTGGTAGTCCAGTTTGCCGCCTTGCCGTTTGCCGTCAACCAACGCAAACCAGTCTGGATGGTCCTTATAGTATTTTTCGACGGGAATGAACTGCGCGAATGTGTGGCACCAGCCGATGATGGACGAATGTCCACCGTACGCAGGCGACGTGACGGCGAAATGGCCGTTGTTTTTCAATTTGGCGGAGAAGATGTCCGAAAACGCGTCTTTGTAGAAAGTTTCGCGGCAGACGAGCGGCGGCGAATAGATGATGTCGAGTTTCTCCGGAATGGTGATGGCGGGACGGTGCGGCACGGTTTCCTCCGTCGATGTCCACCAGCGAACGCCGCAGAAATCTTCCAGAAACGTATAGACGGCGTAGAGCGTGCCGCGTTGCGGGTGGCCGGCCAGATAGAGGCTGCCGTCAAGGGACTTGAGGACGATGGTGTCGGCGGGCAGTTTGTCGAGAGCGATGTCTGGAAACGCTTTTTGGAAGGCCTTCGTCTGGCCGATGAAAACCGCTGACGACGCGGTGGAAGGTTCATTGAGGACTGGATACGCATTGCCTGTGATTTTATGGAGGTAAAATGCAAGTTCATGGGCCGCAGTTATTTCCACTTGTGAAGGATTGGCTGGGAGGATGACGGGAAGGCCGGCTTGGACGATGGCGGAGGTTAAAAGCATGGTTGTAAGAAGATATTTATACATATATATGAAAATCTATGCTTGTGGTAAAATGGATTGTGATGCTTGAAAAAACAGCAGTCGCGGGTTGCACGACTGCCGAATATAAATTATAATATCAAATCTTTACAGGGCAAGAAAATGGCGTGGAAAATTATCAGGTTAGTTGGATTGGCTCTGAATCATAACCAGTCCATAAAAATCAAAAGAAAAAGGAGACATACGATGGGTCATGTCTATGCCGCTTCGTCGGAGCGCTATTCGAAAATGGTCTATAATCCGTGCGGAAAAAGTGGTTTGAAGCTGCCGTTGGTTTCACTTGGGCTTTGGCACAATTTCGGCAACACGGATTGCTACGTCACCGCCCGACGGATGGTGGAAACGGCGTTTGACGCGGGAATTACGCATTTCGATCTGGCGAACAACTACGGGCCGGAGCCCGGCAGCGCGGAAATCACGTTTGGGCAGATCATGAAGGAGTCGATGGCGCCGTATCGCGATGAAATGATCATTTCGACGAAGGCCGGATACGGCATGTGGCCTGGTCCTTATGGCGATCATGGTTCGCGCAAGTATCTGATCGCCAGTTGCGACCAGAGTCTGAAGCGGATGGGACTGGACTATGTCGATATCTTCTACCACCATCGGCCCGATCCAGAGACGCCGATTGAAGAGTCGATGCTCGCGTTGGATCATATCGTCCGCAGCGGCCGCGCGTTATACGTCGGAATTTCAAATTACGGTCCGGAAGCAACGAAAGCCGCCGTGGAGGTTTTGCGGGCGAACAAGACGCCGTTCGTCATCCAGCAGATGCGCTTCAACATGCTGGACCGCACGCATGAACGAAATGGTTTGTTCAACTATCTGGCGGACGAAGGGATCGGCGGCATCGTGTTTTCACCGTTGGCGCAAGGCTTGCTGACGAACCGCTATCTCAACGGTATTCCCACCGATTCCCGCGCCAGCAAGGAGCGTTTCCTGAAGAGTTCGTCCATCACGCCTGAACTGCTGATGCGGATTCGCGGTCTGGATGCAATCGCCTCCAAACGCGGCCAGACATTGGCGCAGATGGCGATTGCATGGATTCTGCAAATACGTGGCATCACGTCCGCTCTGATTGGCGCAAGCCGCCCGGAGCAGATTTTGGATGTCGTGGCCGGGCTGGAGAAGCGTGAATTCTCCGCAGAGGAACTGTCCGCGATTGACGCGATTTTGAAATAAGAGGTTCTAGAG
>JAGCSE010000239.1 GCA_017964325.1 Victivallales bacterium | reverse complement strand
ATTGAAGCCGTACGGCAACATAAGAAGCGTCGTCAAAATCGGAAGGTTCTTGGTTTCAAGCGAATAGGTGCCCGGTTCGAATTTGTCCGCGATCTGCCCTTCGTTCACGAACACGGCGGACTGACCAGGCCGCACGACCAATTTCGCGCCGCGTTTGATTTCGTTGCCAGCCCGTTCGAAACGGTGGACGAGCACGCCAGGCGTCTCCTCCGGCCATTCCACAATGTCGATCAACTGGTTCTTGATGAAATTCATGATGCCCATGTTTTGCCTCCTTTGTTATTGATTAAACATCAAATATAGTCCGATGACAATTGCCAAAATGAACAAGACAAGTAATGTGATTTTGATGACGCTCCACGGCCGTTCGCCGTGCGCCACGCCGGTCTGGCCGTTCACAATATAGGTGTAAGGCTTTCCTTTGAAACGATATGTGGCAGACCAGAACGGAACCAGCAGCAGCTTGTAGCTCAAATTCGCGTAGGACGTGTCCATGCTGATGATCCGCTGTTCATCGCCGCCGATGTCCCGCCTGACGGCGCTCTGGATGCCCGGCCGGGCCTTCCCCTTAGACTCCTCGAAGGCTGGACGCAGCCTGACGTCGTAGCTCTCTTCATCGAAGCCGCGTATCATGTCCTCCGAATAGTCCACTGCATCGCCTAGACGCCATTTGCATTCCTCTTGAAGCGCTTTGGACATACGGTTGCTCGCAGGCACAAGGATGTCGTCGAACGCGACATGCACCGTTCCTGCCGCCGGATACCATCGCGTCTTCCGCTCTTGGTAGGTTTCCGTCTTGCCGTTGACACGCCGTGTCTTCGTCACGTAATAATGCTCGCCGCGCTCGCCTATGTATCGTGTCGTCGTTTCGAAATCAAACGTCCACAACGGCCGATAGACCCCCTGCATGGTCTCCTCAAGCTTCAGCTTCTTTGCCTTGTTCGGCAGGAACCACAGGCTTTGCAGCCACTTGCGGAACGCCATGACGGCCGCGTCATGCGTGATGGCAAACGGTATGATCCCCTGCGGGCGAAGCGTCCGCTGGCTCAGCGTGGATCCCGTCAGCGGCGTGCCGCAATATTGACAGTGCGTCGCCACGACGTTCGCGGGAAACTCGCTGTCGGCACCGCAGTTCGGGCAGTGCACGACCAGCTTGTCGTCGTCTTCATTGTATTTCTCGATCTCCGCAAGCGTGTCCATCAAATCCAGTTCGACGACGTTTTCGCCCTTCAGCTCGTCGGCTTCGACTTCCGTCCCGCAGGCGGGACAGACAAGCTTCTTCTTTTCCGGATTGAAAACCAACGCGGAACCGCAATTCTTGCAAAGACGTGTGTAGAAATTTTCCATACCACTGACAATTAAACACTAAACATTAAGGCCGCGCGGGAGCGCAGCCCTCCCGGCCGCGCGGGAGCGCAGCCCTCCCGACTACAATTTCACGCATTCGTACGAATGCGCGGCGATCACGCCGTTTCTGTCATGGAATGTCCATGACTGCTCCGACGACGTGTAGTTCGCCAATATCAGCACCTCCTCGCCCTGCGCGTTCCTCCAATGGCTGTGCAGCACGCACGGCAGCGTCTTCGTAATCGTTCTGGCTTCCGACTGCTTCGTGAAGATCATCCGCGACAGGAACGACACTTCCTTTTCATCACAATCGAAACCGTCTGGCGACAGCATTGTCCCGTCGTACAGGAAATCCTTGTGGTCGTGGTAGAACTGCGCCGTCTTCAGGATGAACGAATAAACCTCCCGGTATTTCGGCTCCGTGTAGATTTCCGGACGCAACTGGCAGACCATCGGCTGCGTGCCCCACACGACCGATCGTGCTATTTCGACGAAGAACTGGTCAGGATACAGGCTGTTCCAATCCTTCTCCTCAGTCCATTTGTCTTCAGACGGCCATTTCGGATCCCATGGCGGGATGCCGTCCGGATGCGCATAAGTACCGAACAGCGCGAATGATCCATGATAAACGGCGGTGAAGAGAGGAATCATCTCACGTTGGTCAAGGCCCATGTGCTCAATGGACGCACTCGTGCAGATGATGCCACCGTCGCACAAATCCATGTAGGCTTCGTTTGCCGTTTCCGTCGTAAGCGGATAGTCGGGATATTCCGTCTTCAGGCGTTGGAGCATCTTGCGGTAGCCGTCTCGCATATAGTGGCCGCCGCCCTTCGGATGGGCGTGGTCGGGATTGTAGCATGGATCATACGTCGCGCAGCCGATCATGTCCAGATACTGTCCGGAGAGGCCGCAGTCATGGAGATGTCCGAGCAGTTCGGAAATCTTGTCATGATGCTGCGGGGCCTCGCCGCACATCCATGCGAGACGGTGGTTGTTGTATTTATTGAAGGCATGGGCGCGCAGCTCGCCGTTGGGCTGCTTCACGGCACCGCGGTCGCCGCCCTGCGTCCATGTATCCGCGTCGCAGTCCCAGCAGACGCCATTCACATAGACTTGCGTATAGACGCCCTGCTCCGTCATGCGTTTCACAGCGGCTTTGAAAACCTCCTCGCCTTCGCGCGGCGGCCAGAAGAACGGATAGTCCGTATCGTATGGATTCGTGTGCCACCAATACCAATCCAACGCCAATTTCGCATCGGGGCAGTCCTTCTTCACCTGCTCGACAGGCGGCAGCACATCCTTCACAAGCCCTCTGTTCCAGAACCACAAGTCAATGTCCTTCAACGGATTGTCTTTCTTGCGGTTCGTCACCCAACTCTGCTGCAACGCCCATTGGCGGTAAATCTGCGCGGCATCATACCAGCCGCCTTCGAACATCTTCACGCTGCATTCGTAGGGCACGCCGCCTTCCGCCGCAGGCTTGTCGCCCAATGGGCAGAGATACACGCCGCCGACCGTCATGATGCGGTCTTTCGACAACGTCAGCCGCACTTTCTTCAGATTCCAGTCCGCATCGCGGTAGTCATAATAGACGCTCTGTCCATGCGGACGCAGAATAGCCCCGAACTGCATCGACTCCAGCTTCCGCTTGATATCATAACTCCCTGCCGTAATGATTCTTGCATCAAACGTAAAGCCCATGTCCCATTCGCCTGTGAGTATCTTGGAATCGACGTCGAAACTGACATCGACCAGCGGGAACTGTATCTCCGTGACATGCTCCGCGCCTCCCATGCCGCAGTAGGACAGCCGTCCGGCAAAGCGTCCGTCATCCGTCGCCTTCCAATCGGTCTTCACCGTAAACGCCTCTCCCAGCGTCGCATGGCCGCGCCATGTCTCCGTGAACGACTTCCCGTCCGCCGCTAATGCGCAGTCATGAGCCGCCATTTCCGCAGGCGTCACGGCGTTCTGCCCGACCATCATCAACCAACGCGGTTTCAGCATCTTATGGAAATCTTCCAGCGTGTTGACTTTTTCACGCTTCAGCCATTGCAGCGCCACTTGCACTGGAGACGGCTTCTCGCCGCGCGTCTCCTTCAGATAGTCCATCGCCTCGAAAAGCACCGTAAGAGCGGTTCTGTAATCAACTTGCGCGATTTCCACCAGCAGACGCGCCCCGCGGTCCAGCAGTTTCTTGTTCGTGCAGTCAACCCAGCTCATCCAGTTGCCGGTGACGCGCCCCAAAACGGCCATCGTTCCCGTGGAGACGTTGTTCAAGACAAGCTTCAACGCCAAATGGCGCATAAGCTCCAACGCCCCGCCGTCACAATATGCGTTCACGGAAAACGCATTCGGAAATTCCGTATTCAACGTCAGTTTCGCCTGATGCGCGAATTTGGGGGCCAATTCATCAAACGCCGCTTCAAGTTTTTCATTATGAGCAAGTTCCACCAACACGGCGGCATCCTTGCCGCTGTCCCAACGCTCTTCCACATTCTCGCAGCCTACCATGAATTTCAGCAGCTCGGGAGCGGAAATCTTCGGCGGATTGTTGCCGATCTTGTCCGCCGTGCCCATGGCTTCATAATCCGCTGGCTTCCAGTCAAGGCATCGCAATGCACGGTGCATCCCGCGATCCCATACCTCCTGCGTGGAGCAAAGAGGATTCTTGACGAATGTCCACGGCTGCGGCGACACCTTGTCATCGCATTTGCGGAACGGCGGCAGCATGAACGTCGGAGAACGTTCCGTCGTATCCGTGAAGATGTCCAGCAGATAATCGTCCGCAAAATATGTCAACTTGCCTTTTTCGCGATAGACGCCCGCCTCGAACTCCGTGTATTTTGCAATCGTCTCGACCGACTGCTCCGTTTCCAGCGAATCCAGCATCTTCTCGAAATCCACGACATAATCGCGCTCCGGCAGACCGAGCAGCCGCTGCATCGTCGCCTCAAGAGCCGCGCCCGCCACAAGCTGTTCGGATGTCGTCGCCTGCATGCGCGTCGAGCCGGCCAGCCCCATCGGGCCGCAGTACAAATCCAAAACAGTCACACGCGGGTCTTCAATCGCCTTGCGGGACCGCTCCAGATGCTTCGCCAGCAAGTCCGCTGGATTGTTGAACAGCAAAAAGACCGCGCAACCGCGATCCAACGCCTCCGCGACCGTCCCCAGAACCGACGATGTCTCACCGCCTTCAGTGATCGCCACCAGCATATCCTGCGGCCCCATGTTGGCCTCCTGAACCTGCCGACGGCCGAACACGGCGTAATCTTCGAAGAATTCAACCGATTTCACCAACGCGTAGTCGCCGCCAGTCATGATGGATTCGACTTGCTTGGCGTATTTTGCGGCGGCGGGATTTTTTGCACACGCCTCTTTCCACATACACTCCAGCATGATGGACAGACGTCCCGTAGCCCCGCAGCCCGAATAGATGATCCGCCCGCCGTTCTGGATGGTCGCATACGTGCAGTCATACAATTTTTTATATTGCGCGGACTTAAAAACGTTTCGCGCCATTTTCAACACTTCGCGATCAACGCGCTGCAACGTGCGGACGCCCTTCTTTGTATCCTCCGCATAATCGGAACTCAGGCTCCGTGTCAATGGATTCGACTGCTCCGTCGGCAAAAATCCCAAATGAAACTGCTGTTCTTCTGTAATGAACTGGTCAACCCTGCGGATGATCGTATCTTTCATGCCTGAAATCCTTTTTTGACTTGTCTGGAAAACAATAGAAACATCTTATCTATAACATTACACCATGACCGTCAATTGGCAAGTTGCGTGATTCCACATTTTGACCGTTTTCGTTTTTTAAAGCCTCTAGTCTTTCTAGATTTTCTGATATCTCTAGCCTTTCTGGTGCCTCTAGATTTTTCTAAGCCAACGGCGACGAGGCGTTCCATGAAAAAATCCGTGTGAATCTGTGTAATCTGAATTTCCGAACATCTTAATTGTTCGTAATTTTCGTACTACTATCGTTCATTTTCTTGTTTTTTCACAAAAATTTTTCCTGCTGTCTAATCGTCTCCTATCTCACGTCTCACGTCTCACGTCTCACGTCTCACGTCTCACGTCTCACGTCTCATGCCCCCAGTAGAAGGCGCAATGGCACCGCCATCGCGCGGTTTGACATGAGACGATAAGACAGAGAGGAAAAGATTGCATGATGATTATTTGGTTGCGGCCAGCGACCGCTCCACGCCTTTCACGGTTCCTAATCAATAATTTGATTGTGGAATTTTCCCCTGCCTTTCACACAAAAAAAACGCCCTGTTTCCGCAGGGCGTCTAAATTATTGGTGTGCGACGGCGAACTCGAATCGCCGACCTCTACCGTGTCAAGGTAGCGCTCTAACCAAACTGAGCTAGTCGCACATAATTATCAATACATTTTTTAATTTACCGCGATTTTCAGTTTTGTCAACGAAACTCGCGAAATTTCACGCATTATTCACTCTTTTTTTTCGCCTTGGACTTGCTCGGCAACTTTGCGACATCCAGATCGCTCATTTCAAGCGTCTGGAAGAAAAGGTCTTGCATGATATTCAGCAACGCCAAGCGAGCTTCCATATTCTGAACGACATCCTTGAACTGCCCGCTGACTTCCTGCCAATAGGCGTTGATGTCACCAGTCGCCAACTCCTCCATGGAGCTGTTCGCCAACTTCTTGATCAGTGATGCATCCCCTGCGGACAAGTTGTTCCAGAATTCAGGCAACGTCCCTTCTATGGTCAACGTCCTGTCCTCTTCGTAATTCAATTTCTTCAGCAAACTGTTCAAATTCTTGCGATATGCTGTGGCAAGCTTCATTGCCGCCCCAATCTGAGGCCAATTGATACGAGAGAGAATAATGTCCGCAAAGCCTTGGCATTCCGAAACTTCCTTCTCCATTTCAGCTTTTTCGGTCTCTGCCTTCTGGCGGTTCTTATCCGCTTCGGCCATTCCTTCTTCTAGCTGGCGGTTGGCGGTCTTCTGCTCCTGATAACGGCTCTGCCAGCTTTGCAGCTCCTTCGTCACACGATCCAATTCATTCTGGACACGTGCAATCGCACGTTGCGATTCATCGCGGACATGCGCTTCGATTTCCTCAATTTTCGCGCTCGCTTCGGACGCCCGCTGGCTGGAATGACGAATCTCCGCCTGGGAGCTTTCCAATTTGCGCTGCGTGTTTTCCAAATCCGAACGGTATTGGCGATTCGCCTTCTTCAATTCCTGAATCTCGTTCGCATCTTCCGACTGCTTCTTGCGCAGACGTTCCGCTTCAGCTGTCGCCTGTTCGACTTTGCGCTGTGTCGCCGCCAGTTCCGCTTCCAACGTCTTTAGTCTGTCAACAAGTTCAGCACTGCCTTCCTTGTTGTTGAGAATCTTGTCCGCTTGGGCTTTTGTAAATTTCAAAGGACTGAAACAGAGCAGGATACGCCAGAAGCCAATATCCTCCACACGGAACATCGAATCCATTTTCTCGTCTGGCAGGACATAATCGTCTTCGCCCAGGCCAAGCCCTTCGCGATAGGCTTTGTATTCGTCCGAATGGAAATAATCCTCCAATCCCTTGTGCAGTTCCGTATGCACGGGATACCACGATGCGAAGACACCGTTGCACACGATTTCCGAATAATTCGCCTTCTCCGCTTCGCGATTGATGATCTTCTCAAATCGTTCACGCTTGTTGGGATCCAAACGATGCCCACCAATCGTACACATCTTCAACAAGTTGGCGTTCGCATTGATGTATGCCAGCATAACAGACCAAGGCAACTCCTTGACCATGCCGCTGTACACCGCTGACAAGTTCACGCCCTGGATTTTTTCATTGTTCTCCAACATCCAGGCGGGTCTCCTATTCCAGATTCATGTTCTTCATACCATTTACCAACGCCGCAACCATTTGACGACGCAAGGAATACTCCAGCTTCGGCAATGCCATCTGCAGCGTAAACACCAAATCAACATCCTCCTTCTTCTCAGCCTCCTCCAAAGACTGACGGCACAACTGCACCGCTTCGCGCCAACGGTTCTCTTGGCACAACAGAGCCACACGGCTCATCGTGTCATCCTGCGCAGGACCTGCAGATTGCTGCTGTTGCTGCTGCTGTTCTTCCTTGGCAGCCTGACGCGCCAATTTGCGCTTCAACTTCTTGTCTATGACTATATCGTCATCAAAGTCATCGTAATCTGTCAGCTTCTTGCCCATCGAATATCCTAAAACCAATCAACGCATTTGATTCAAAACCATTCCCTGCCTATATACAAAAAAATCCCACTCCTTTGAAAAGCGAATGGAATTTCCGAGTAGGTAACATATTCTTCTTCTGCCATATATGGGCAAAAAACTGAATTTTGGAGGCGTGGACCGGATTCGGACCGGTGAATGAGGGTTTTGCAGACCCTTGCCTTACCACTTGGCTACCACGCCTTGGAAATACGATATTAATTTACACCGTTTTCTAATTTGTGCCACTCTTTTCTTATCTATTTTTTACTTTTTTTGCATTTTTTCATCTTTTTCTGTGGTTTTACAGCATTTTCTCTATACATTTATATATTGTCATTGCATTGACATTCAATCAACCATCATCAAACCATGAACAAAATCCTGACATTTCTCATGACCACCGCCATCCTCTCCTCCACCGCCATCGCCCAGAACATCCCAGCCAACCTGCCGCAGCCTGTCACCCAATCCACATTCCACGGATTTGACCGCTACGATTTCTCCTTCAACGGCGTCCAATCCATCGTCGTTATGCCAAAGCAGACTCATCCAGATATCCCATGGGTCTGGCGTGCCCGCTTTTTCGGCCACGAACCGCAGACGGACATCGCCCTTCTTCAAAGCGGTTTCCATCTCGTATATCACGATGTCGCAGGACTTTTCGGCGCACCGTCCGCCGTCGAAAGATGGAATCAATTCTATGACTTTCTTGTAAAACAGCTCCATTTTTCACCTAAGCCAGTCTTGGAAGGCATGAGCCGCGGCGGCCTCATCATCTTCAATTGGGCCAAGATGAATCCGGATAAAGTCGCCGCACTCTATCCAGACGCTCCGGTCTGCGATTTCAAATCATGGCCGCTCGCCCCAAATAAAAACACTCCTGGCGATGCCGCCCAATGCCTGAAGGCCTACGGCCTGACCGTCGAACAGGCGAAAACGTATGCAGATCAACCATTTGACAATCTAGAGCCCCTCGCCGCACAAAAGATTCCCGTGCTCGCCGTCTGCGGTGAAGCGGATTCCGTCGTACCAATGGTCGAAAACATCAACATTTTGGCCGAACGTTACCGCAAGCTCGGCGGCCCCATCCGTGTCATTTCCAAGCATCACTGCGAACACCACCCGCACAGCCTCAAAGATCCGTCCGTCATCGTCAATTTCTTAAAAGCGTACAGTATCGGTGAAAATGACTTCATCAACCTCCACAACGGCAATCTTGCCGCATCATGCCGTGCATTCCAATCGCAAACAACGGCAAATGTCGCATTCCTCGGAGGTTCCATTACGGAGATGAACGGCTATACCCGCCTCATTGAGAACAAGTTAAAGGAATTGTATCCTGCCTGTAATTTCAATTTCATCAATGCGGGCATCAGTTCAACTTGCTCCGACACAGGAGCTTTCCGACTCCACAAGGACATCCTGGTCAAAGTCCCAGAAGGACAATTGAATCTGCTGTTCGTGGAATTCGCCGTCAATGACAACCAAGACGGCCATTTTCCCGCCACACGTTCGAAACGTGCCATGGAAGGCATTGTCAGACAGACTCTTAAGCATAGCCCCAACTGCGACATTGTCTTCCTGTACAGTGCCAACGAATCCCATCTCGCCAACTATGCCAAAGGCTCTGTCAATATCAATGAAGCCCCTGTCGCTTACGACAACACGCGGAAGCCTGGTGTCATCCCGCACGAAATCGCTGCCCACGAAGAAGTTGCGGACTATTACCACATCCCCTCCATCAATTTCGCGGCAGACGTCCAGCAGCGTATGCAGCATGGCGAATTTGATTGGAGGAAATTCGGCGGCGTCCACCCTGCCCCATTCGGTGCCGCAATCTATGGCGATGACGTTGCCTGCCTTCTGCAAGCCCAAGCCAGACGTGCCGCAAACCAACCGCTTCCAGAAAGAAAACTCCCCATACCGATGGATCCCTTCTGCCTGGAAGATGCACGTCTTGTCATGCCGCAACAAGCCAAATTGGATGAAAATTGGACAATAGGCCAGCCTGACTGGAATACTCTCAAAGGTTCATTCCGCAAGACATTCGCCTCGTATCCAATGATATACACTTCAATACCTGGTGCCACGCTGTCGCTATCCTTCCAAAGTTCGCGCATCGGCATCTTCCTTCTAGCAGGCCCTGATGCAGGAACCGTTCATGTCTCCATCGACAACCAGCCGCCAAAAGATTTCGACCTCTACCATCCCTACAGTTCTGGACTTCACTACCCGTATTCCATCGTCTTCGCCGATGAGTTGGACAAAAACGCTCCGCACACCATGAAAATCACCGTCTCCGATAAGCACACTGCCGCCAGTTCCGGCACGGCTGTCCGCATTATGTATTTCGAGTTTTGATTTTTTCAACCTACGCGATTGTTCATTTTCTAGAAATCTCAACGCGAAGCGCTTTCAAAACGCCGAGCCGCCGGAGGCCATCCATTTCACGGAGCTAAGAGCTTAAAGCTGAAAGCTTAAATGCAAATACAGACTCAACAGCACCGTAGCCTACGGCGGCAAGACAATCTGTTTAATCTGTGGTGCTTAAAACACTACAGTAACATCACCTTGATTTCATTCGGCTTGAATGACAGCATCGTTTCTCCGTTGCGGAAGACACCCTCTGAACCATCAAGAAGATTCTTCCATGGCGAATTACCCGCCGCCGTAAAGCGGAATGCGCATTCCGCTTCCTTCCGCTGGAAATCGTAAGCAATCAGGATGTGGTGTCGTCCAGAAACCAAATGACGGACACGGATGTTCGGAGCTGTTTCAAACGGACATGCAACCCCCGCCAAATTCGCCACTTCCAGAATCAGCTCCAATGCTCCTTCATTGACCTGCTCCGCACCTTCGCGATGGAAATCATCGCTGATGGACACCTGCTGCGAAGCCATGTTGCCCAAACTGAGTCCAGACAGCACGGCATGGCCTGCACCACACGGCGCATCGACCACCATCGCCTCCCCTTCCCCGTTCGCGACTAGCGTTCGAACATCGCTTCGCGCAACATTCCACGTCTCCCTTGCAAACGAATTCTTCAGGCTGATTTTCCGCCCGTTCGCAAACACGTCAAAAGCATTTTGACTGCCTGTCGCCAACGATTTCTCCTCGCAACCGAACAACGTATGCAATCCATTGCCAGGCACGTGGTCGGACAGCCGTTGGTGTTCATCCCACAGGCACAGCATGGGATCGGAAAGCACGGTTCCGCCGTTGGTTGCAAAATCCTTCAGCAACTCCGTGATGCGTTGCGGTAAAGTGAATGGACATGGCAGGACAACCAATTTGTATCTTGCCAGTGTCTCCGCCGTCGTAAACTCCTCATGAAGAATATCAACAGGAATGTTCTGCTCCCAAAACGCCCGATAATATCCGCCTATGGCATCAACGGACAGGTTGTTGTTGCGAAACTCCGCCCAATTGAGCATGATGCTCTGGTAGCTGAACAAAATGGCGACTTCCGACTGCGGCATCTCCGCCATGTTGAAGAGTTCTGCATGATCGTTCAGCGTCTTGGCAATTTTCGAAGCCGCCAGTGCCCTTGGCGATGGATTCCCCTGATAATCCGTCAAACCGTATGCACCGCTTTCATTGCCATACGACTCTTTTCGGAACTGCCAGAACAGCAATCCCTTACTGCCGTGGCCGATGGCTTCCCAACACCAGATGGAAAACGTTTCAGGACTCGTGTAGAATCCACGCCGCAACCCGCCCGACACATCGCCTGCCGACAGCTCAGACTGCCAAAATTCCTTCCCGCACGCCGCAGACCGCGTGGCATCCATGCTCAATCCAACGTTGCACGTATGCTTGATGCTCGACGGAAACGCGCTACAGCCCCACTTGTCCAGCGACTGTGAATTTTTCCAATCGTCGAAGGCCATCGTCCCCAACTGGCCGCAAGTCACAGTGCCACCACCCCACGCATGGGCGATGACCTGCACGCGCGAATAGCGACGAATGCAATCGGTACGCCGTTTGACCAGCTCCGCGATGTTCTCCGTCATGAACAGCCGCCAATCCACTGTATCCGCATAGCCGAACAGCCATGTCGGGGGGCGGACATCCTGCCAGTCCGTAAACCGATGCCCCCACGCCTTTTCGAGAGCTTCCAATGTGCCGTAACGCCTTTGAAGCCAAGCTCGAAAGAGGTTCCGCGTCTCTTCACAAAAACAAAAATAGCCTTGCGGATTCTGTGCCATATCGACCCACGCATGGGGCTCGTTGATTGGTTCGTATGCGAACGCGCGATCACCGACATATTCGCAGACCGCCTTGATGAAACGCTCCTCCAACTGCTGTACGACGACATGGTCTGGACAGAGCCCAGGCCATCCGCCCGATGGCGTGTTTGCCCGTGCCGACGGCTCGAACGGCCTTCCATGTTGATCGACATACCAGCAGTCACGGTGTTTGCGGATGGCCCATTCGGGGGCGGAATGCAGATGGAAAAGGAAAATGACACGCAAATGGTTCTGTTCCGCCAGCTTGAGAATCTCATCGATATAGTCGAAATCCACCTGTCCATCCGCAGGTTCGAGTATCCCCCAGACGAGCCAGACACGGATGGTGTTGAAATGCAGTTCTGAAATGAGTCTCAAATCCCTCGCCCACTGTGAGCGGTCAGGACTATATCCTCTAAGATACTGCGTTCCAAAGGTGTAAATCGAATTTTCCATATTATTCTCCACTAGGCTTTTAGCCATGAGCATTATTTCCGCCAATAAGCCTCGTATTCCTTGCCCTGGATGTTCGGGCCGCCGAACTGCAGGAATTGCAGCACGCCTCGGCCGCCGGGCTTCCCTTCCTGCAAGACGATGCTCTTCGGCGACTTGCCGTTGAAATGGCATTTGAACGAATTGAAGACGGAATTGAACATATCATCGCACTTGATTCCGATTTCATGCGGTTCACGACCTGCGTACCAATAGCAGTAACAACTGTCGAACACGCTGTGGATGGAGCCGGAAAGATGGAAGCCGATGGCAAACTGGTCGCTGTAACAAAAGCTGTACCAATTATTTCCGCGTCTATCCCAGAATCCCGTGCTGTCGCCGTAATCGTTCCAGCCGCAGGTGTAGAGCGGATGGAGGTTGCGGAACGAATTGCCCGCGCTGCGGACGTCGATCCCCACATACACATCCGCGATGCGCATGTTCGACAATGTGTTGTCAAAGCCTTCCACCAGCACGCCGATGGAATCGCGCGCCTTGTTGCCGACGATGTTCACGCTCATGACGTCCGAATCCGACGAGCCGCTGTTCGCGCCACGCTTGATGTGGATGCCAATCTTCGTATGCTTGATGGATACGTCACGGATTTTCGTCTCACGGCCGCTGTCGATGGAAATGCCGTTGGCGACCATGCTTCCGTCAATGATGCCGCCTGTCAGACCATAGTTGCTGCCGTTGGTGCGGATGTCGTTGAAAGGCACTTTTCCGCCAAGGCGTACGACGGCCTCCGGCTCCTTCCAGTCCTTTGACGCTTTCAGGACGGCGTAATTGGAGAGCTTCAAATCAACGCTCAGCGATGGCTTGGCAGGCGTCGCGATTGGGTGGCTGAGGAGATAAACGCCATCAGGGAAATAGATTGTGCGGTTGGGATTGTCATCGATGAGCTTCTGTATCATGTCAGCGACATCCGTCTTGCCGTCCGCCGGAACCGTATCAGTGACAATGACATAGTTCGCTCTTGCCGGTGGGACGGGCGCGGCGTCCTGAGCTTTCGCAAAGCTTGAGATGACCAATAGTGCAAGGCAGAACAAAATGGTGTGTTTCATGATTTTCTCTCTTTGTTTTGTATGAAAACTCAAAATGGAAAAATTGTCATTAAGCTAGCATCATTGTGCAAACATTCAAGCGGCGGCTATTCTTCATGCTCTGTTATCACTGGCAAATCCAAATTTCGCAGTGCCTCCAGAAAATCCTCCGGAAGCGGTGCCATGTACTGCCGCATCACATGCGTGCGAGGATGCGGAAAAACGATTTTCCAAGCGTGAAGCATCTGCCGCGGAGCAAGATACGGGACGCGCTTCGGGCAGCCACCATAGACGGGATCGCCCAAGACGGGATGGTTGAGATTCGAAAAATGCACGCGAATCTGGTGCGTACGCCCCGTAAGGATGCGCACTTCCATAAGCGAACAGCCATTGCTTGTCGCCAACACGCGATATTTTGTAATCGCAGGCTTGCCGCCCTCCTCCAAAACCGCCATTTTCAGACGGTTTGTCGGATGCCGCCCGATATTGCCCTCTATCGTGCCAGTCACCGCGCCAAATTCGCCAAGAACAATCGTAAGATACGTCTTTTCAACGATATGCTCTTTGAAGACTTCTTTCATATAACTGCGGGCCTCCATATTTTTCGCCACAACCAACACGCCAGACGTGTCTTTGTCAAGCCGATGGACAATGCCTGGCCGCATGGTGTCGTCCGTCATCTCCTCAAACGCTTCTTCATCATGATAAAGAAGACCTTGCACCAACGTGCCCGTAAGATTTCCATGGGCGGGATGAACGACCAGCCCTGCCGGCTTGTTCAAAACGATGACATCGTCGTCCTCCATAATGATGTCCAGCGGGATGTTTTCGGGCGAAAGCGTCTTGTTCGGCGCAGGAGGCCAGTCGATTTCCAACACATTGCCCGGCCATACTTTACAAGAACGTTGGCATGGCCGCCCGTTCAAATATACGCGGTTTTGGTCAAGACATTTCTGGAAGAAGACGCGCGAATACTCCTCGAACTGGCGTGCGAGGAACAAATCAACTCGCACGCCTTCTGGAAAGCCATCGCCCACAACGCATTCCGTCAATTGCCTATCTGCCGTTTCATCATCCCACATTTTCAGCCTCCTGACTGCGGTCGCGCAGGAGCGCGCCCCTCCCAATCGTCTTAATCCTTCTTTTCCTTTTTGCTATACCAAGTGACAGCGACATACGCCAATCCCAACACAGGCAGCAACCACAGGCAGATCACCTGCGCGGGCGTTAACCCAGCATGGACCTGTTCTTCCGGATAGTCGCCACGTAGAAATTCATCACAGAAGCGCAACACCGTATAAGCCATCATGTAAATGATGAACAGCCGTCGTTTTGCAACTCCAAATCGTTCCAACAGCAGTACCAACCCGCAAATCAACAGGTTGCCAAGGCATTCCACGCCCTGAACGGGAAAATATCCAGCCGCACCCTTTTCATAATGAATCGCGCAGAAACCTTCGTATGGTTGGAAGCCATAACAGCATTTATTCAAAAGACATCCGATTCTTCCAAACGCATGGCCGGCTGGCAGAGCAGCCGCCAGTAAATCGCCAATCGCCCCAATGTCCAATTTCTTAATCTTCGCATATACGATGACGGCTATGAATCCTGCGATGAAACCACCTTGAAACACAAGTCCGCCATGCCATACGGCGATGATTTCCAACAAGTTGCCGTCTGCAAAATATTCATCCCAAAAGCGGATGACATAGAGTGTTCGCGCCCCGATGATGCCCGCAACCAAGCCCCAGAATGTGATGTCCGCAATGTTGTCCGCGTTCATGCCATAGCGTTTGCTCCGCCACACCTGAAGCCAATACGTCGCCAGTACGCCAAGCGCAATCATCATGCCATACCAGCGTATTTCCAAACTACCTATATGTAAAAATACTGGATTCATTATTCTTTAATCTTCTTTTCTAATAATAACATATTCTCTGCTACCAGATGTCGCAAATGAGAAGATTCCATCCGCGTAGCTCGCCGACACAGTCTTTCCGCCTCTTGTAACCAACAGTGGGATGTCCGTACGTATTCGAAACACGCCGTCATGCGCGTTCCGCAGGACGGCTTTCTTCAACTGGCCATCCTGCCAAGAAATGTCCATTTTCGCGCCACCACGCACCCCCAAACCAATAGCGCGGCCTTCACGCCAAGCTGACGGCAGTGCGGGCAACAGTTTAATGATGCAGTGTGGCATCCCATCTTTATCCTGCATCTGCAAGTGGCTCTGTACCAACATTTCAGCGATGCCAGCCGTCACGCCGAAATTGCCGTCGATTTGAAACGGCGGACAAGCGTCGAACATATTCGCATACACGCCGCCTCCCGTCATGCGCGGCTTAGTGCCGCCTTCCACAAGGCGTAACAGCATGGAAATCAAGTTCCAGGCGTGGTCTCCTTCACCAAACCGCGCATACAGGCAGACCTTCCACGCCAGCGACCAGCCGGTCGCTTCGTCGCCACGCAGTTCCAAACTGCGACGAGCGGCTTTCATGAGTTCGGGCGTTTCTTCAAACGTCATCAACCTGCCTGGATAGACGGAGACAAGATGCGAGACATGGCGGTGATGGTCTTCAGGGCTGTCCCAATCCCACGACCATTCCTGCAACTGACCGTGGCGACCGATTTGAAACGGCAGAAGTCGCTGCTCCGCCGCATTAATCGCTTTGATGGTCGCATCTTTTTCCAAATTCAGAATGGTCGCCGCAAGTCGGCAGTTTGCAAAGAGTTCGCGTATCAACGCCAAATCCATTGTCGAGGCCGCGCATACGGCGCTGCATACGCCCTCCGATGTCGTAAAAGTGTTTTCAGGACTGGTCGATGGAGCTGTCACCAAATAAGTCTTGCCGTCGCGTGTCTCCTCAACCAGCCAGTCAAGAACGAACTGCGCCGCGCCTTTCATGGCGGGCCATACTTTGCGCTTCAAGAAATCGATGTCGCCGCTGAAGGCGTAATGTTCCCACAGGTTCATGCACAGCCAGACGCCGCCCATTGGCCAATTGGCCCACACGGGATTGCCGTTGCCATAATCTCCAACGGGACACGACAGACGCCATAAGTCCGTATTGTGATGCGCCACCCACCCACGGCAGCCGTAGTTCACGCTTGCCACAAGCGCACCTGTCTTGCGCAAATCATCCACCATGCGGATGAGCGGTTCGTCACAATCCTGCATATTCGCAGGACCGTTTGGCCAGTAGTTCATCTCCGTATTGATATTAATGGTATAGTTCGACGACCACGGCGGCAGCATCGAATTATTCCAAATCCCTTGCAGATTAGCAGGTTGCGTCCCTGGTCGAGAACAACTGATCATCAGATAGCGGCCATAGTTGAACAGCAGCGCCGCCAACGGCAGGTCGTTTGTACCGTCGAACTCTTTCAACCGCTGTTCCAATGGTTTTGATTCCTGTCCAGACTCGCCCAAATCCAAATGGCATTGCGAATACAACGCCAGATAATCGGAACGGTGACGGCTCAACAAATCGTCATACGACTTTGATTTCGCCTTTCTTAATATACTGGCGGCAATCTTCTCGCAATCCTTGCCTGTCTGGATGGGATGCTTCGCATAGCCATTGAAACTCGTCGCCGCCGAAAGCAAAATGACAATTTCCGTCGCATGGCGGATATGCAGCACACTTTCCTCCGCTTTGACCGTGCCGCCGACCGTCTTCACACACGCATGGATGGTGAAGCGCATTCCATTCGCTTCATCCCATTCCAGCGTATTCTCATGGCTCGCATGACTGGGGGCACGACCGTTATATACGATTTCATTCTTCTCCGCCTTCCCCCCGCCTAGAAGCTGGCTATCTACAACAATATCCAAATCAAGATTTTCTGGCAAATCAGACGTAATTTTCATGACCAATACTTGGTCGGGATTGCTGATAAACGTCTCACGACGAATGGCGGCAACGCCCTGTCGATAGCTCGTCGTCACCTGCGCATCACTCAACGAAAGTTCGTGACGATAGTTACTTGCATCGTCCGTCGATAGGAAATGCAACCGCAACGCCCCAAGCGGTTGATACTTTTCCGTATGCGGCCCCTGTAGTTTTTTACACAATTGGCTCGCTTTCGACCAATCATGCTCAACGAGCAGTGCATGACGGATTTCCGGCAATGTTTCACGTGCCTGCGGCACCGTATAGATACGCGGCACGCCTGACCACAGCGTATCGATGTTCAACTCCAAAAGTTCGTTCTCAATGCCACCATATACCATCGCCCCCAAGGAACCATTGCCCAACGGCAACGCATCCGTGAAAAACTCGCCTGGTCGGTCTCGCCATATCGACTGATTCTTCTTCATGGACACCTCCAACGCCCCTACCCTTTCTTTAACTCCGCCAAAAACTGTGCCGTGCATTCGTCCAACGTTCCCGAAATAACACGACGATTGCGCGAAATCTCTGGTACGCTGACTTTTGCGACGCGCGTCGGTGACCCTTTCAACCCCGTGTCCGCCACTGCTATGCCCAACGATTCAGCCGTTTCCAGCGTCGGTTCCGTCCCCAGCGCCGTCACATAACCCGCCAATGACGGGAAGCCAGGCTCGTTCGCTTCCTTAAGCACCGTTAGCACGACGGGTGGCTTCACCAACAGCACAGCCGTGCCATCATCCATCATCCGATGCACTTCCAAACGACCGTCTTCACAAACCATAATATTTGTAACATACGTTATTTGCGCAATATCCAAATGCGCTGCCAATGCTGGACCAATCTGCGCCGTATCGCCATCCGTCGCCTGTTTGCCGCACAGAATGACATCGAACGGTCCATGCTTCCGCAACGCCGCCGCCAGATTCAACGACGTCGCCCATGTGTCAGAACCTGCGAACTCGCGGCATGACAGCAATATCGTCTCGTCGGCTCCCATCGCAACCGCCCTCCGCAGAACGGCATCCGCCTGCGGCGGCCCCATTGTGAACGCAGTCACAGTTCCACCGACGGCGTGTTTCAAGCGGATGGCCGCCTCCAGCGGAAATTCATCCAGTGGATTCAGCACGGCCTTCACACCATCGCGGCGCAACGTATGCGTCACTGGATCCAACTGCATCGCCGCCGTATCGGGAACTTGCTTTAAACAAACGGCTATTTTCAATTCATAATTAATAATTTACAATTGTGCCTTCAGAGCGACGGCGGCGAGGCAATCTGTTGAATCTATCTGATCTGTGGTGTCATAAAAAACAATCATTTCACTACGCTGAAGCGATAGACGGAATGATGGCGGTAATGCTCGCCTGGATTCAGGCGGGCGTTCGGAAAATCATCATGGTTTGGCGAATCGGGCCAGAGCTGCGGCTCAAGGCAGAACGCACCGTTCTGTTTGTACTTGACGCCGTATTTGCCGTTCATCGCACCCATCCAATGCCCCATATAGAACTGCACGCCAGGCTGATCCGTATCCAATTCCATCTGCACGCCCGTACGATGCGACAACACGCGGAACACCTTCTTCTGGAAATTGCCCGCCTCGTTCGCAATGACAAAGTTGTCGTCAAATGCAATCGGCAGACGTTTATCAGCATAAATGGACTCGAATGTCCGCCCATTCCGCAGATCAAATGGCGAATCTGCAACCGACAGCGTCCGTCCCGTCGCCGAAAGATTCTTGTCAACCTCCGTATGGCCGTATGCGTGAGACCAGACTTCATGATGATTGCAATCAGTTACCATGCAACCATTTAAATTAAAATAAATGTGGTTCGTCAAACAGACAACCGTCGGCTTGTCCGTCGTCGCATCATACGAAAACTCTAATTCATTCGCATCAGTCAGATGGACGGTCAATTCAACGGTCAACGTGCCGGGGAAGCCAGCCTCGCCATCGGGACTGACAAGTCTGAGCTTGAGCGTCGCAGCATCAATCGGCGTCGCCTCCCACAAGTGACGTTGTCCAAAACACAAACCGCCATGCAGCGTATTGCCGCGCCCTTTTTCATTCATGACAAGTTCGTATTTCTTGCCGTCCAACGTGATAGCAGCCCCCGTAATGCGATTCGCATAACGACCGATTTGCGCCCCCATGAACGGGCCGTTGCCTTCGTACGCTTCTGGCTTTTCATGCCCCAATACGACATCAATCGGATTGCCGTGCCGATCCACCGTGATCAGAGACACTAACGCCCCACCCATATCTGTAATTTTCGCCTCTAACCCCTTCCCGTTGCTTAATGTGTATAGCTTCGCGACACGACCGTCCTTCAACGTGAAGAAATCCTTCACGGGCATCCGGACCGTTTTTTTCAATGATGCGCATGAGCAGAACACCGCCGTGGCCAAGCAAACAAACAACATGCCAAAATGTCTTGTTCTCATTGTCAATCTTCATCCTATATATATGTTTTACAAGTATTAATGATGTGCCGCATCCATCTCGCTCACAACCGCCTGCGGGAACGCCGCCGATGCATCTCCTCTGCGGAAGCAAGCCACCCGCCGCTTCCCATCCGTCATCAGCGGCGGCTGTTCCGCACGGCAACGCTCCATCGCATACGGACAGCGGTCCGCAAACGAACAGCCTTTCGGCAACTTCAGCAAACTCGGAACCTGCCCAGGTATGTGCGGAAGCCGTTCCTGCCCTGATGACAAGCCTGGAATCGACTTCAGAAGCCCCTCCGTATAAGGATGATGCGGCTCCTTGAACAATTCCTTCACAGGCCCCGATTCAACGACACGGGAGGCGTACATGACGACCATTTCGTCACACATCTCCCAAATCACGCCCATGTCGTGCGTTATCAGCAATAACGACGAATCCTTCGCCTTGATGGCACGCAGCAAATCGAGAATCTGAGCCTGAATCGTCACATCCAGCGCCGTCGTCGGCTCATCCGCGATAATCAGTTTAGGCTGCATGATCAACGCCATCGCGATCATGACGCGCTGCCGCATTCCGCCTGACAGTTCGAACGGAAACGCATCCATCCGCTTCTCCGCATCCGGAATGCCGACTTTATCCAGCCATTCCAGGCAAAGCTCCCGCGTCTCCTTTTTTGAACGCTTTTCATGCAGTTGCACGACTTCCGCCAATTGGTCGCCAATGCGATGCAACGGCGACAGCGCCGTCATTGGCTCCTGAAAAATCACGCCGATGTCACGACCGCGCACCTTGCGCATTTCCGATATCGGAAGTTTCAGCAAATCAACATCATCTAGCAGAATCTCGCCTGACATGATATGCCCGGGCGGCTGCGGAATCAGACGCGGGATGCTCATCGCGGAAACGGATTTGCCACAGCCCGATTCGCCAACCAAGCCCAACGTGCCGCCTGTCGCCAAGTCAAACGACACATGGGTCGCAGCTTGCAGCCGACCTTCATCCGTGTCGAATTGAACTGTCAAATCACGAACAGACAACATCTTGCGTTCTCTCCTGCCGTTTCAGAGGATTTTTCCAAGACCGATGCTGTTGGAGCCTTTCAAAAGAATCCATGCGTCTTCCGCAAACGTTCCCGCCAATGCGGCCTTCGCATCATCTGAGGTCACATAATGTTCCAAACCAAGGAGTTCTGATGTCGGAGCCATCAGCTTGCCGACCGTCACAAGCCTGTCCTCCGGAAATTCCTTTCTGACCCATTTCAGTAATTCGTCATGCGCATTCGCGCTGTTTTCACCCAATTCCAGCATGTCTCCCAAAATCAACACACGATTCTTTCCTGCCGCAGATATCTCCTTGAACCACGACAACGATGCCCTCATACTGTCAGGATTCGCGTTGTAAGAGTCATTCACCCAATGCCTTCCATTGATATTTTCAACTTTCATGCGCGCTCCGGGCAGTTCGCACGCCTTCAAGCCATCCGCAATTTCCTCCAACGACATGCCAAACGACAGGCCGATTGCCGCCGCCCCTGCCGCGTTGACAGCCTGATGCGCACCGCCCAACCCCCACGTGAACTCGACGGAATGGCCGCTTTTCTTCTCAATGATTTTCAAACCGTAACCGCCGTCGCGCAAGCCAAGATACTCGCCACGCACGTCGCAATCCACTGTTTTCCCGAATGTCAGGATGTGACGCATTCCTGCATGACGTTTCAATATGTCCAGCCCGACCGCTTCGCCAGGCATCACAACCGTCGCATTTTCAGGCGTATGCAAGAACAAATCGCCCTTTTCCTCCGCCACGCCGCGCAGGTCGTGGAAGAACTCCAGATGGGCCGCCCCGATGTTGCAGACGATGCCCGCCGTCGGCTCCACCATCGTGGCCAGACGGTCGATTTCCCCCTGCTTGTTGCTTCCCATCTCAATGACTGCCGCTTGCGTTTCATCGTTGATGCGGAACAAGTTACGCGGCACTCCAAAGAAATTGTTCGTATTGCCGACCGTCTTCACGACATGGTCAGGAAACTTTTTCTCCAAAACAGCGGCGACCATTTCCTTCGTGCTTGTCTTCCCGCAACTTCCCGTCACGCCGACTATTGGCAGCTTTGGGAAACGGCGGCGATAGGCAATTGCCAATTTATGATAGGCGAGACAACTATCCTCCACCAGCAGACAACCACAGCCAAGTTGCTTAATTTCAGACATTTCAGCATCCATTGGCGCACGTTCAACCAACAGGCAGGCGGCCCCCGCACGGGCCGTATTTAACACATATTTATGACCGTCCGCCAGTTCCCCCTTCAACGCCACAAACAGATTTCCCTTCACGATGGAGCGGCTGTCGTCATTGATGCCTTCCACCTGCTTAGCCGTCGCTTCGGAAAGCCATTTTCCACCGCAAACGGAAGCTATTTCATCTATTGTAAAGCAAACAGACATATTTTCTCCTGCATTCAATTCATGACAACAAAGCCAAATTTAAAAACTTATATCATATTTTGACAAAATCAAGCCATCACGCGTCTTCAGTAGCAGATGCCTATTCCGGCAGCTCATCGAAGCCGATCATGCGGCAGCCACGCTTCTTCCCATGTTCCAATGCGGCAACCAGCAGCTCTAACGGCATATTGACGCCTTTCGCACCTTCCGAAATACCGTGAGAAAAAAACGTCAGACATTCGTCGCGTTCTGCCGCACGGTCTATAGCCGTCAGAACATCTTCCGTTTTCGTATGATAATATTCTCCTAGTCCACCGCCGCGCATGACATGGTCTTTCGGCGGCAAATCACTTGTTTTCATGAACATGGCTTCTCCCCCTAGCGTTCCGCAACCAGCCCGAAAGAATTTAAAATGCTGCGACAGCAATTCCAGAGCCGCATCGTTGAAGCGGTTGTTCGGAAAGGCGAAATGCCGCGGCCTGACTCCCGCCGCAAGGCAAGCATTCAGCTGCGGAGCCACTTCGTCATCATAGTACGCCTGCACGCCATGAGCCTCCATGTATTCGGGAGCGTTTGCATGGTGGACGGTATGCAGACCAAGGCTATGTCCCGCATTTTCAAGGGCTTTCATGCACCGAATGACATCCGGACCGATTATCCCTGAAAAGGAGAACAGTGCATGGGCGTCATATTCCGCGAACAGCGGAATCGCCGCCGTCCAGCCTTTCACATCGCAATCATCAAATGTAAAGCAAATGATTCCTGACATTATCATCTTCCTTATTGAAAACCATTTATGATCTTGAAACGACGGAAGCGCCCATTGTCCCATAGAACCTCTAGAGGCGTTTTGGCATTCCGTTTCACATGCGAATCGTTCATCATTCCAGCCATTCCTGCAAAAACTGCGATGCAAGCGGACCGGCCGTCCGTCCGCCGGAGGCCCCGCGTTCAATCAAACAGACAACCGAATATTTGGGATGCGAGAGCGGCCCGTAACACATGATCCATGTGTTCTTGAATTTGCCATCCTTGCCCTGCACTTCCGCCGTGCCCGTCTTCGCCGCAACCGCCATCCCGCAGTCCCGCATGACCTTGGCGCTCCCGCGCGGAGCCATCACCGCACCTTCCATCCCGCGGCGGATGACCTCCAGATGCTCCTCCGTCACCGGTAGCCGATGGCGCACAATCGTCGCCGCCTCATGAATGGAGGCGCCATTCTCATCCACCACGGATTGAACAAGATACGGCCTGAGCAACCGTCCGCCGTTCGCCAATGCCGCACAGTATATCGCCACCTGCAATGGCGTTACCAATACTTCGCCCTGCCCAATGGAAGCCAACGCCGTATCACCTTTCAGCCAACTGCGCTTTCTGCGTTTGTATAAAATATCGCGACTCGGCCGCACGCCCGATACGGTTTCTTTAAAATCAATCTCCGTCCTCTCGCCAATGCCAGCGTTACACAAAACCGACTGCATTCTGTCAACGCCCGTCTTCAGTCCTGCATTGATGAAAAAGCCATTGCACGACATCGTAATTCCGCCGACGATGTCGATATCGCCATGGACGGCCCGACTCGCGCAATCGATCTTGCGATTGCCCAGATGGAACGTCCCTATGCAGTCATAATGTTCATCTGGTTGAATAGCACCACTTTCCAACGCAGCCAGCCCGACAAGCGGCTTAAAAATGGACCCAGGCATATACTGCCCGTCCAAAGCGCGGTGGAACAACGGCATATCTGGATTCTTCTCCTTATCAATCAAATCCGCGTACAGCTCCTTTGACCAATGCGACAAATCATACGTCGGAGCGGACGCCATCACCAACACCCCCCCCGTTTCCACATCCACGACGACGAATGCCCCGCAATGCCCATCCAGTAGCCGTTCGGCAATTTGCTGCCCTTTTATATCTATCGACAAGCGAAGATCATACCCATTATGCGCAGGCACCTCATAGAGCTTGTCCTTCTGGTAGCCGCTAGCGTCAACTTGCAGAATCTCCTCTCCGCTGCTGCCTGTCAACTCCGTGTTGTATTGTTTTTCAAGTCCCGTAAGACCAATGATTTCCTGCATTGCGAACGATTGGATGTAATCCTCCCCCTGCCGTTCCCAACGAGCGACATGCCAGCCAGTCCGCCCTAAAATGTGGGACGCAAGCCCTGGATACATATACGCCCGTCCATTCCGTGCGCGAATTTCCACGCCCGCCGGCATCGGAAACATCTCCGTCGTCTTTGCAAGTTCGCCCTCCGTCAAATAGCTAAACACAATAAAAGGCTCGGATGTTCTGGAAATCAAGCGGTTGCGAATTGTATTCGCCGAAAGACCGTGTTCACGCCCCAATATTCTGGAAAAGTCGTCAGCCACTTTCATGACATGCTGCAATGTCTGCTTCGCCCCCCCCTGACGCATTTCCGAAAGGTGGAATACCAAGTCGTAATTCGCCTTGTTTCTGACGAGTAAATTCCCCTCCCGGTCGTAGATGCTTCCGCGCACAGGGCTTATGCGAAGCATACGAAGTGTCTGGCATTGAGCTTCATACGAAAATTCAGTACCCGCCAGAACCTGTATCTGCCACAGCCGCACAAGCAACAGAAGCAGTGGCAAAATCAGCCCTAAGGCGCAAAATAGGATGCGCCTTTCCATTTTGTCACGTTTTCCGCGCTCTATTTCAATCAATGAACTCTTCATCGTAGTCAACCTCCTCCTCCCAGAAATTCCCATCATGGTGTCCAGACGAAAGGCGCGTAAAACGGCCCAATGCAAGCCAACCCGCCACCATGTCAAATATCCCGCACATCAATGGCAGAAGCACGAAGCCAACAGCCGCCGATACCCAGACCATCCGCCAACAGCCTTCCGTTGTCCCCATGACCTGCATTTTCAACAACACGCATGAAAAGCCGTCCAACGCCCCCGTAAGCAACCCTGGAATCGACTGCCGCAACATTCCCATCGTCCCGCCTATCCAACGCCAGAATTTGCTAAAGAGTGTCAGTAAAGGCATAGTTAACAAGCACATCGGAATAAAGCGCCCATAGCTCAGCTCCACGATGCAGCCGATGAACATCCCTGCAAACAGCGCAAAGCGCCATTGCTTGAACGCCCCGAAATAGAACATCCCCAGCAGCAGCAGCGGAGCATGGATTCCACTGATGCCAAGCATCAGCTCCATAATCCCGCATACCGACAGGCAGAAAAACATCCAGATATAAACCATAACTACTTATTATCAAGATTGTTTCAACATATTTTCCAAATAATCCGCCACTTCCTTCAACTGCCCTGCGCCATCGGCGTGGAACAATGTCGGCACTTCATTCAATTGATTGCGTATAAGCCCTTTGCGCGTCTCCATGATCAACCTCCTGTCCCGCACGTTGAGCCGCAAAATGCGATTTTTCTGTGCAAGAATCCTTACACGCGTGTAATCAAGAAGATATGAGACGCAATCGGGCAGCGGTCCGAAACGATCGCGCAACTCTTGGCGATACTGGTCCACCTCGGAAGGCTCCGTCATGCGAGACATCGTCCGAAAACATTCCACCCGCGCGGGCTGGTCTTCCACATACACAGCGGGAATGCCCAATGCAGTCCTGCCGTTTGTGGGCACCAGTGCAAAACTCACCTTATCAAACGACATTTCAACTGGTTGCGTTAGCAATGCCTTTTTGTCTCCAAGCCTTGCCACAGCTTCTTTAAGCAACTGACAGTAGAGTTCGAAGCCCACCGCCGCGATATGGCCGCTCTGCTCAGTACCCAAGATATTACCTGCGCCACGAATCTCCAAGTCCCTCAACGCCAACTTGAAACCTGCTCCAAGATGCGTATAGCGTCGTATTGCCTCCAGTCGTTCGCGAGCGTTGGCAGGCAGGCTTCCCATCGGCGGCAACAACAGATAGGCGAACGCCTGTCTGTCCGTACGGCCTACGCGACCACGAAGCTGGTATAGTTCCGACAGACCAAATCGATCTGCGTGCTCTATTATTATAGTATTAGCATTCGGAATGTCAACGCCGCTTTCGATAATCGTTGTGCAGACGAGTACGTCGTATTCGCCTTTCACAAACTGTGTCATCACGTCTTCAAGCTTTCCCGCTGGCATCTGACCATGTGCAACTACCGTCCGCGCAGTAGGAACCAACTTATTCACCATCTCCTCCATCTTATAGATCGTCTGCACGCGATTGTAGAGGAAGAACACCTGCCCACCGCGCTCCATCTCACGCGTAATAGCTTGGCGGATAAGCTCTTGGTCGAACTGTGCAACAATCGTCGTCACGGGCAGACGGTCAGACGGTGCCGTCATGATCGTGCTTAGATTTCTGATGCCGGAAATGCTGAAATACAGCGTGCGCGGAATCGGTGTCGCCGTCATCGTCAATATGTCCAAATTAGCCCGTAATTGCTTCAATTTCTGCTTCGCCGCCACGCCAAAACGCTGTTCCTCATCGATGATGAGCAATCCAAGACTCGCAAATTGAACATCTTGTGATAAAAGGCGATGGGTGCCGATGATAATATCGACTTCACCCCGCGCCGCTCTCGAAAGCACTTCCTCCTGTTCGGCGTGTGTCCGAAAACGGCTCAACGTCTCAATAATAATCGGAAAGCCCGCCATGCGGTCTGTAAATGACTGGTAATGCTGTTGACACAGTACGGTCGTCGGCACCAGCACTGCGACCTGCTTGCCGTTCAGCACAGCCCGAAATGCCGCCCGCATCGCAACTTCCGTCTTTCCGTAACCGACGTCGCCGCACAGCAGCCTGTCCATCGGCTTCTCATCCTCCATGTCGGCCAGCACGGCTTCGATCGCCGCCGTCTGGTCAGGTGTTTCCGTAAACGGAAACGACCCGACAAAGGCCCGTTCCCATTCCACCTGCGGCTTGAAACTCTGCCCTTCGGACTGCTGCCGCATCGCCTCCAACCGTAGCATATCCGCCGCCAAATCCCACGCGGCCGCTCCAGCCGCATCCTTCGTCTTCCGCCATGCGACACCACCCAGCTTGCTCAACGACGGTGTCGTCTTGCCCGCCCCCATGTAACGGCTGACAAGATTCACCTGATCCAACTGCACATACAGCCGTTTCTCATCGTCAAACTCCAGTTCAATGACCTCCTGAATTTCTCCCGCAAGCTCCAACGTCTTGACACCATGGTAGATGCAGATGCCATGCGCCACATGGACGGCTAGATTCCCGTCCTCCAACTCCATGGCATTCCGCAACGACTGGTCTTGACGGTATTCCAGATGCTTCTTTCTGCGTCGCACGGACTTACGCCCGAACAGTTCATGGTCGCTCAGCATCACTAGCTTCACGTCCGTCAAAATCACGCCACCGCTCAACGAAAGATTTTCAATGGCAATCGGCAAATCCTTCGTCTGGGGATCTTCTGTTAGAATTTCTTTGAAACGCGATGTTTCACCTTCTCCGCCGCAACATGCAACCAATTCATAACCACTTCGGTTCCAACGCAGAAGATTGTCCCGCAGCTGTTGCCAATGCCATAGTGTCGCACCGTCGCCCATCTCTGGCAGCAATGTGGAAAGTTCTTCACCCAACGTGACGGCTCCAATGCCTCGTGACACCCCGCCACTCCTTCGTTTCACCGTCGTCTCCACAGGTTCCGTAATCATGCTGACCGTGCCTTTGGCCTTCTCCAGCATCGTTTTCCAGATATTCCGCACATCTTCTTCGCTGTACGCAAGTAGATGCTCTTCAATCAGATCCGGCCCGCAAAGCACGAACGGGATGTCATTCGTGAAATAGTCACGCACCCAAGCTTCCTCCTTCTCATCCGCCTCGATGACCGCCATGCCGCGTGGCACGATGCGGATTTCATCCACATCCTTGAAGGAACGCTGACTGTCCGGCATGAAGAATTTCATGCTGTCGATTTCATCCCCCCAGAACTCCAAACGGACAGGAGTGTCGTACAACGGCGAATAGATGTCCAGAATACCCCCGCGACGCGCAAATTCGCCTGGCTGCTGCACTTCGAACTCGTTGTCGTAGTCCAATGAAACAAGGCGTTTCACCAATTCCTCCAAATCAATGGAATCGCCCTTTTTCAGCGTAAATGTCCGCTTCTGGAAGCCTTTTGGGGAAATGCACTTCGAAAGCAAGGCGGGAACGGTCGCCAGAAAAATGGCTGGCGTCCCCTTCAACGCCACTTCCAATGCAGCGCAACGTCCCGCCTCGTTTTCAGGAACCCACTGGTATTTTCCCAACACAAGTTCCTGCAACGGAACAATCAACCGCTTGTCTCCCATCAGTTTCATGTAGGAGTCCAATGCGGAACTCAAGGCATCTGCCCTTGCGCTGTCCGCCGCAATGACAAGAAGACTGCCTTCGCGGTGTCCAAGCAATTGAGCCAACGCAAGCGGTAGCAGATCATAGTCGTGAAGCTCCATGCGAAATGCGCCTTTCGGGATTTTCGCATCCGCAACCCACTTTTTGAATGTATCTTGCCAACCACTCATCCTTGGAATTAACAATTAACAATTAACAATTTACAATTAATGAATAGAATTTTCTCATCAAATATCCACCGTCTATTATCCATTGTCCATCTTTCATCTTTCATTTCTCATTGCAATTTTCCAATTATTCATCAAAATATCACAATTAGTAAATTATTAATTATTTAGGTATTTTCAAAACTCTCCGATTATTCTGGTGAAATGAAACACAGATTACACTGTTTTTTCATGGATAGCCTTGCCGTCGAGGCCACTCTCGGCAAGGCTGTTTTTGAAAATCACAGATGAAGGCATGGCATTGTTAATTGTTAATTGTTAATTGTTAATTGTTAATTGTTAATTGTTAATTGTTAATTGTTAATTGTTAATTGTTAATTGTTAATTGTTAATTGTTAATTTAAAATTCAATCGGTATCGTCACGATT
>JAGCSE010000238.1 GCA_017964325.1 Victivallales bacterium | reverse complement strand
GGCGGCGAAGCTTTCGGCGACAACTATGAACTGCCCAACGAACGCGCCTCTCTGGAGACCTGCGCGGCCATCGGCAACGCGCTGTGGAATCAGCGTATGTTCCTCATGCACGGCGATGCCAAATACATCGATGTTTTGGAACGCATCATCTACAACGGCTTCCTCTCCGGTATCTCCTTAACGGGCGACGAATTCTTCTATCCCAACCCGCTGGCCTCCAAAGGCGGCTATGCCCGCTCCAAATGGTTCGGCTGCTCCTGCTGCCCTGTCAACGTCGTCCGCTTCATCCCGCAGATCGCGCAGTTCGCCTACGCACTCCGCGAAAACACGGCTTACGTTAATCTCTTCGTCGCCAGCGACGCCAAATTGAAACTCGACAACGGCGAAATCAAGCTTGCCCAGCAGACGGAATATCCATGGAAAGGCCTCTCCATGATCACCGTCACGCCTGCGACGAATGGACAACAATTTGATCTAAATATCCGCATTCCCGGCTGGGCCATCGGCAAACCAGTCCCTAGCGATCTTTATACGCAAGTCGTTCCAGGCAAACTAGATGACGTGACCGTTCTCGTCAACGGCCAGAAGGTCGACATCACGCCGGAAAAAGGCTACTGCCGCATCAGCCGCGCATGGCAGGCCGGCGATGCCGTCGAAATCCGCATGGAGATGCCTGTACGCCGCATCAAAGCCAACGACAACGTGAAAGACGACATCGGTCGTCTCGCCATCGAACGCGGCCCCATCGTCTATTGCGCGGAAGGCATTGACAACGACGGCGATGTGCTCAACCAAATCATCAAACCGGACGCCGTTTTCAAAGATGACACCGTCTCCATTTTGGACTACACGTTCCCTGCGCTGACCACCGACGCCGTCACGCTGACACGCAATTTCAAAGGCGACGTCACGTCGAAGACGCCTTGCACGCTGAAGCTCATCCCCTACTTCGCGTGGTGCCATCGCGGCGCAGGCCAGATGCAGACATGGTTCCCAGCGGAGGAAAAAGGCGAATTCGCCGTGAGCCCCATCAAGGTGACCGCCTCCCATTGCCATTACACCGATCGCGTCGAAGCCGTCTGCGACGGCGTCATCGCCAAATCCTCCGGCGACGAAGGCCTCCCGCGACTCACCTACTGGCCCCATAAGGGCACGACGGAATGGGTCGAACTCGCCATTCCCGCCGCCGAAAACTTCACCGGCATCGAAGTCTATTGGTTCGACGACGAACCGCGCGGCGGCTGCCGCATTCCCGCCTCATGGCGCGTCCTCTACAAAGGCGACAACGACACGGAATGGCAGCCCATCGACTGCGAATATCCCATCGCATTGAACAAATTCTGCACGGCGAAATTCCCCAAGCCAGTCAAAGCCAAGATCTTCCACATTGAAATCAAGCTGAAGGAAGGCTTCTCCACCGGCATGACGGAAATCCGCCCAATCTGTGAATGAATTGAAAAATCGTTGCTTCTAAACAAAGGTGATACTCTAGTTGAATCAAAATAACGATAGCATGATAAAAAAACAGATGATTATGGAGAATGGGGTGAAAATATTAGAAACGATCTTGTCTATGGCTATTGATTGGCTATATTATAATTTATCATGAGCTTTTTTAAGCCATGGAACAGCATGCGCAGACGCCTTTCGGGAGAATAGCCATGAAAGAGTTGACCACCAGTATTTTCAGTTTTGAGGACCTAATACAAGGCAATTTCCTTTATGTGGATAAGACCGAGTACATCTGGCAGCTGGTAAAACCTGCCAAGGAAATGTACTTCTTTTCACGTCCGCGCCGTTTCGGAAAGTCGCTGACCATCTCAACCTTGAAGGCCGTCTTCGAAGGAAAGAAGGAGCTTTTCAAAGGACTGGCCATCTACGACAAACCATACGATTGGAAGCAATATCCGATTATTCACATAAGTTGTGGTGACTACAATCCAATAAACGACACGGCTGAAAAACTGAACCTGTATTTTCTGCGCAAGATCAAAGAAGTGGCCAATGATTTGAAGGTCTCCCTGACGGTTGATGACGATGCATCGCAGGCTTTCGCCGAATTGATGGATTTCTTCAAAGGCAAAGAGCAGGTCGTTATCTTGGTTGACGAATACGACAAGCCGATTCTCGACAACATCACAAGCCCGAACATCAAGGAGATTCAGCGCTGTCTGAAAGGATTCTACAGTGTCTTGAAGGACCGCAACAGTCAGGAGCGTCTGCTTTTTGTCACAGGCGTCAGCAAGTTCTGCCATGTCTCCCTTTTCTCCGATTTGAACAATTTGACAGACATCACGATGGATGCGCATTTTGCCACGATGCTCGGCTTCACACAAGAGGAAATGGAGGCAAACTTCGGCGACCGTATCGCCGCATTGGCCGATGAACGTGGCATTGACGTTGTCAAAGATGAAATCAAAAGATGGTACAACGGCTACCGCTTCGAGAAAAACGCCAAGACAGTATATAATCCAGTCTCTTTGGCGCAGTTCTTCAAATCCGGCGGTGAATTCAACAACTATTGGTTCGCGACGGGCACGCCGACCTTCCTGCTGGATTTGATCATGAAATCCAAATTCGATTTCTCGCTGTCACTGGGCAGGCCTGTCTCAAAGTCGTTCTTCGATGCATTCGAAGTCACCGATCTGGATCCCATGGTGATGCTGTTTCAGACAGGATATCTGACTATCGACCGCGCTGAACAGCGGCTGGTTCCGTACACCAAAAAGGTTATCACCGAATACTATCTGCACTTTCCCAACATGGAAGTGGAAGAATCTTTCAACGACTCCCTGCTAACCTACTGCACCAACGTCAAAAAACGGGATACGCAGGAGCTGATGCTGAATCTTGTCACGGCGGTCGGAGCATGCGACGTAGATGGTTTTATAAGACTGTTCCAATCCATTTTCGCGGGAATCCCCTATTCAATCCACGTGAAGGACGAGCATTACTACCAGACCGTCTTTTATGTCGTCTGCGATCTGCTGAAGCTGATGGTACAAGCGGAGGTCTGCACTGGCGACGGACGCATTGACATGATGGTCTCCGCTGGAGAATGGATCTATGTGATTGAATTCAAGCTCAATAAGACCGCAGAGAAAGCACTGACGCAGATAGAGAACAAGGAGTATGCGCTGAAATATATCAAAGAAAACAAACGAATCATGCTCATCGGCGTCAATTTCGACTTCAACACAGGCAACATCACCGACTGGCTCAAGGAAGAATACCACGGGTGACTCGCCCTTTGCCAGAGGTCGCAAGGGCGTCCCCGCCCTTGACAAGGCCGAGACGGCCTTGCTACCTCCTGTTTTTACATTTGATTATTTCTCCTCTGCTTTAAGAAGCAGCTTGTGATGTTCTGCAAGCTCCTCAATGGTCTTGTAGCCATTTGGTGAATAGCTTTGGACATGTCCATCCGCGAAAGCGATCGCTATCATATCATCATGGCTGTCGAAGTCTTCATAGAAGACAATGACACGATTCGATTGCTTGATGTTTTTCAACGCAATGGCTTGGCAGATATAATGATAGGGCTTGCCGCTCTTCGCGCAGTTGAAGATATCCGCTCCAGTATAATCGTAAAGATCTT
>JAGCSE010000022.1 GCA_017964325.1 Victivallales bacterium | reverse complement strand
TCCTGCGGCTGGCGGAAAAGAACGCGGCGACGGCGGACGCCGTCCGCCGCCGTTTCCCGTCGTTCGATGGCAACTGCACGGTGCTTTCGGACGACCGTATGACGCTGGGCGACTGGCAGATGCATTACGGCAACCGCTTCTACGTCCTCGCCGCCATGGGGCAGGTGAGGGACTGGAATGGCCCGGGGGGAAGAGAGCCGTTGGAATATTCCGTGACAGTGCCGGCTGACCGCGATATCGCACGGTACTGGCTTCCTGCTTCACAGCGCGAACTGGACGATCCGTCCGCGCTGCTCATGCATGGCCGGTACAAGAAAGGACTTTCGGAAGTCTCTGAATGGAAGACGCTTGAAAAGCTGTTTCCGCTCTCCGGCGGCAAATTCCGGCGCTCTTCATGGTGGGATGACCACGGCGAGATGCATCCGTTCGACGACGGCGGCCCCGACCTGCAGATAGACCTGGCCATATACGAACCTGTCGCCCGGCTGGCCCTCTATCTGGAGGACCATGACTGGAAGGGCACCGCCCATCCGCGCCAGCAATCGGTCGTCCTTTTTGACGAAGAAGGCGCGTTCCGCAATGCGGCGTGGCTCGGCAAGCTTGACAAAGGCGTCTATGTGCGCTTCATGCTAAAGGATATGGACAAGGCCAGGCTGCGTGTCTGCAAGCACAGGGGGGCGTGCGTGGCCGTGTCCGGCCTGTTCGTTGACTGTTCGTCGAACCTGGAGGCAGTTTCGGAGAAGAACGCCCGGATGCAGCTTGGCCCCGAACGGGCCAGGCTCTTCAAGGTTTTGACGGAGGGGGAGGCGTCCATGCAGACCGAACGGCAGGTCGCGCCTTTCATGAAGGATTTGGCCGCTGTAGATAGCCTCAAGGAGGTGCGCGGCATCATCAGTCTTCTTTCGAAGGCGGACATCCACCCATGCTGGATGTACATGGCCGTGACGCGCGGGTTCGAGCTGTGCGACGGGGCGGATTCCAGCCAGCGTGTGTTTTTCCTGCAGGACGTCATGGGGAAATGCACGCCGAACGTCCTGTACCCGCTGGGCGACCAGGCTGTCCTCCGATGGATTCGGTATGGCTTGTTCAAAAATTCGCCGGACGTCGTGAATTACAGGAAGAGACGGCGGGAAGTCGTCGCGGAGGCGGTCAAATGGCAGAAGGAACAGGAGGCGAAGAAGGCGCAAGAAGAGAAAAGGACGGAAGGCAATGCAGGCAGGGACTAACGGTGGTTCAGTAAAAGAAAGTCAACACAAGGAGAAACAATGATGAAGAAATCAACATGTATTCTGTCGATCCCAACACTGTGCGCAATGATTCTTCTGATGGCGCAAGGGCTTTTCGGCGAGGTTCGTGCGACGTTCACAGCGACGGTGAGCTGCAATGTGTCGCCTGAGGTCGAGCTTGTCACTGGATTCCTGGAATTTTGGCTTGACGACGTGGAGTTTGAAGTCACAGGGCTTCCTGACAATGAATATTATATTGTCCGTCCTCTAGGCGATGATATCCATTGGCATGTGTCTGACGAAGTTTTTGGCAATGGGGCCATGGCTACTATCTTCAGCGAAGAGGCATTGCCAGAACCCGATCCTGATTCCGAACCTGATCCTGAACCTGAACCCGATCCCGGAATTTCTCCGGATGCGTTGGGGCCAGAGGATGATGTCATAAAAGGTATGGATGCCGGAAGGAAAGAGTTGGAGGAGACTAGAGACAACAGGAATGACAACCACGACACCTTGTACGGACCCCAAATGTTCAATATCACGTTCAGCGGGGTGGGCTATTATCAGGTCGGCTACCTTGAGAACGGCGTGCCGAGGCTTTCCGAACCTGTGGCGGTACCGTTGAATTCCCGCACTCGTGCCCCGGTGGTGATGAGAGCTGGTTTTTTTACGATCGAGCTCGTGACGCCGTCCGGGGATCCCGTGGAAGAACCATGTTCCTCCGGAACTGGCCAGAATGAATTTACATTCAATGGAGAAAATACTGGTGTCTTGAGCATCAATCTCGAGGCATCCGTGAATCCGGCTGAAGCTGCCTATTATCTGACGGGCGCTGTGGGCTTCAATGTCGATCCGGTTGGAAACGCCCAGCCAACCTATTCGGGTGTGTCAGTCAATGCCAATGGGAAACTGGCCTGTACGGCCACCATCACGGGGCTTCCGATTTACAATTCGGATTTCGGGGAGAAAGAAGCCAAGGTGGGGTGTAGGGATAGTATCCGAGATACTAAAAAATACGAGGTGTTCTTTCCACGCGATGCAAGAAACCATCCTGGAATTGGAAGCGGAATAACGCCTAATTGGTATTACTATTGGACACAGATAACTGGTTCAGCAGATCTCGCATATGGAGGAGCAAGTGCAAATTTTGGATATTATGACTATGATGGTACAGAAGGAAAACTTGACAAGTGTATAATCTATGACAGTGTGATTGCTTTCGACAATCCAACTGGTCCAAAAGGTAAGGCTGGTATTGATTGTTTCGGTCAGACAGTATGTCATGAAAGGAAGCATAGAGAACAGTTTTATGCTGGTTTTTCTGATACAACAGGCGATAATATTCCAGACTATGACATAACAATTGATCAAGATCGTGACTGGTTGTCGGACAGTTATGAGGATAATCATGGTTTCGACAAAACGAAACAGGACACAGATAATAACGGAGTAAAGGACTTGGAAGAAGAGTCAATTGCGGCAGAATCAAACTGGACCAATGATTCACATAATAATCAAGATTGGTCTAAACCTGGTAAGAACAGTGGCAACTGAAGGAGTTAGGACATGAAGAACATTTGGATACCAATTTTGAGAGTCGTGATACTTGTATGCTTGCCAATGGCTGTCATGGGAATCGACGCAATGAAACCTTTTGTGAACAAGCCGTGGCAGACTCTTACAGATGATGAGAGGGAACAAAACATGGCCTATGTAAACAATGTGACAGGCAAGAACCAGGAGATAATCGACCCGCTTATTGCGTTGTTGACAGATCCGCAGACATGTTTCCTGCCGCGGGAAGCATTAATGCGTCTCGGTTCTGACGCAGTCGTCATTTTGCGACAGTTAGTCAAAGAAGATGCTCGTCCTTTGGTTGTGCGTTCAGAGGCTTTGAGTATCCTGGCTGAACTGGGCGATTGCAAGACAGCGGAATTACTGGAAAAAGACCCGTTGATCAGGAAAAACATCACTTCTTATGATGAAGTGCATCATTCTGCAAAGTACATTTTTCAAGTTCAGTATGTCAAATTGAAGCTGCATGGGCTCAGCCGAAACAAGAAGGCTGATGTCTTGACACAGCTACTGAAAGAGGAATGTTGTGTTTACGTGGTAATGAAAGAACTTGCTCTTTTGGGAAAAGACGCGACTGAGTTTGTCGTTAAAATATTAAATAGCAAGGAAGCCCCATATCTTTCCCGTCTTACGGCGCTGAATGTGATAACGGAGATTCATGATCCCAAGGCGGCGCCATTTGTGATGCAGGTTCTCCAGGATCGCAATGAGAAAGATCAATTGCGCGCATTGGCAGCCAATGCACTTGGCATCATGGGCGACACTGGTTTCATCGAAATGATGCAACTTGCGGCTGAAGAATGGAAACCAGCAGGAAACACAGGTTACGACGTTCGTGCTGCCGTTGAAAAGGCAGTAAAAGCACTTAGGGAAAAGAATGAACACAAATAACTTCTTGCACATGCTCTTTAACTTTTTTATGCAATATTATCATTTTTTATAATAACTATTTCTGTTGGAACGCTGTATCTGCATGCAAAGCCGATGAGCTGCGAGGCGGGAGAACAGATCCCCGCCCTTCGACGGATAGCCTTGTGCATTCGGAATGGCGGCACACTTTCACTGGAAGAACGCACCATCGTTGCCAAATGCATGGATGGCCGAGAGCCTGTTCTGCTTTCCGCCGCCGCCTGGATTGTCGGAGAGTACAAAGAAAAGGACAACAGTCTGTTGGAAAAATTGAAAGCATTGCGGCAGGGCAAGTTGGACAAGATGCCCGAGGCGTTTGTCAGGATTGCCCTGGAAAAATGCGAGGCGAGAAAAATGGAACGACAGTGGAAACCTCGCCCGGACATGCTGAAAGATGCCAATCCCTATTTGCGTCTGGAAGTTATGCGTGAGTTGTTGCTAGTCAATCAAGACGACGGCGTGGCAGCGACCGGTAAACTGTCGGAGGATGAAGATCCATTGGTGGAATTCGCGGCAAGGGGCATTTGCCTAAAGGCGGCTTTAGGTTCTCCTGACATGCATGGTTTGCTGTTGGACGAGCGCCATGAGTTGCTGTTGACCATTATTTCGGGAAACAGATGACGGCCAAATTCAATGTAGGAAAATATGATGAAGAAGAAACAATAGCAGACCTTTCCGAAAGCGTCGTTGCCGCCGTTCATTTATGGTGATGACGAAGAAGTTTTTTGTGAAATGAACGCAATTAACAGCACTGGAGATAGTACAAAGGATTGGGCAAATCCCGGCAAACAATCAAAAAACAAGTTTTAAGGATGTTGAGATAATGAAAATTTCAAGTGTTTTTATTTTTATGATGATGCCGTTGTTAGCCGTGGCAGATGGGATGCCTCCAGTTGAATTTGTCCTTAGTACTCCTAAAAAAGCATACGAAATTGGGGAACAGGTACCAGTGTCCTTATGCATACGTTCTCGAAATGCATCATACATGTTTGAATACAAGGAAGTTATGTCATTAAAACACGATGGCCATTTTTCGGTCGTCAATCCGAAAGGAGTGAAGCTGCAACGTCAATCCGATTGTGGCAAATATGCTCCTTTACGTGAATGGATGGCTGTGACGGCAAACGGGAAGCTGTTGAGAAATGCTGAACTCACTAAAATCTATGCTGATTTGCGCGATAATGCCAAACCGCATGCGTTAACGATGGCTGGAAACTATCAGGTTGTCTTTAGTGCTGAAATAGAAATTCGCGACATGAAAGAACCTGATAAGAAATGGAGCGGTCGTCTCATTTCGGCTCCCTTGGATATTCAGATTGTTGATGTGGCACAAATACCGTCTGAGGAGGATTTAAAGGCATTGTTTGCGGAGGGTGGAGACAAAGCGCTGCAACTCCGAGCGCTGATGAAGATTCAATATTCGAAAGTGCCTTTGCCAGAAAAAGAATTAACGATTTTAACGGCACTTTATATGCAATCGGACAATGCAACTAAAACACAAATCATCCGAATTTTGGGAACTAAAATCTCTGGGGATTCATTCAAGTCAATTGTTAAGATTTTAACCGTCGAGAAAGATCCCTTAGTGCGATCAGAAGCAATTGCCGTCCTTGAACGTTATCGCACCAGTGAATCACGTGCCTTGCTTGTAAATGAATGCATTGCAAGGCGCGAACGCAGTTATATAGCGGCCATAGTTGTCTTGGGAGAAATAGGTGACAGAAGCTGCCTTGATGTATTACGGAATATAGCCAGTTCTGATGATGACAAATGGGTGCGGGAAAGAGCCCTTGAAAGCATCAGGCGTATTGAACAACGAAAAGAATGATTTCCTCTGTGTTTGCTCTACTATAAGATAGAAGGCGTGAGCTGCAAGACATGAGACGCGAGACGCGGCATGGGGTAGCATGGCCCGCTGGACCCTGGCTGGGGCTGGGCGTGAGACATGAGGCGCGAGACGTGAGCTGCAAGACATGAGACGGGAGACGGGAGACGGGAGACGCGCGGTAGCATGGCCCGCTAAGCCTTGTTTCTTTGTCTTTTCGTCTTTCGTCTCTTCACGTCTCATGCCTCACGTCTCATGCCCCCCTGCATGGGGCCTCCGGCCCCAGCTACCGCCTCCTGCCGCAGGGCCATCGCCGTTATAGTTTTCTGGATTTGACGATGTCGCCTTCGCGGAGCGTCTTGAGGGTGATGGACGTGTCGTCCATGACGGCGTAGCCGGGCTTGGAGAGGGATTTCGGAATGGTCGTGGAGCCCGGATTGACGCGAATGATGCCGTCATGTTCTTCCAGCAGAGGAACATGCGTATGGCCGGAGATGACGATGTCGCCAGCCGACAACGGCGGCAGCGGAAGATGGCCGTGGGTGACGACGCAACGGCGGTTGGCGTGGAAAAGCATCAGATAGTCGCTCATCATGGGAAATTCGAGAAGCATTTGATCGACTTCCGCGTCGCAGTTGCCGCGGACGGCGAGAATCTTTTCTTTCTGCGTGTTGAGCAACGGCGCGAGATCGGCGGGATCGTAGCCGATGGGCAGCATGTTGCGGGGGCCGTGGTAGAGGTAGTCGCCGCAGAGGACGAAATAATCCGCGTGTTCGCGTTGGAAGGCGTCGATGGCGAGCTGGAAGGCGTCCGTGGCGCCGT
>JAGCSE010000237.1 GCA_017964325.1 Victivallales bacterium | reverse complement strand
TTTTGGATTGCGCCGCAGCACATCGTGGGAAATCGCCTGCAGCAGATGCGTCTTGCCCAACCCGATGGAACTGTGGATTAACAGTGGATTGAACGCCGTCCCGGGGGATTCCGCAACCGCAAGACACGCACTGTACGCATATTGGCTTCCGTCACCGACCACAAAGCGGTCGAAGGTGAAACGACTGTTCAAGTCGCTCGCGGGCTGTTGCTCCACAACGGCCTCTTCAACGGCAGGATTAGCCCCCACGGGGTCCACAACCTCCACACGAGGCTTCTCATGGCCGCTCTCAAACGTCACGCGGCGGCGCAATCCCGCCGTCTCAAACAATTTGTCGCCAATGACATCCACAAAATGATTGCTCATCCAGTCACGGAGGAAATCATTCGATACGCCTAGCACAAATTCCGTTTCCGTCAGATGCACAGGCACGATGCCCTCTATCCAGAGGTCATACGTGTTCTTGTTCATCGAGGCTTTCAGGCCTTCGGAAACTTTGGACCAAATGTCGTTTATGTCAATCATACCACAATGCCAGTTTTGTTTCATTCCCCTTCCCGACTGGAGACACAAAAGGACTCCATTCAAGACGCAAAGAATTTCGCATCCCCTTTTTGTTCACACCATTCAAATTAGCTTTCATCTGCCCACTTGGCAAGTCATTTCAAATGATTTTTTTTACCCCTCAAAACGCCTCTCTTTCCTAAGTCTTTGATTGTAGGAACAACTGAAAAGTTATTAACAACCTGTCAACAGTTTCATGTTTTTTCTCAGAAGACAATGCACATCAACCACTATTTGTCAAGCCCCCTTGTTGCACTTTTTCATCAACCATTTGACTATCAATCATCTAAATCATAAAACTTTTTTCCAACCACTTTTCATAGCAAATTTTCATGCTATATTATACTAGCGTGTAAATTCAACGGTTTTCATCGCCCCGTTTTTAGACCACCATGTCAAAACGTCAATATCAACATAATAATCAACAACTTGCAGACGATTTTCTCCCGACGACACAACAGGAGATGTCTCGTCGTCACTGGCAGCAGCTCGACATTCTGCTTGTATCAGGAGACGCATACGTCGATCATCCTGGCTTCGGTATCCCCTTGCTTGCAAGGCTTTTGGAAAGCAAAGGATACAAGGTCGGCATCATTGACCAGCCCCGCTGGGACACTCCCGAAGACATTAAGCGGATGGGCCGTCCGCGTCTTTTCTGCGGCATTGGCGCGGGTGCCATGGATTCCCTCCTCTGCCATTACACCTCCTTTCGAAAAAAACGCCGTGACGACGCCTGCACGCCAGGCGGCATCGCGGGAAAGCGCCCCAACCGCGCATCCATTGTCTATGCGAATCTCGCCAAAGCCGCCTTCCCTGGCTTGCCGAGTATTCTTGGTGGAGTTGAAGCATCTCTCAGAAAGGCAGCACATTATGATTTCTGGACGGACTCCCTTCGCCGTTCCATCCTGCTTGATGCCAAGGCCAATCTTCTCATTTACGGCATGGGCGAGCTCGCCATGGTCGAAATCGCCCGCCGGCTTGACGCCAACGAATCGTTAGACGGCATTTTGGGCACCGCCCGAATCGCCGCCCCACCGGAAAACTGCCAGAAATTGCCGTCGTTCGAAGACATCCAGAAGGACAAGCCACTTCTCATCAAGGCGACTCTCCAATTGGAAGACCATTTCCACAACGGCACTGTCCCAATCGTGCAACAGCATGGAAACCAATATGTTGTCATCGAACCAACCGCTCCGCCGCTGACGACAAAGCAGATGGATGACCTTTATTCCCTGCCGTTTACGCGCCGTCAGCATCCAAAATACGACCAGCCCGTTCCCGCCTTGGATATGCTCCGATTCAGCATCACCGCCGTCCGAGGCTGCGCGGGGGCGTGCGCATTCTGCTCCATCGCCCAGCATCAGGGCCGCAAGATCACATCGCGTTCGACCGAATCGCTCGTCGCGGAAATCACCCGCCTCACCAAAATGTCCGAATGGCGCGGCTCCATTTCCGATGTCGGCGGCCCAACAGCAAACCTCTGGGGATCAACCTGCAAGGCAGGATATAAGAACTGTCATCGCGCCAGTTGCCTCACGCCGGAGATATGTCCGAACCTAGTTCTTGATTTAAACGCATACGTCAATATGTTGCAAAGACTTAAGAACATTCCAGGCGTAAAGCACATCTCCGTCGCAAGCGGTCTCCGCCACGATGCCGCACTGCGGGAGCCAGATGCCGCCAAAAAACTCGTCGCCAATTTCGTCGGCGGTCATCTAAAACTCGCACCAGAGCATTGTTCCGACAAAATTCTCAAGCTGATGCGAAAACCGACATTCGACAAATTCGAGCGATTTCTCGATATTTTTCAGTCAACCAGTGCGCAACACGGCAAAGAGCAGTATATTATACCATATATAATTAGCGCCTATCCAGGCTGCGAAATGTCTGACATGAAGGTCGTCGCCAACTGGTTCAAACAACGCGGCTGGCAGCCACAACAGATCCAATGCTTCATTCCGACCCCTGGAACCCTCGCAACCGCAATGTTCTACGCCGGACAGGATTTCAATGGAAATCCCATCCATGTCCCGAAAACGGACAGAGAACGGGAAGACCAACACAATCTCCTCATCAAGAAAAGCACCGTAAAATACCACTGAATTATGCAAACAGCACCACCCTTGGACATCGTCCGACTCTGTTCCTCCATGGATGCCATGAAAGCATCCGACCTCTTCCTCTCTGTCGGACGCCGTCCAGCCATGCGCATCGCAGGGGCCATACAAGAACTTCAGGAACAGCCACTTACAAATGACGATGTTCATGCTTTCTTTGATCGCTATCTGCCACTCGGCATGACGACCCGCTTCGAGGAAGCGAAGGATTTCGACCTCGGCGTCAACCTCCCGCCGCTCGGTCGCTTCCGCTTCAACCTCTCCTATCAACGCGGCAACGTCTCCATGGCCATCCGTCGCATTCCGTCGGGAGCCATTGATGCTAAAAAACTATTGATTCCAGATGTTGTCATGGAGCTTGCCGAAGAACAGCGCGGTCTCATACTCATCACGGGCGCAACAGGTTCCGGCAAATCCACGACGTTGTCCGCCATGCTTCACCACATCAATACGCATTTCCACAAGCATGTCGTCACCATCGAAGACCCAATCGAATTCATCCACGAAGACATCATGGCCGTCATCGACCAACGCGAAATCGGCAGTGACACCAACGATTTCCAGACCGCTCTCCGACATGTCGTCCGCCAAAATCCCGACATCATCTTCCTCGGTGAAATGCGCGATCTGGAGACCGTCCAGACCGCCATCAACGCCGCGCAAACCGGCCATCTCGTCGCCGCCACCATGCACACCATGGATGTCACCCAGACGTTGGAACGCATCATCAACTATTTTCCAGAAGAACAGCAGGCACAGATTGCGCAGGACCTCTCGCTTGTTCTTGTAGGCATTGTATCCCAACGGCTTATCGCAAAGAAAGACGCTATTGACCGCGTTGCCGCCTTCGAAATTCTGCGTATGACGCCACTTGCCCAACGACTCATCGCCAGCCGCGAAATCGAAACGATTCCGGAAATCATCAAGGCGGGTTACAACGACGGCATGATCACCTTCAACCGCTCCATTCTCAACCTTTTCCAAAACGATCTCATCACGTTTGAAACAGCCACGGCCGCCGCTTCGAATAAAGAGGAATTCATTCTCCTCGCACAAGGCATGGAGACAGGCATCGACACACTCCGCAGCTATTCAGCCGATCCCGACCACGGCCTCTCAATCAAGAAGCTCCTTCGAGACGCCATCCACTACGGCGCATCCGATCTCATCCTCACAAATGGCTCCGCACCAGTCATTAGAATCGACGGAGAGCTCTGTCCGTTCGATATGCCAACGCTCACGCCAGCAGACACCCAAAAGCTTCTCTATTCCGTGCTGTCATATTCCCAACGTGCTGATTTCGAAGAAAATAAAGAAATCGACTTTGCACTTTCCGTCAAGGGACTCGAAACGTCGGGCGGTGGAAAAAACGACTACCGCTTCCGTGTCAATGGCTTCTACCAAAAAGGCGCCATCGCCGCCGCCCTCCGCATCATTCCATCGCAAATACCGACCATTGAATCACTTGGCCTTCCGCCCGCCGTCGCCAATCTCAGCGCACGCCGCCAAGGGCTTGTCCTCTTCGTCGGTCCAACAGGTTCTGGCAAATCCACCTCCCTCGCCGCCCTGTTGGACCGCATCAACACGACTCGCGCATGCCATATCATCACCGTTGAAGATCCCATCGAATTCGTCCACTCCCATAAGATGGGACTCGTCGAACAGCGTGAAATCCATGCGGATACGATCAGTTTCTCCAACGCTCTGAAATACGTCCTGCGACAAGATCCCGATGTCATTCTAGTCGGCGAAATGCGCGATCCAGAAACCATCTCCACCGTTTTGACCGCCGCTGAAACAGGCCATCTCGTCTTTGCGACGCTTCACACAAACGACGTCATGCAAACGGTTGACCGTATCATTGACGTCTTCCCCGCAGAACGTCAGAACCAAATCCGCTCACAGTTGGCCTCCTGCCTGGAAGCCATTATTTCCCAACGTCTTCTGCCACGAAAAGACCAACCGAAAGGTCGCATCGCCGCATTCGAGGTCCTGCTTGGTACCATCGCCATCCGCGCCCTTATTCGCGACAAGAAAACCCACCAGATCGCGGGCATGATGGAAACCTCCGCCCGCGACGGCATGGTCACCATGGAACGCGCCCTCCGTAACCTCTACGAAGAAGGCAAGATATCCCGTGACAGCTACTTGACTCACGTCCCCAACCCGACTCATCAGGTTGAAGACGACAGTCTTTATCAATACAAAATCGTCCCGCCGCCAAAAACAAATGGCTGAACACAAATCGTCCCTTTTATCCCCCCTAATAGGAAAACACCCATGATCAAAGAACTCCCCTCCCAGTTTATCATCCTCAACGCCAAACTGTTCGATGGCCTTGGCAACGCCCCCTTCATGGCGGACGTCTGTGTCAACCAAGGCCGCATCGAAGCCATCGCCAAGGCAGGAACCATGCATCCCTCAGGCGTCTATACCATTGATGCAAAGGGTCTTGCACTCGCACCAGGCTTCGTTGACGCACATTCCCATTCCGATACAAGAATCATGGACAACCCAAATGCGGACGCAAAAATCTCTCAAGGCGTCACGACGGAAGTCATCGGCAACTGCGGATCTTCCGCGACACTGACGAAGCACGCCTGCTGGTGCGACATCGAATCCTACGCCCACGAGCTCAACCTCCGCCAACCAGCCGTCAACATCGTCGCTCTTGCTGGCCACAACACCATCCGTTCCATGGTCATGGGCTATGAGAACCGCGAACCGACCCGTGACGAAATGAACAAGATGAAAGAGATTCTCGACAAAGCACTTAAGCAAGGCGCCGCCGGCCTCTCCTCCGGCCTTTGGTATCTGCCAGGCAAGTATTCCAAGACGGAGGAAGTCGTCGAACTCGCCTCCGTTCTGAAAGGAACCAACAAGCCATACGCCACCCACATGCGTTCCGAAGGCGACGGCCTCCTCGAATCCATCGACGAAGCCATGAAAATCGCCGCAGCCGGCGCCAACCGTCTGGAAATCTCCCATTTCAAGACCTCCAACAAACGGAACTGGAACAAGTTGGACGCCGCCTTCGAAAAGATCGAAGAAGGCAAGCGGAACGGCATGACCATCTTCGCCGACCGCTATCCGTACATCTTCTCCTGCACGTCGTTGCGCATGGTCGTGCCCGCCCCCTACGATCTGATCGCCAATATCCGCGAATTCCTGCAAACGCCTGAACATCAGAAGGAAATCATCCAGGCTTTTGAAAAACTGGGCGACAAGGGGCCCAACTGGGAGCGCGTCATCGTGACGGATTCCGGCGTGGCCTCCCACAAGCCCTACATCGGCAACAACATGAAGGAAAACGCCGAAATGATGGGCCTAACGCCGCCGGAAGCGACCATCAAGCTACTTTCCGAAGGAACGCCGCAAGGGGCCTTCGGCAAGATGAGCGAAGAGAATATGCATCGCATTCTCGCAAAGGAATGGGTCGTCGCCGGCAGCGACGCCTCCGCCAACGCCTACGACTATTCCGTCGGTCGCGCCCATCCGCGCGCCTTCGGCACGTTCCCGCGTTTCTTCCAATTTGCTCGCGAAAGTGCTCCGGATGAACAGGTTATCCGCCGCATGACCTCCCTGACGGCCTCCATGTTCAACATCCCCGAACGCGGCGTCATCAAGCCCGGATACCGTGCGGATCTCGTCCTCTTCGATCCAGACAACTTCCAATGCGTCTTCGACTTCAAGGCACCGCATACGCCTTGCACGGGCGTCCGCTTCGTCTTCGTCAACGGCCAGCTCGCCTTCGACGCCGATGATCCTACCTCCCGCGGCCGCCATGGCTCGTTCATTCCAATCAAATAAAAAGCAATGGGCGGGTCACGCTTCTGCATGACCCGCCCTGTCCAGCGCCTCTAGAAAACTAGAACTATTGTCCTATGCATTTGCTTTCAGCCATTAGCTCTGCGAAGGCGGCTACCATCCCTTGATTTCCGCGACATGCGGGAAATCAGGCTTGATCAGCTTCTTGATGGCGATGGCGTATTCGCGGATCTCCCACTGGGCGTGGTCGCTGTCGCGCAGTTCGAGGAACTTCAGCAGATTGTTCAAATCGACCGTCGCCCAGAACGTCGTCATCATGTCCTGCGGCAGCACGCCGCGGGCCTGTTCGCGGCAGACGCCCTGTTCTAACAGCTTGTGGTACAAGTCCAAAGAGCGTTTGTGATGCTCTTCGATCAACGCCTTGCAGGCCGCCTGGTCCAGATGCTCCGCGGGACGTGACGCCTGGCGATCGCTCTCCGCCTGCTCGCGCAGTTCCGGCGGCGTGTAGAATTCGATATCAACATCCGTGTAGCGACGCGAAATTTCGTTGTAGCTCCATGTGCGGTGACGGTGCCACTGTGAACGGATAAACAGCGGGCAGTGCACCAAAAATGTGAAAACCACGTGTTCCAAAGGACTTGTGTGGTGGTTTTTGATGAGATACCGCACGAGCGCCGCATCGCGATCGTCCATCTCCGTGCGAATCTTGCCGAACGAGACACGGGCGGCGTTCACAATGCTCGTCTCCGTGCCAAGACGATCAACCAGGCCGATCCACCCCTGACCTCCGAGAACCTTCACATGATTGGTCGGAGGAATATTCACATTGTTCTCTGCCATTCTGAAAATCTCCTCACTTGTTCAGCTTCGGGAACAGATAATCGACACAGGCGTTCAGCGTGCCGAGCTTGCCGTAGTCGGCTTCAGGCACTTCCACGCCGTAACGCTTCCGCAATTCCATTATGACATCCAAAAAGTCCATCGATTCAAGTTTGCCGCGAAGCGGGTCATCCGGTTTCAACTGCGACCAATCTTCATCTGGATTCACATCGCTCACAATCTCGATCAATGCTTTGAAAATATCCTCGCGTGACATCTTGTTCCTTTTTCCTTTGTTGTTTTTATATTGAATGTTGTTTAATTTTCTTTTTTGTTGCTTTTGTCCCCCAACCATCCTCTTTCATCAGCGCAAAGCGCATCGAATGGCCTTTCGCTTTATGCTTCATATCGTGTTACCACCAAAACACAGTTGATTCCCATCATACCGAACGAGTTGTTCAGGATTGCATCAACCTTGTCCACCTTCACAGGCTTGTTGCACACAAGATTGCGGAGTGCGCAGGCCGGATCCAGATTATCGACGTTAATCGTCGGATGGACGATCTTGTCGTCGAAGGCGGGCAGGTTGCCCGCCAGTTCCAACGCAGCCGAAGCCCCCATGCAATGGCCGATGTAACTTTTCGTATTATTAAAATACGTGTCGTTGCATGTTTCGTCAAACACGGAGCGCAACGCCTCGCATTCCTTTATGTCGCCGGCGGGCGTGCCCGTCGCGTGGGTATTCACGATATGGATGTCCTTCGGCTGCAAGCCAGAACGTTCAATGGCGCGGCGGATGCACTCCGCCTGCCGTTCCGAATTCGGCAACACCGTGTCACTGGCGTCCGAATTGTAGCACCATCCTGCGACTTCGCCGTAAATCTTTGCGCCACGCGCTTTTGCGTGATCAAGTCGTTCCAAAACATACATGGTGCCGCCTTCGGAAATCACAATGCCGTTGCGGTCGCAATCAAACGGACGGCTCGCCTTCGTCGCGTCCTCATGATGGGCCAGTGCCGTCTGGTTGGCGAACGCCGCGAAGATTCCAAACGTATGCGGACTTTCGGAAACACCGCCTGCCAACGCCACATCCACTTCTCCCAGAAGGATTTGCTGAACGCCTTGAACGATACCGAGATTGCCCGCCGCGCACGCCGCGCCAATCGTGTAGTGCGGCCCAGTGATGCCAAGATTGACCGTCACTTCGCCAGCGGGATTGTTCGCAACCGATCGCGGATTGTGGTAATGCGACCAATATTTCGTGTCGTAGTTGTACTGGCTGATCTCATAGACCTGCCCTTCCGTCTCGACGTTGCCGTGCTCCGTGATGCCGACGAACACGCCAGTCCGATCCTTCGCGTAGTCGCGCCCAAGCTCCACGCCCGAATCCGCCAACGCCTCGCAAACACAGTAGATGGAAATCGAACCAGCCCGTGTTCCGATTCGTATCTCCTTGCGTTTCTGATATTTTGTGGCATCAAACGTGCACAATCCCGCAAACGTGTCGCCGAAATAGCGAATGTTGTACGGCACGATTCCCGACACGCCGTTTAAAAGATTCGCTCGAAATTCATCCAGAGTGTTGCCGTTCGGTGATGTCAGCCCTACCCCTGTGATTACGATGCGTTCTTCGTCATCCTTCATGGTCTTTTCTCGTTAAACTGCCAATTATTTACTTAGAAAATTCATAATATAGCCGTTTCCCATAGAACTGCGAATAAAAATGACGATTGTCTTTGATTTTTGGATGTTTTCCATCAATACAAAAAACCAAACAACCACAATGGTATTCGGTTTCCATAGCCAATTTCCAAATCATCCACAGCTAGATAGCTGTCCGCAATGTCCTGTATCTGCCTAAATGACTTTCGCCGCCCGCCAATCTCGAAAAGGTATTTTCCATCCACCAAAAAATCACCTTTTTCTGGCAAATGAAGCCTATGCCCTACTTGCAATTGATTTAGGAAGAATGTTTCACGCAATGTTCCTTCAACGACAGATGTCCCCAATGCATACATGAGATTGGTATTGTGCATCAGAATCTTTTCAGGCCACCCCAAGCGCTTCAGATTTTTTGACGCCTTCATAAGAAGTCCTAGCAAACCTGCACGAGCTAACGCATCCAGCATCCTCAATGCTTGGTTTCGATCCGTCTCCAATTCCACGCAAAGTTCGTTCAAATTCGGAGTCTGTGGTACGCTTTCAGAAAGCACCTGAAGCATCTTCCGAGTCTTGCGGATAGTCGTCACCGTAACGCTTTCAGTCGCAGGATAATCACTTTCAAGTACTTGATTCACAATCTGTTGCAAACGTAAATCAAAACCACGACGCACTTCCCTGTAAAATGGATAATAGCCATATCTCAAATATTTATCAAATATCGCCATTATTGAAATCTTCGAGCAGATGTCGGCGGCAATTTCCGCATGACGGGATACAATGTCCTCAAGAGAGAATGTCGGAAACTGAAGGCCGTTTTCCAATTCTATGAACTCACGAAATGACAACCCCGGCAAGTCATAAACAATCTGCCGACGGGAGAGATCGCCGCCGACAGAATCGATTTTCAAAAGCGATGACCCAGTATAGACAATTCGCAGCTCGGGAAAATCATCGTAAAGGTTTTTCAAAGAGGTCTGCCAATTGTCAAGATGATGAACCTCATCCAAATACAAATGCGTCCCACCATGCGCAACATGGTATTCAGCTAGTTCTTCCAAAGAATGGCTGGCAAACCACAGATGATCCAATGAAGCATAAAGGCTCCGCTGCTTTTCCGCCTCATTTCCGATAATCCGCTGAAACAGCATGGTGGTCTTCCCACAACCACGAGCCCCATGGATGCCAATGAGACGATCCTCCCAATCAATTTCATTGAGCAGAAAACGACTGAAAACTCTTGGCACATGATTCAGTCTTCTCTGAAAACTTGTCACTAAATCTAAAATGTCAAAACTTGGCATTTTTCATATCTCCAAGCATAAAAAAAGTGTTTCCAAACGTTTTTTTCTTAATAAAATAATGTTTGGAAACACTTTTTCAAGACTTTTGAAATATGTTTTCATCTTCTTTGGAACAACCTATCTTCATTTTTGCTTTAAATATGCTTTCAGAGAGGCCGTGTTCAGTGCGGTTGGTCACGTGAGACAATGCGCCCCTGTCCAATTGGTCACGCGGAAGTGTGACCTTCCTAGACACCAAAAAGCCGCCTGAAGCATTTTACTTCAAGCGGCCTTACATCTATGCAAAAGAAAATTAGGCTTCCGCAGCCTCGTCCTTCTTCGCGAACATTTGCTGCACGACTTTCGGGCGCTTCAACCAAGCGCGGAGGTCGTTGCTCTGCATCTTCGCGACCATCTCTTCCGTCATGCCAAGCTTCACAAGGCGCTTCTTCTGGTCTTTGATACGCTTGCGCTTCTCTGCGCCTTGCTTTTTCGGACGGACTTCGTTCTTGTTTCTAAAGGTACTGGTTGCCATAGTCTTGCCCTCTTGCTATATGGTTATTTATGATGTTTTTTATGACAAAAGTATAAATATAGCCGTACAATCTCAAATTTCCACTAAATATGGCAATTTTTCGCAACTTTATGTGAGAATCATCGCGGGTATCCGCTCGACTCGATGCGGCGGCCGACTTCCAGCAATGTGTTGATATCTTCCGCATCCAGCGATCCATCAGGCATCAGAGCGGTGTTGATTAACAGATTGCTTTTCGCACGTTGCGCATAGCGCAACTGCTCCCAGACGGCTTCTTCGCGAGCATGACGCCCCGCCGACTCCGCATGATAGCCCCACGATCCAGGCGTCAGGCTCAAACGGATTTCCAACGTTTTATTAGCCTGTTTATGGATGAAGCCCTGCATTTCATTGGGCGAATCCTCCGCCGGAATCTCTTTCACACAAGTAAAGAAATCTTCGCTACCGTGAAGCCCCTGCTCGAACGCCACCAACGTCTGCGACTGCAGATGGCGGACATAATGATACAAATCTTCACAATCGAACGCCTTGCTCTCCGCATGCCTGAGCACGCCTTCGATTCCTTCAAAGCAAATCGCCGCGATCGGACCATACTGCGTGAGCAGTTCCCTCAACTGCCCCATGATATATTCACGGTATTCCTCCACGTCTTCCTTGCTGCCTTCACGATCTTTACGCGGCCCTTTCACATGATGCCAATCCTCTCCAAGCGAATAATGCAGACAGAGTCCAAGACCATGGTATTCGCAAACGGACGCCAACTCGCCCAGCAAGTCACGATGCGCAGGCGTGTTCACGCAGTTGTAATCAGTCATCGATGTATTGTACAATGAAAATCCATCAACATTCCGAACGCTGAAATTGATATATCTCATGCCGTTGGCTATGGCGAATTCCACAATGTCATTGGCATCGAAATGATTCGCTTTCAACAACTTCGGGAGATCATGGTATTCGTCCTCCGTCAACACTCCCGCCATCAAAGCACGTTCGCCCTTGCCAATCAGCGAATACAGGCCGTAGTGAATGCCCAGCCCATAACTGGCCTCCCGAAACCACGCAAGCGCGGCCTCATGGGGGTCCTGCTTATACAAGTCGCTGTGGTCGAACAGGTAAGTCGGCGCGGTATTGACATCGCCGTCCTGCGGCATGATGACGGATATGGGATTCATAGTTCCATTCTCAGCTAAAAGCTTAAAGCTGAAAGCCTAAAGCAAATACCAAATTACCAAGCTTAAAGCTAAAAGCTAAAAGCCAAAACTTAAAGTAAAAAGCTTAAAGCAAATACCAACAGGCTTTGCGGAGCTTAAAGCCTAAAACATAAAGCCTAAAAACCAAAATCTTGCATATGCAATTGCATTTCGCTTTAAGCTTTAAGCTTTAAGCTTTTAGCTCTTAAGGCGTTACGCCTTAAGCTGCGGCATCGGGAAATGCGTCGTCAATTCATTGACTTCCGCCTTCACCTGCGCAATGACGGATTCATCATTGATGTTTTCGGCAACACGCGTAATAAAGTCCGCAATCTTAACCATTTCAGACTCTTTCAGACCGCGCGTCGTGACGGCGGGCGTGCCGACGCGGATGCCGCTGGTGACCGTTGGTTTCGCGGGATCAAACGGAATCAGATTCATGTTGACCGTGATGTCCGCCTTGTCCAACGCCGTCGCCAAATCTTTGCCGCTGACGCCTTTCGGACGGAGATCGACCAGCATCAAATGGTTGTCCGTGCCCCCACTGACAATGCGGAAGCCGCGTTCAGCCAATGCGTTGGCCAAGCAGGCCGCATTCGCCTTAATCTGCTTCTGGTAGGCCTTGAAATCGTCGCTCATGGCTTCCTTGAAGCAGACGGCCTTACCGGCGATGATGTGCATCAACGGTCCACCCTGCATACCAGGGAAGACTTTGGAATTGACGGCTTTAAGATATTTCTCCTTGCAGAGGATCAGACCGCCGCGCGGGCCGCGCAACGTCTTGTGCGTCGTCGTCGTCACAATGTCGCAGTACGGCACAGGGCTCGGATGCTCGCCCGTCGCCACAAGTCCCGCAATATGAGCCATATCGACCATTAGATACGCGCCAACCTTGTCCGCAATGGCGCGGAGGCGCGGGAAATCAATGATTCGCGGATACGCACTGGCACCAGCCAAAATCAGTTTCGGTTTGTTTTCGACGGCCAACTGTTCAATCGTATCGTAGTTCAGCATTTCCGTTTCAGGATCGACTCCATAGCCGATGAAATTGTACGTCGAACCCGAGAAATTCACCTTGAGACCATGGGTCAGATGGCCGCCGTGAGCCAAACTCATCGCCAAAACCGTGTCACCAGTCTGCAACAGAGCCATATATGCCGCCATGTTCGCCTGGCTGCCGGAATGCGGCTGTACATTGGCGGTCTCTGCTCCGAACAACTGGCAGGCACGGTCAATGGCGGCCTGTTCGATTTCATCCACATGGACACAACCGCTGTAGTAGCGCTTGCCCGGATAGCCTTCCGCATATTTATTGGTAAGGATGGAGCCACAGGCCGCGCGCACGGCCGGCGATGCGAAATTCTCAGACGCGATCAGTTCCAGACCGCGTTCCTGACGGGAGCGCTCCCGTTCGATCATGCCGTAAATCTCTGGGTCAGAATGGCGGAGGGCCGCCGTGTCATCGTATGTCATCGTCTCGATCTTGTTCAGACGACGCGTATGGCGCTCCGCCTGGCTGTACGGCGTCGCCATCCACGCCTCGACGACTTTCAGGAATTCATCCTTCGACATGCCGTTGCCGCCGCTGACCAAGATGTTCGAATTGTTGTGCTCGCGCGAAAGCGCGGCGCGTTCGGGAGTCAGCACGAGAGCCGCACGCAAACCATGGTAGCGGTTCGCCGCAATCGACATGCCGACGCCGCTTTTGCAAATCAGCACGCCGCATGTTATCTTGCCATCCACCAATGCCTTGGAAACTTTTACAGCATAATCCGTGTAGTCGTCTTCTGGATCCAGAGCCAACGGCCCCATGTCAACGGCTTCAATTCCACGGCCTTTCAACCATGCGACCAGCGCGGCCTTCAATTCCAAACCACCGTGATCACTGCCGACGCCGACAATGTACTTGCTCGAATCAGCCTGCCAATCGCTCATCCTACTACACATAAGATTCAACCGCCTTTGCGCTAACGCATTAAATGATTAACACGAAACAAACCATGGGACACTTGTCCATTTAAAAACCTATTAATTTAATGTCTATACAGGAAAAAACAATCTTTCTTTAAAAATCGCAAGGGGATATTATATTATTTATTTCGACCATGAATCGGTTTATACAAGAAGGAAGCATCAACATGGACAAAACAACACCATACCCGAAAATCAACGCGCTGGAATGCAAATCCTGCGGCCGTTGCGTCGATGCCTGCCCCAAGAAATGCCTTGAAATCGGCAACGACCTCAATGTCCGCGGCTACCGCCCTGTCGTTTACAAGGGTGAAGGCTGCATTGGATGCGCATCCTGCTTCTACACATGCCCTGAACCATACGCCCTTGAAATCCACATTCCGAAGAAATAGGCGTTTTACCTAATAATTTATAAAGCAGACATCACCAGGCAGGATAAAATATGGCTACTACATTATTAAAAGGCAACAAGGCCGTGGTCATCGGCGCCCTCTACGCCGGTTCGGACTGCTATTTCGGCTATCCCATCACCCCCGCTTCCGAAGTCCTCCATGAGGCGTCCAGCCTCTATCCGAAACTCGGCAGGAAATTCCTCCAGGCCGAATCGGAGGAAGCCTCCATCAATATGTGCTATGGCGCGGCCGCCGCAGGCCACCGTGTCTTCACGGCATCGTCAGGCCCGGGCATCTCCCTCATGCAGGAAGGCATCTCCTACATGGCCGGAGCCGAACTGCCCGCCGTTATCGTCGATATCATGCGCGCAGGCCCAGGCCTTGGCAATATCGGCCCTGAACAAGGCGATTACAACCAAGTCGTAAAAGGCGGCGGACACGGCAATTACAAGCCAATCGTACTCGCCCCGAACTCCGTGCAGGAAATGTGCGATTTCACGATACTCGCCTTCGAGCTCGCCTTCAAATGGCGCACTCCCGCATACGTACTCGCCGATGGCGTGCTCGGACAGATGATCGAACCGTTCACCTTCCCCGAAAAGGCCGTCACACCCACCATCGACAACGAAAAGGCCGTCGCAGGGACGGCGGAGACACGCGAAAATCTCGTCACCTCCATCTTCCTCAATTTCGACCAGCTCGGCAAGTTTAATGACTACCTTCAGGAGAAATACGCGAAAATCGCCGCCGAAGAACAACGCGTCGAAATGCTGAACTGCGATGATGCGGAAGTCGTCCTCGTCGCCTACGGCATCTCCTCCCGCATCGCGAAGACCGCCATGGACCTCGCCCGCAAAGAAGGCTTGAAAGTCGGTCTGTTCCGTCCGATTACGCTGAATCCGTTCCCCGCCGATCAGGCCAAAAAGCTGGCGAAGCATGACAAGATGACCTTCATCTCCGTCGAAATGAGCAACGGCCAGATGGCGGACGACCTCCGCCTCGCCATCGAATGCGCCAAGCCCGTCAAGCTCGTCAACCGCTTGGGCGACAACCTCATAGAACTCGATCAAGTCATGAACGCCATCCGACAGGCCGCCAAATAACAGGGGAGACTACTACAATGGAAGAAAAAATCATACGCTCTCAAGGTATCTACGCGGAATTCCCCCGCAAAGGCCCGTCCTCTGCGCCATCCGCCACCCACTACTGCCCAGGCTGCGGCCATGGCATCATCCACAAGCTCATCGCCGAAGCGATTGCAGACAACGGCTTGCAAGACAGAGCCGTTGTCATCAGCCCCGTCGGCTGCGCCGTTTTCGCATACTACTATTTTGACACAGGCAACATCCAAGTCGCCCATGGCCGCGCTCCGGCCGTCGCCACAGGCGTTTCCCGTGCACAGGATTGCGTCGTCATCTCCTACCAGGGCGACGGCGACCTCGCGTCCATCGGCCTCAATGAAACGCTTCAGGCCGCCAACCGTGGCGAAAAAATCGCCGTA
>JAGCSE010000236.1 GCA_017964325.1 Victivallales bacterium | reverse complement strand
GTCCCGTTTGATTTATGCTGCGAAGACATTCTTCAGGAAATGTACACGTATGCGCAGAACGGCATCACGCTCATCCGCCATAATTACAACGGAATTGTGAAGGACGGCCTGGAGGCGTTGGACAAGGCGCAGCGTTGCGGCGTCAAGCTTTGTTTCTACATTGGCTTCCCGCACAAGCTGTCTGAAATCCCCTTCTACAAAAAACGCCTGGAGAAGGCCTATCCGCGCGAAGTCCGCGAACATCCTGCGTTCTTTGGCTATTTCATTGCGGATGAACCACTTTGGGGCGGTATCCCGCATGCCGTTTTCAAGGAAGTCCAGGCCATCCACCAGATGTTCGATCCATATCATCCGACGTGGATCAATGCCGCGCCGCGCAATGAAATCAGCGAGTTGAAGCCGTATGGCGCCGCCTGCGACATCTACGGTGTGGACATCTATCCCGTGCCGTGGCCGAACAACCATTCGGGGCTTGACGACAAGACGCTGACCGCCTGCGGCAAGTATGCGCAGAGAATGGTGGAGATCGTCAACGGACGCAAGCCGATCATCAACTGGCTGCAGGGATTTTCATGGCATGAATTCGGCGACGACCGATGGAAGCCCGCGAATCCGAAGCCGTATCCAACGCTCATGCAGTCCCGTTTCATGGCGTTCGACACGCTGCTCAACGGCGGCACGGGCTATGGCGTTTACGGGTTGCGCTATGCGCTTCACAATGAATTCATCGAGGAGATTTTCCAAGTCACGCGTGAACTCAACGGAATGTCGCGGCTGTTTGTCGAAGGAAAACGCCTTTCAGACTTGAAGACAACGACTTCCGATCTGAAAGTCGCCGCCATTGAACATCAGGGGAAACGCTATTATTTCATTCTGAATCTGACGGACAAGCCGCTCAAAGGCGCTGTCGCCGACGGCGAAACGGCTCCCGACGGCCTGCGCGATTACGCCAGCGGCGTCGCCGTCGATTTCAAAAATCTGCAATTGGGGCCGTGGGGCGTTCTGACGTGCGGTCCTGAACTGCCGCCGTCTGTCAATCCGATTCCGCCGGCGATTCCCGAACTTGAGGCGAAAGGCTCGCCGTTCCCTGAAAAGATCCGTCTGGCGTACGAAGAGAGTTTGAAGCAGAGCTACGAAGGCGATGCGACGTGGATATGGGATGCAGACAGCGTGTCGGCAGGTGCGGAATGCGTTGTTTACAAGGAAGTTGAAATCGCTGATGTCAATCAAGACGCTTTCGCTTTCGTGGCTGCGGATGACGCGTTCGAACTTTATGTCAACGGAAAAATCGTTGTGAAAAACAACGGCTGGGCGATCATGAACAAAATTGATATCAAGTCGTATTTGGTCAAAGGGACGAACCGCATCACAATTCACGGCATGGACAAAGGCGGCCTGCCCTGCGGTATTCTCGCTGAACTGCAAATGGAGGGAAAAACAATCGCCACGGATGCGTCATGGATTACGTTGCCAGTCAAGGAAGGTGCGACAGAAATGCCGTCATCCGAACAGCTTGCCAACGGGAAGCCTGCGAAGATCATCACGCCGTACGGCGGCGGCGTCTGGAGGAAACGGGTTAAAATACATTGAGATTGAAAAGATAAAACATTTTCAAAGGAATCAATCAATGCACAAGTTCCTGACAATCGTTGTCAGCCTGTTTGTCCTTTGCTGTTTTCACAACAATTTGAACGCATGGAATTTGAGGGCCTAAAGTATCACAGGAGTTGAAAACAACTGAGCCTGAAGGAGCCTCGCCATGCCTCGTCGTATATCTGCATGGCAATCGCAGCGGAGGCGATGACGATGAGCCCCAGATGACGCAAATCGCAGTAGGGCGTATTTTGGACTACATGAAAAACACCCGTCATTGAGCGTTTCGGTGGAGGAATAATCGAAGAGATTGACCAGATTGATATCTTATATAATATCCACCACTTTTCATCTATTTTTTATGAAATATTCTAACTCAAGCAAAAAGCAAATACAAACACATTTTCTACCGCCTTGCCGCTACATTCAGCGGCAAGGCTTTCTGTTTATTTTGTCAATTCTTTTGAAGACCAATCTATCAGGCAAGACCTCAGTTCTGCAACTGTCTGCGCCATATATTCCGGCTTCGCCGCCGCTATCGCGTCGTTCTCGCCGTATCCGTAGAGAACGGCGCAGGCGGGCAAGCCGTTTTCATGCGCCCCTATGACGTCCAACGCATGGTCGCCGACCACAATCGTATTGTCCGCCCCCGCCTCCGGACAAAGCTCCAACGCATTGTGGATAATGATTGGCTTCATGCTCGTCTTCTCGTCCATTGTCGCCCCGCATACGGCAAGAAAATATTTTGCCATATCGAAATGCTCCAGAATACGCTCCACGAACAGATGTGGCTTACTTGAAGTCACAACTAACTTGCATCCACGTTGATGCAGTTCTGCCAGCAGTTCAATAATGCCTGGATACGGCGTGTTTTCGAAGATGCCTTTGTCGCGGAAATATTCACGGAACAATGTGATACCACGCTCCGACTGTTCTTCCGTGAGGCCATAGTACTTTGCATACGAATAAGATAACGGTGGTCCGATGAACGGATAGAGCTCCCGACGGTCAGTCACCTCGATGCCGAAATGCCGCAATGCATACATGACGGAATTCGTGATGCCTTCGGCCGAATCCGTCAACGTCCCGTCCAAATCAAAAAATACATATCGTTTACTTTCCATTTTCCAGTAATTTACAATTAACAATTTACAAATTACAATTAATTTACAAGCTACCAGTCTTCAATTATAATTATCAATTGTTAATTGCTAATTATCAATTGTTAATTGTTAATTGTTAATTGTCCCAGCCAGTTGACGCCTTCCGAGAACGGTAGCGGATTCGCGCAGCGAATCGCGTATTCTGGCCGTCCCGCCAACGTTTCCGCCGCATCCGGCAGCGCGAAACCAATCTGGTACTCACCGGGCGTTGCATCCGGCGGCAAAGCCGTCGAAAGCTTCAGCGTCTGTGTCGCGCCACCGCCGCTCCAACGACGGACATCCGTCTTGAAATCAAAGCGATATGCCGCCTCACGGCCTTTCAGCACAAGCTGCACGGGACGCGGGTTGACCGGCGCCGAAAAACCATGGTTGCGCAGTTTTACCGTCGCATGAAATTCCTGTCCCGCAGCGATTTCCGAATCGACTTCCGCCTCCTCCAGAACAATCCGGTAGCCCAGATGGTCGCGGATGTACTCATAGTAGCTCCGCCAGACATGGTTGCCCTTCTCATCCGTGAAATACTCCTCCTCAAACGGCAAGTTCTTCTGACGCAAAAACATCGGATCGACCGGCACCCGCGCCCACACGTCCATCGAATAGCCGTCCTTCCCTTCGAACAGCGCGTTACCGTGGACCATGCCGAACGTGTCGTAGTGCCAGCGGCTGAAATTGACCGCCGCATCCGCCGGCAGCGCCATGCCGGACAAATCACGCCAGAACAATTCGCCGTCCATCGGAAGGAAATTCGACTCCTGCTCCAGATAGGCCATTTCCGCCTCCTTCGGCACGAGGCTGTCGCTGCGGCTGAACGTCCCGCCATGGTTCGGCCCTGCCATGAAACCATCATTGAAATGGCCGATCCGCGCGGCAGGCGTGTCTGAAAACGCATCCGATGCCGGTATCGGTTCCGTTCCATAGACCGACATCTTCAAGGCGGGATATCGCATCATCGTATAGCGGTCCTTCGGTAGGACCGACAGCACCGTGTCCAGCAGCTCCCGCCTGAACGGCACGTCGTCCTGCAGCGCATGGCAGCTGTTGTGCCATTCGCCGAACTTCCCCACAAAGCCGCATTGCAGCACGTAAATCACGTCTTTGTTGCGCTGCAGCAGCGGCGCCAGCTGCCAGATGTGCTTCAACGTCGTCTCCGCCGACGGCCCCGTCAGCGTTGGCGACAGTTCATACGCAAAACGCAGCAGCAGTTTCACGCCCGCCGCGCGAACTTTCGCGAAAAACGCCTCGATGTCGTCCAATTTGCTCTGCGGCAGATCGCGTCCATCGTCGTAGCGGTTCAAAAAACAATAACTTTGCATGACGGACACGCCGTCATACGCGAGAAAATCGATTTCGTCCTGCCACTGGGCATGGCTGAATTCGATGCCGTCCAGTCGGTTGCCGCGAATCAAATGCGGCACGCCAGGCACGTCAATATTCTGGAACACAGGCATTTCCGACCGACCATCCAGCTTGTTCCGCTTGCTATGGCACGAGCATGTTCCAGCGATTTCCCCCGGAATGCAACTGAAATACATCTCCGTCCGGAAGCCGCGCTCCGGATTCCTCAGCCCCGCCCGCCCATGCAGATCATCCGGCCGTATGCCGCGAAATTGCTGTTTCATTGTTTTTCCTATTATCCATGAATCATTGTTTTTTGCTAATGTACCGCCCTACGATAGCTTTTCAATGAAGAAATTGAAAATAACCTTCAAAAGGCTATTTTACATGGATGATAAAAACATCACCCTCTTCTTTCGCGAAGAAATCTCCGCGCGAAGCGCATGGAAACCGCCAAGCAGACGGAGGCCATCTTGATCTTCAGCAATCCGACATGTCATGTCCACCCGGAATCTTCAGCATCATGGCCGACGTCTGCGAGGCATTTTGGTGTGTTTCGTGTGTTTTGTGGTTAAATCTGTGTAATCTGTACTACTATCATTCATTTTCTTGTTTTTTCGCAAAGATTTTCCTGCTGTCTAATCGTCTAACCGTCTCCCGTCTAATGTCTTATTGTCTGTCGTCTCAGCTCACGTCTCACGTCTCACGTCTCTCGTCTCACGCCCCCTCACCAAAAGCAATCCTGATTGCCTTTGCCCCCCGGCAGGAGGGCGCAATGGCGTCGCCATCACGCAGTTTGACATGAGACGCGAGACATGAGACGTGAACAAAGACGTAGGACGCCTAGACAAAGAGACCATATTGATCGTTTTG
>JAGCSE010000235.1 GCA_017964325.1 Victivallales bacterium | reverse complement strand
GGCGAGAATCACGTCAAGGCGTGCCATTTCCGCGTTCGTCATCATGCGCAGCATGGATTCCATTGCGATGGTCAGACGCTCCTGACTGGACTGGAATCCGCTGATTGTCGGCGGCACTTCAATGGAGTATTTCGTCTGAAGAAGTTTGAACACTGCGGTCATACGCTTGCCTGTGTCGTTGCCGGTCCCCTTGCCAAGGATGTCACGGACAATCTGCTCGACCGCCTGACGGTTCTGGGCGAGTTTGGCCTTCCCTGCGTCGGAAAGGAGCGCTTCAAATCCCTTGAGGAACAGGTCGGGAGCATTGCCCGCCGCACCAGCGATGACTCGAATGACGTTCTTCTGCTCGTTGGAATTTAGTTTGGTCGCGTTGCCGAAGTCAATCATGGTCACACCGTTGGGGACGCCATTGGCGATGTCGTCAGCAGTCGGAACCATGATGTTGCCCGCATGGAGGTCACCGTGATAGAATCCCGTCTTGGTAAAAAGCCCCTCACGAATCCAGATAGTCGTGAGGTTGGAGAGCGCGTCGTGCTTGGCAAGGGTGTCCTCGTAGATATTTGTAAGCTTATCCGTTCCGTCAAGCATGCTCACGATGGCATCTTCCTTTCCACGCTTGGCAATGTCATCGATGACGGTTGCCTTGTTCGTGGCAATGGACTCGTTCGTGTTCTTGAGGAACTTATCCATCGGCACGCCAGGTGCACGTTCAAGCACCATCAGCCCTTTGGTCGGCTCCGTTCCTGGAATCTCGCTAAGCCGCATGGAGAAGACGTTGGTGAACGTCTTGTTCACTTTCCTTATTCCCGCATCATAGACATCAAGACCTGCTTGGACGTTATTCGCCTCAAGCCTCAGGTCCAGTTCTTTCATAATCCCCGCCAGTTTGCCTTCAAAGGTCTGGGACATCCCTTTGATTCCTTTGGCGACTTCGCGGAACACCTCCGCCTCGCGCAGTGTGCGCAAGTATGCATCTGGGCGCATCATTTTGACGACGCATTCGCGCGGCGCATCCTCGCCCTGCAATTTAATGGAGCAGAGGAAGGTCTGCGCCACTGAGGCCGCGCCCAGTGCGTCCTTTATGGTAATAGATTCAATCGCGCCGTTGGAGCGCGCAATGATTTCTGCTAACTGCGCTTTGACGGCCTTTTCTGGAATCGGCGCAAGTTTGGAGCGCATGTCTTCGATTGCAAGGCGGAAATTCGGGTCCGTGAACGAATCGGGATCCAATCCCTGCATCATCTTTTGAAGAAGGGGACCAGCGCCTTTGAGCAGTTCACCGAAGCGGATGCCGTCTGAGGCGCCTGCGACGGTGTGACGTACAAGCCGCGCCATCATGTTGCGTTTGTCAATGCCGCTCATCTTTTCAAAATAGACATTGAGCGTTTCCTTGAGGAGTCTCATCTCTGGGTCGCTCGCACGGTCAGCGACAATCGTGTCAAGGGATGAGGCCGAATTCAAAGCAACGGGATTCTCCTTCGGGAAGACGTTGGCAAGCATCGTCTTCATTTGCGTCTGCACAGTATTCTTCATCGCCTCCTCGATGCTTTTGTTCAGTTCGAGTTCGACCTGCGCGAAGAAATTTGCCTTGCCGTGACGGCGGTAGTCGTAAGCCTTGTCCTTTTCCTCATGATCCTCCACCGCAAAAAATATCTTGTCCTCGGAGGCGCTATTCTTGGACAATTCTTTCCTCAAGCTGAACGTGTCTTTCTCATTGGCGCCAATACCCGCATCGTTGAACTGCCTCCTTTGAGAGTAATCGTCGATTTCGTTCAACCAGTTTTTGTCCTTTTTCCTCTGTTCTCTTGCAACCTCGGCGTCAAAGTCCCCGACCAGTCGGGTCAGATACTGGTCAGGATTCATGTCGCTACCAACTCTCTCGATCTTTTTCGCCTGATTGCCAAGAAGCGTGTCAAGGAGATTGACAACCGCCTTCTGCATTCCCGGGTCAAGGCTCGCCAAAGCTGCAGGAATGGCATTCTTGTTCGTCGCGCGCTCTGTCATCAGGGCGGCTATCGTGTCATGATGCTTGGCGAATACGTTCCGAAGGCGCTGACCATCAAGATATCCAGACTTGCCGATATCCTTGTCGTAGTCGGAGATGTCCTCCGCAAGAATCAAGTCCGCCGCAAAGTTGTGAATCTCCTGCTGCATCGCAGTGGGGCGTCCTTCGCCTTCCACTGCCTGCGGGGCTGCCTTCGAAAGGTGGATCCTAGCCTCGATGTCGCCAGCCGCTTCCAGTTTGTTGTAGAGTGAAAGCATGTCCTCGCCGACGAGATGACGCTGCGAGACTATTTTGTCGTAATGCACGTCAAGTGCTGGCCCACTCGTGATATTCTCCTTGATTGCCTGAATCGCCAGTTGTTTGGAAAGATCGCGATCCAGATAGTCAAGGCGTTCGTCCGACATCCCGTAGCGGATGGAGAGGATGCTGCGGCTTAGCTCCATCTGGCGGTTCTTGATGTTCACGCGGCGCGGCACACCGGCCATTTCCGCTCCATTGACCGTCTTTTCAAGTTCAAGTCTCTTGTCGTAGCGCGTAAGCATCTTCTCGACCATGTTGCCACCGAAAATCTCCGTATCGCGAACAATGTCCTTCTCAAGCCTGAAGAGGGCATCCTCTATCACGGGGAGAACCACGATGGCGTCCTTTCCGTTGCCGTCGCCATCTTTGATGCGTACTTTTGCGGTCTGGCCGCCGATGAGACCGATGTCAACTTGTACGCCACCCATGGTTGTGCGAATGAATTGTCCACTTGGAAAGTCTGGGTCGCCTTTTTGTTCAACGAGACGACAGTTGGAGGCTTGGAGGAATTCTTGTCCCTCCTGTGAAAATGGCTTGATATCAGGAGCCGTCATGACATATTCTTTATTGAAGTTGAAAACCTGAGCTCCTGCGCCTTTTTCCTGCACATCTTTCTGGCACACTGAGGACAGGTAGCTCAATGCGCAATGCACATTGTCCACACCCTCCTTGAGCGCGACCTTTGTGGCCCGCTGATTCTTGGCGCTGATGCTATGGCAGATGTTATAGATACCCAACGTGATGATGCCAAGGAAGAATTTCTTGACCGAGCTGGCGTGAATGTGGCCGGCCTTGACGTCGGAGACGCGTGAGGAGAGCACACCGTCGTCCGCGGACTTCTTGAGCTTGTCCACATTCTCGTCCGGAATGCCGGACATCCCCTTGAAGAGGTTCTTCTCGAATCTGCCCCAATCGTCGATCTTCGTTCCGCCCATTATTGTATTCCTGAAATATTGATGTTATGCTTGTGTGCTATCCAAACTCAACTGTTGGCTAACTGATTGGCAGTTGAGCTAAGGAACGCAATGAAGAATGGTGTTTTTTCATCCAAATAAGATAGATTGCGTCATTGAAAAGTCAAGGGAAATTGAAAAGTCAAGGGAATTTGCCGCATGCGGGAACTGGAGATGCCTCCCCCCGGAGGGGAGAGGCAAGACCATTCATTGATAATATATTTTCAACGTGAATTTTACTTCATCAAAACATTTTCACGCCATGCGCCGCCGCCATACGGGCAGACGATGTGGGCCTTTTTGAAACCGTCCAACGTCTCGGGCGGTTGCTCCTCCGCTTTTGCAGGCTTGGCAAGCCATTCATCGCCACTCAAGATGACCTGTCCAGCGACATGGAGCTCCGCCAGCACGCCGCAGGGAAGCCCGCCGCTGTCGCTGCCGCGGATCATCAGAATGTTCCGCCCGTCTTGCAGTTCAGGCGACAGGTCGAATTCATGCAAGATGTTCCAGTCCTGTGTCTTGCCAATCAGGCGGCCATTCAGATAGACGGTGGAGAAATCGTCCACGGCGACTTTCAGCAGAGCCTTCTGCCCTGCCTTCGCCGTGAACTCCTTCGCGACAAAGCATGTGCTGCCGTTCTGATTCACGCCTTCCGTGCTCCAAAGCCAGCTGGCCTTCGTCTTGAAATATTTGGTATTTTCCAACTTGAACAGATAGGCGTCGATGACGCGTTTGACGGGACTTCCTTCCTTTTCAAGTTCTTCATTCACAGGAACCAGCGGCATGATCGGCGGCGGCAGTTCCGCCGTTCCGTAGATGACAAAACCATATGGCTTCAAATTGACGGACGCCACGCCGTTTTCGCCCAAAGCGCCCTGCCCTTCGCCTGTCGTGATTTCGCGCCATGCGCCGTCACCGAGCTCCGTCGTGCCATTCACAGGCTTGTCCGTCACATTCATGACAAACGCATAACGTTGTCCGTTCACTTCCAGCATGTTGACACGAATGGCCGCATCGGACGCCTTCGGCGACGGCAGCGATTTTCCATTCATCATGACGCCAGAGAAACGATGGACCTCCGCCGTCGTTTTATAGATTGTCTCCATGAAATCAACGCTTTTCACGAAGTTCGTGCCCCACAGTCCGTATCCCGTGCAGGCGTTGAGCATCGCGTCGAACGCCATGAAACGCATTTCATGAAGAGATGGATGGATTTTCGCACGGCCGTTCGGGCCATTTTCCGGATTCTCGCCCCAACCGAAGCCTTGAAGCGCCATCCAGATCGGCTTGCGACCCCATGTCGTGTCATCCATCCGCAGGCAGTATTTTCCGACGGACGTCATCGTCTTGTCCTCTATGCCTGAATGGCTGTTCGGCGACGGAATCGGATAGATGTCGCACCCCCAGATGTCGCAGGCCTCGCCATATGGGCGGAGATCCTCCACTTCGTTGCGCGGCGCAGCGTTGATCCAGACGGGATGGTACGGATCCACTTCACGGTACGTATCATAGCTCTCCTTCAAGGGGACGTTCGATTTGCCGCCCCACAGCGGTTCATCGACCATGAAATAGCCGAACAGCGCGGGATGACGGCGGACGGCGGGTGTCAACCGTTCCTCCAAACGTTTCCGTAGCGTTTCCTGCATCGCGGGACTAGCCTCTGCATAGCCCATTGGCACGATGGCTTTGATACCGAACCTGTTCAATTGATCCAACTTGCGGAGATTGACCGTTTCATCCGCACTGAAATGCAAGAAACAGCAGTTAACACCGTGACGCGCCGCATAATAGAGGAAATCGTCATCATGCGAACGAATGCTCCACTGGACGATCGGGAAGAACGGCTTGCCGTTGATGGTGAAATAGCGGTTTGGCTGGCCGATGATCTCCACAGGGGCCTTCGGGACTTTCAGAATCGTCTCCTCGAAATGCTTCTGCGACTTGCCGTCCTTGTCCAGCAAGTCGCAGGACAGCAGATACTTGCCATCCTTCATGTTCTTTTCGAGCGGGATGTGGATATCATCAGTTTTCGGCATTGTCTGCGTCACGCCGTTGAACGAATAGCGGATCAAATCCGGCGTGCCGTCACCATGGATGCGGAAACAGATTACCTTCGGCATGTTGGACGAATACAACGTGTTGCGATAGAACGGCTTCACGATTTCAAGCCGCCATGCGTCACGCGGGTCTGGCACGACCGTCTCCAGTTTGAAATTGCTGAAGCCGATCGCGGCCTTCGTCTTCGCGCCGAACGTAACGGAAATAGTTGTGACACCGCTATTTGCGGGAACCGTGAATTTCTGGAACTTCCGTTGTGTGGAATTGGCCACATCATTGAAGGCGAACGCGCCTTGCACACGCGGCTCAATGCGCGTTGAAATCTCATGGAACGGGAACGCGGGATCCACTTCGCCGATGCCGATGGCGTCGTATGACAAGCGGTAGGTCATGCCCTCCTTGACAGGAATGCCGGAGAGGACGGCTGATTTGCCGCCTTTGACGACTATGCTGTCATCCGTGAACGAATCGACGGCCTCCAAATTCCACTGGCCGCCCGTCCCTTCATCGCGGCGCAGACGTGCTTTGCGGACCACGAGATTGCGGAACTGAATCTTTGCGCCATTTGTTGAACGCAGTGCAATATAGCCACTTGTGGTCGCCGTTGTATAAAGAACCATCGCCTTGTAGGTTTTCCATTCCTTCGTCGCATGAAATTTTGCCGCACCAGAACTACGATAAACCTCCGCGCCATTTTCAGGCCAATGCCATTCCAGATAGTTTTGCACCATCGCCTCTTCCGCGCATTTCATTTCATACGAAAAAACATATGGGACATTCGGCTCGATTTTGATAGGATATGTTACGATGGCCTCCTTGCCGTCCTTTCCGGACAGTATGAAATCCGCCCCGCCGTCGCCGCCATGCTCCGCGATGACCTCCGGCCTGATGCTCCAGCCGACGGGAACGCCGTTCGCCCCTATCTCCTTCCAATCAGCATTCTTCACAATGTTTTCCTGCCCGAAGACAGCCAAACAGATGATGCATACGACTACCGCAAAACGTTTACCCATGTTCTTACTCCTATATTATAGTTTGAATGATCAATACAATCTCACTTCAAAGATTCTCGCGGACGCATCGCCCCATGTCTCCCGAACCGTCACACGAACAGCGCTAAGCTTTTGCTCATCAAATGGATGGATACGCAAGCGCAACTTGTTCTCCGTCTCCTCCGCCAGCGTCTTCCACGTCTTTCCGTCATAGCCTTCCACAACGTAGGATTTCACCAGCTGACGCGGCATGGGGGCGAGATACACACGCGACGGAGTCAAATCCGTATCAAACGTCAAGCGAATCTCCTTTGCCGACACAGGTTCCTCAAAATCAAGCTGCAACGACTGCGGCAGCTTTTCATCAGGAGACGAAATCCAGCCATGGACGCAGTCGTCGACAGGACGTGAAACGCCGTCGATGACTTGTTCGGGCGCCGTGTCCAACGGATGATGCAACAGTGGTCTTGTCACAATCGCATATTGCTGCGACTGAACGAATTTCCATCCCTGCCATGCGCGGCCGCCCTTCGAATCCGTTGCCTTGTCGCGCAACAGCCAATAGACGTCGTTCTGCGGCGGGAGGACAATCCAGACGTGGGATTTTGTCAGTTTCAATGGCTTTTCAGGAGCGAACAGCACGAAGCTTTCCGCCTTCGGCGGGACGGAGCCTTTCAAAGTCGCCAGTAAATCCGCGCCATCCGGCCCTGTGGACGGATCATCCGTTTCATAGATAGTCGCCGTGATTTCAACAGGTTCCGCCAATTGCGACTCCAGCAGGCATTCAATGCCTTCAAGATTTTCAACGTCCCATCGCGCGAAGCATGTCGCACGTTTCATGTTCAGAACATGGCGGTTGACTTTCTGTCTCGCCCGAAGCCCCGGTTCTTTTCGATCGTATGTCACGACGTCCATGGAACTTGTCGCCGTCACTTTCGCTTTTTGCGCCAAATCCAGCGGATCTTCGTTGCGCAGTTGTGGAATGAACTGATCGTCTTTCAACAACCGCTGCTGCAATTCGACGATGTGTTTTTGACCAAATTCTCTTGGCGATAAACCTTTGGCGATGGCCATGGCCGCCGCCGTGCCGGCGGCCTGCCCCAACGTGAAAATCGTCGCCTCTACGCGAGTGCTGCCCAAAGCGATATGCGTCACGCTCTGGCAGCGTCCCGCAAACATAAGATTCGTTATATTATGGGAATACAACACGCGATACGGGATGGAGTATTCGGGTACGCCCGGATGGGAATGCCAGTAGCCGTTGCCGTTCGGATTCTCCATGCCCAACGGATCATGCGTGTCCAGCGGCCAGCCGCCGTATGAGATTCTGTCGGGGAACATCCGCCCTTCCAACGCATCGTTCGCCGTCAGCACGTAATCGCCTTTCAGACGGAAGCCTTCCCGACGGGCATTCATATACGGAACCCACGTCAATTCAGCATT
>JAGCSE010000234.1 GCA_017964325.1 Victivallales bacterium | reverse complement strand
CAATACGGATTTTCTGGCGGGCACGGCTGTACGGCTTCTCGCGGCAGGAGCCGTCTGCGCAGACCTCAACTGCGCATGCCCAAGCCCGACTGTCCTCGGCAACCACAGCGGTGGCGCACGCCTCCGAAATCCAGAATGGCTTGCAGTGACGTTGGATGCAATTCGAAACGCCGTCGGCGACCGACCATTCAGCATCAAGCTACGAATCGGTTTCGACAATCCGGACGAATTTCCGAAAATCGCCGCCGCAATCCGTCCCGCCCAGCCCGACATCGTGTTCCTGCATTTTCGTACCGTCCGCGAAATGTACCGCCCCGTCCAAGACGGATGGAATCGCTTTCTCCTTGCACGGGAATGTCTTCCAGATTCTGTTCTCATCGCCTGCGGCGATGTTCAGTCTCCCGAAGACGCATTTCGGCTTGCCGAAATCTGCCCTGTCGATGGCATCGCCGTCGCACGTGGACTGCTCACACGCCCTGCCCTGCTCCGCGACATCGAAGCCGCCATTCTCGGACAACCGCCTCTTCCAGAAGACGACAAGCTTCGCTTTTTGCTGGACATCGCCACGCAGTCAGGCCGTCTCCCCAAAGCGAACAACGGCTTCATCCTCCGTCTTGCCCGTTCCATGTTCGGCATGGAACATGAGGTTTTCCAACAACTTGCAAAATGCAAATCCATTGCCGCCTCCGCAGAATGGCTGCAAACAGAGATTAGCGGTTAGTTAATTGAGAATTGTGAATTATAAAAGGAGTTTTTATGCTTCTAACCAAAGTACCTGTCACTTGTGCAACACGTATGCTCAAGGCAAACAAAGTCCCGTACGTCGAACACCTCTACGACTACGTCGAAAAGGGCGGCACCTCCCATCTGGCGGAGGTCATGGGCATAGACGAACATCTTACCGTCAAGACACTTATCTTTGAAACGGATGCCAAAAAGCCATTCGTCATCCTGATGCACGGCGACTGGAGCGTCTCCACAAAGAATCTTGCCCGCCATCTAGGCGTCAAATCGGTCGCGCCGTGCGAACCATCCCAGGCGGAGCATAATTCGGGTTACCACTGCGGGGGGACGTCACCATTCGGAACGCGCCGCCAGATGCCGATTTACGTTGAAAAAACCATCTTGGAACTACCGAAAATCTACATCAACGGCGGTCATCGCGGTTTCTGCGTAGAAATGTCTCCAGCGGATTTGGTACGCGTTCTCCATCCAGAACCAGTGGAAGTCGGACTATCCAATTAATCCAAACATCTGTTTTCATCTCGCGCAATATGATTTTTTGTTTTTCTACTGTTTATTTAGGGGGAATTCTCAATTATTTTTGTGTACCGATGTAGAGATTGACAGGACCTAAGAGGCCAGCAGGCAATAATTTATCGCCTTTATTCCAATGATGCCACGTGGTGAAGGCGATGCGGCCCGTGGGACTCTTCTTGCCTTCTTTGAACCATTGCGGCCACTCCTTGAGTGCGACGCCACGCCATTCGACATCTGGAGGGAGCTGTTCGTCGCCGATGAGGCGGTTGACCCAGCGGTTTGTGACTTCGATTCGCAAGTCATTCTTTCCTTCTTTCAGAAGTCCCGTGACATTAACGCGATAAGGAGATTTCCACAAGATTCCGCAGTCGTGTCCATTGACGAACACGCGGGCATTGACCATGACTTCTCCAAGATCCAACAGCAATGGTGCATTAACGTTCTGCGCGGGCAGGTCAATGGATTTCATATATGTGGAAGTTCCTGAGAAATAACGAATTCCGTTATCATCGCTGTCCGTGTAGGACATGAGTTTCGGGAAGACGGCGGAGGCGGGAGCACCGAGATTCGGGGGGAAGGTTACATTCCATGGGCCGTCAATGGCAATTGGCGAGGGAAGATTTTCAACGGTGATTTTCCGTTCACCGCTCCGCGTTTTGATAGCAAGTGACCCGTTGGCCCAGGCGGTCAGACGGATTGCATTATTGTCCATACGAAGCTCATAAGTCGGTGTAGATGTGACAGATGCGGGAATAGAGACTTCGCTGTTTTCAGCATAGACGGCATGGACAGGCTTGCCGTCGAATTCATAATCCATGACGAGCTGTTTGTAGCGCATGGGCGTTGGATCGCCGCCCATGGTCACGTTGTTGGCAGTAAAATTAAGCGTGCCGTCTTTTGCAACCAGTTTCTGTATAAGTTCTGTAACATCCTTGCCGCCACCTCCTTCGATGGCCTCGTATGAAGCCTTTGTGACGATGAGCTTGTGCAAGGAGGCATCATTTCCAACAGGCATCCAAGTGGCTGAAATGATGATACTTTCAGCGGCATGAATCTGATCGGGCTTGCGGAAAACGACAAAGACGGATGCGCCTTCGTCGAGATGCATCTGGACGTTGGCAGTGTTATTCTTATGATAATAGACGGGAGCAGTTTCGCAAAGGCCTGTTTCGGCGTTCCAAAGCTCTGGAACTTTGCGGCCCACGCGGAAGGTCGCCGTGAAATCAGCGGCGATGTTGCGGGCGTTGGTAACGAAATACCAGTCATTTCCGTTATTATCGCAACGATGGAGATAGCGGATGTCAAGTTTCTTGCCATCCGTGGCGGTGATGGCGAAATCCGGCTGGACGGAAATGGCCTTCAGGACAACCTCTGGCGAGACACCGAATGAAACATGCCCTTTGCCAAGCTTGCGGAAAGTCTTCGCCTTGCCGTCCATGTCGCCCCAAAGCTGTTGCGCAAGAGCGGCTTGGCGGTTGTCGGCGGTAGGATAATTCGTCAGTCCGAGAGGATTGACGGGGCGTTCGCCGAGCAGGATGAGAGCGCCGTTTTCTGCAAGTTCGACAAGTTTCGCAAGTAGTTCAGGCGTTGCGTTTTTCGTATGTTTGGCGACGATCAGCGGGACGGAGAGGCCGCTCGGCAGGACGACTCGGCCGTCTTTCAAGGTGGCAGATTCGATGAACGTCTTGGAATCGACACAGTTGCCATGGTAGCCGTATGGCAGCGCGGGTGT
>JAGCSE010000233.1 GCA_017964325.1 Victivallales bacterium | reverse complement strand
GGTTTGCCATGAAGTCGAATCAACTGGCAGATTGTCTCTCTGAAAAGCATCTTTTCTCTTATGCCAGCCATGCCCCATTGCTTCCACAAATATTCTCTGGCCATTTTTGCACCAGTGGAGGCATGATGCGGGGCGGTTATGCCCATATCGTCGGTCTTGGTCGTCCGTATCTTGCCGATGTCATGCAGTAAAGCCGCAGTAAAGAGAATCTGCCGTTTTTCTATCGGGAGGCATCGGAATTCCTTCGATGCCACAAGATTCTCGCAGACCAATTGAGTATGGGCGAAGACATCACCTTCTCCATGATGTTCAGGATGTTGCGGCGTTTGGACCATCTCCTCGAACCACTCGCCGAAAACGGAATGTAGTTGTTTCCAGTCAATTGTCCAGTCGGGCGGTTCGGGTATGGAAATCGGCAATTTCATCATCGACGCAACTCCTTCGGCAGTTGCGCCGAGTAGAGCATCTCCCTCGGCCAGGCAAGCTGATTTGGCACTATCGGGCGGGCCAGCCAATGGCTGGTGGAATCTCCAAGCAGACTCTGCACAAAGGCATGACGCACAAATTTCAGGCGGGACACAACTTGCCCATTCGCCTCCAGTTTTATATAAAGCCCTTCCATATCCGTGCTTGCATCCGTCTCTGCAATGCGTTCCTCTATAGGGCCGCACTTGGGATTCTCCTCGCAGGTGCGTCTGAGCGAGGCGATATGTCCATCCGTGATGTAATGGGATTGTCTGATGAGCGAGGTCAAATCTTCAAGATTGGTGAAGGCTTTTCTGGTAATCATTGGGGCGGATACGATGGGGCAGCCTTTGAGCATGGCGTATCGACTGTCGGTGTCTAGAAAAATTCCGCGTTCACGGTCATAGATGTCGAATTCCAGAAAATAGTGCGGCAACGCGTCATAGTAGATGGTGTGCTTGGCGAACATCCACTCGCCGTACATGATGTAGCGTGTTCCCAACAGGTCAAACAGCATATTTATGTGAATGTTTGCCCACTCTTTGAAAAGGTTGTAGTGTTTTTCACGAGCGCCGCCGACAAGATAATGGCCGCGACTTTGGAGCAAGAGCGACCCGTCATCGTCAAAGGATACTCCTGTATTGGCTCCGTCGCATTTCTCCTCGACAACCAACTCCTTTCCAGCAATTTCAGAGAAAGGAATTTGGGACAAGTCTTCGTCCCCAGGCTGCAGGCGCGACCCTTGAAGATGTGGTGTGCGTGGATATTTCAATATCGATAACATTGTTCATCTTCCTTGCATTCAACATTTTGAGACCACTAGAATCAGATGTTCGGGCACTCCGCTGAAATGTAGTTTAGCACAACCTGCTTTGTTGAAGAGAGCCGTCAGCTTGTCTTTGGTCAGCAAGTGGATATGTTCTGGATTGTCGTCGGGCTTGGAAGGCACGGAAACCACAACGCACAGCTTTGCGATTCGGACGGCGTTTCGCACGGCGGACTCCACATCTGGAATATGCTCCAGCACTTCCAGCAAGGTGACGACATCCATGGAGGAATCATCAAAATCCAACAGGCGAATATCTCCCAACAGCGGATGCAACCGTAATATTCCTCCATCACGAACTTTCTGAAGGACGTCAATACGATGTGGTAACAAATCTACAGAGAAGGTTTCCACGTTTGGAAATTCGTCCATGAATGGCCAGAGGAACGCGCCGCGACCGCTTCCAACATCCAGCAATGTATTGAACTGCAATGCCTTGAGGAATCCCAACACCATCTTCACGCGCGGTAGTAACGGCTGACTTCGCTTGAAGTCGTAGTATTTGATTTCCTGTGCCTTGGCGGAAGTCATCAAGCTTTCCAAGTCTTCGCAGGTTGTCTCGCCTGTCGCCGCCCGCAGATAGGCCAAAAGCAATTCATTGTAATAACGTTCGTTCATTTTCAGCCACTTTTTGATTTTTTCCATAAAATAATGCTTAAAAAAACTATTTGCAAATTATGACACTGACAACAAACAGCTTCTTTGCAACCATGCAGTATTGTATGATATTTGACAATAATGACCATGACAAATCTACACTGTAACTATTGTTCTTTAAAAATCCATCATCACCTATCTCTAGCAACGTTAATGTTCATTATTCGTTCTAAATCAAAGGGGAAAATGTTGTTTATTTGCAATTTACGCAAAAGCAATCATAATATATTCATATAACATGATATTGTCTGTTCATCTTCAATTCAATGACAAAAAGGAAATGTCCGCTCATGAAGAATTCCATTTTGACATCCATTCTGGTTCTTTTCTGCGTAATGTTCCATATCTTTACAGGATGTCCTTTCGCTAAAGCAGAAGAGGGCGGATGGCTCGGCGTCAATCTGGACGGCCTTGCCGACTATTCATCCACTGAAACTTTCAATGACGCGATGAAATCTTCACGCCGCTGGGGCCGCCCGCGCGAGCCTTGGAAACACGAAGTCAAAACTGACGAGCTTGGCTGGCCTCTGGAGGACGCAGGCGTCATCGTCTTTGCGGATCGCGCTCCCGAAGAAATCGAAGGCCGATATCTTCTGTCTTACGACGGCAAGGCCGTTGTCGAACCGTTGCTTGGATGTGCGACAATCAGCGATGTATCAACCGACGCGGCAGGATGCAACCATGCGACGATCACCGTCCTCAAGGGCAAATCCATGCTGATGATCAGCTTCACGAAAACAAACGGAGGCGTGCGAAATGTAACGCTTGTCCGTGAATCGCGCATCGACAAAGGGACGTTCACGCCCGAACTGCTCACTGCTCTCCAGCCGTTCCAAGTCATTCGTTTCATGGATCTTGAAAACACCAATTCACAGAACAGGAAGAATGAGCCGCCTTGGTTCGACGCGACTCCTTTGGAATGGACGCAGCGGACGACGCCGCAGCATGCCACACAGGCCTGCCAGCACGGCGCGGCCTACGAATACGTCGCGGAACTTGCGAACACGGCGAAAAAAGACGCGTGGATCACGGTGCCAATCCATGCGTCCAAAGACTATCAACGCCAGATGGCGAAATTCTTCAAGGAGCATCTGGATCCGGAACGTGTTCTCTATGTGGAACTTGGCAATGAAGTCTGGAACTGGTCATTCGCTGCGGCGCAGTACAACTTGAGCCTCGCGAAAGCGAATCCGTTATTCGACGGCAAATACTATCTCTGCCATGCTTGGCGGACATACGAATGCGCACAGATTTTCATGGAAGTCTTCGGGAAGAAAGCCGTTAACAAAAAACTGCGTTTCATCCTCGCCTGGCAGTTTGGATGGAATCCGCCTGATGCGCAACCACGTGAAATGCTGGAATTTGTACAGAAGCAATCTGGCCATGCCCCTTCGGAATGGCTCCACGCGTTGGCGATTGCGCCGTATTTCAGCGAACCGAAGCCGGAGGACTGCAAGGATGTCGAAACCATCCATGCACAATTCAAACTTTCCAGCGACAAATCCGTCGAAGGCAAAAGCAAATTGCTCAAATTGACGAAAGAATTCAACCTGCCTGGCGGTCTGTGCTGCTACGAAGGCGGCCCGCATCATCGTGGACAAGTCGAAACAAATCTTGACATCCGTATGGCGGCGCATCGTGCCCCGCGGATGAAGGATTGCGTGATGCACGATCTTGGTGACAATTGGCGCAAACTTGGCGGCGGGATATTCTGCTATTTCACGCTTTCCGGCAGATATTCCAAATGGGGCTGCTGGGGAGCCGTCGAAAGCCTGTATCATATCGATACACCCAAGTATCAGGCGTTGAAGGAATTAAGCATCATGCCATAAATAATTCTGACTTTATAGAAAGGCTGGAGACTACATTCTCTTGCGACTATTTAGGAAAGGTTATTTTTTGTAATTTTTTAATGCCTTTTATAATTGTTAATCAACTATTTATACTAAAAAAAATTAAAAACCTGATAATTTCGAAAAGACATTATATGAAAAACCTCAAGTGAAGCCTAGAAAAAGCATGGAAAAAAGAACATGGCCTCGAAGAGGTCGAATGTGAATGGTTGCATACGTATCCTGTTCACATTAGGCATCATAAAGGATGACACCATACTTGAACGGCTACGGAAGGCCGCACGGGAGTGCGACCTTCTCAACATTTCCGTAAAGGAGCTAGAAATCTTTCGTCATCTTGCGATGAGCAAGCCGTCCCAATCCGTCGTGTAGCGGGAGGAGAGCTTTTCGCGGCGCATTGTCCATGGGCGTGTCAAGCCTGAGGCAAGACAGTGGACGGCATCCCGCCCGAACTGGCGGTTAATGGCATCTAAAGTCTCGTAAAGGCTGTCTTGTATAGGTGTTCGGGCTGGTGGCGGAAATAAATCAGGCTGCGTAAGTGTCCCGCTTTCAAGGCCGAAGAAGATGATTCCCGACTTTTTGTAACGTCGCCCTTTTTGGAAAATCCTTGGCAGTTGCGGGGCGATGGCCGCGAAGATTTCAGCCGTGTTGTTGGTGGGCCGTCCGAACATGACGCTGATTTCCGCACCGCCCTCCGGCAGTGCCACGGGATAGTATTCCGCATAATACAGGAAGAACACGCTGGCTCCGACGGCCTGTCTGCCGTTTTGTCTCATGCGTTCTGCCGCCGTTTCCGCATATTCCGCAACGGATTGTCTAAGTTCTTCGAAATCAACAATCGGTGTCCCGAACATACGAGAACAGGCGGTGGATTTCTGGGGATGCCCGAAATCTTCGGCGGGCACGGCCTCCAGTCCGCGCAATTCCAGAACCGTGCGGACGAGGCAGACACTGAACCGTTTCTGGAGCCATGTTAGTTCCGCCTCCGCCAATTGCCGCGCCGTGCGGATGCCCAGAGCCATCAGTCGTTTTTCGACACGCGGTCCCACGCCCCAAATGTCGCCCACGGGAGTTTCCTGCAAAATATCATCAGTCTTTTGCGGCATGACGAAGACGCCGGTTTTCGTCCGCTTCTTGGCGATCTCGCTGGCGAGCTTGGCGAGTGTCCGTGTGGCGGCGAAGCCGATGCCCGTGGGGATGCCCGTCCATTGGAGGACACGTTCGCGGAGTTTCAATGCAAGCGATTCGTAGTCAGCATCTTCTGAAAGATTGAAATGGACGAAGGCTTCGTCGATTGAATACTGCTCAATTTGCGGGGAGAACTGCCGCAGGACGGACATGACACGATTGGACATATCTGCATAGAGCTCATAGTTGCTGGAGACGAACACCAGCCCGAGCGGCTTCTCCAAGTCCTTGATTTTGAAATACGGAGTGCCGACAGGGATGTTGAGCTTCTTGAATTCGGGCGAACGCGACACGACGCATCCGTCGTTGTTGGTCAGCACGGCGACACGCCGCCCTTGCAGACGCGGGTTGAAGACGCATTCGCAGGAGACGTAGAAATTGTTGCAATCAACTAGTCCTATCATACTACTATTGTTCCATATCAAACCATGCAATGGCAACGCTCATTGCACACTACATAGAGAAACGAAGAAAAAAGCAATCAAATTGGTATGGGACACGAAATATGAAATCTTCTGCATTTGCTTTAAGCTTTTGCTTATTTGACAGGGATGGGTCTTCGCGCCAATGCGCGCTGAATCATGCGCTGTGTGCGTAAGTCCTTGCAGTTCGGCAAATAATTGCGCAAGGCGGCTTGGATTTCCGCCGTTGGATAATTGCATAGCCCCTCCGCGGCCGTCTGCCGAATCTGTTCCGACGGATCTTCCAAAGAGGCCAGCAGAAGCTCTGTCCAGCCGTCTGGACGCAAGATGCCGAGTTCATGAAGACCAAGTGTACGGACGTCTTCGTCGTCATCCAGGCAGGCGTCCTGCAAAATCTGAATGCGCTCCTCGCGGTCAAGGCGCGAGCACATACGCAGGCCAAGAATCTTCCCGTCATGGCTTTTGCTCTTCATGATTTGGCAGATGTCATCGCCCTTGAGGTCGCGGCTCATGATGTTCAACGCACGAATGGCGCCTTTTCTTACATCGTCGTGCGGCGAATCGAGAAACTTGATGAAAAACGACGGCGGAAACCGCTTCGAGCGGTCGATGGCGAGCACATTCATGGCGTATGCCGCCAGCGTCGCATTCCTTCCATTTAAAAGACTTTCATAGACGGGAAAGGAACGTTCGCCGAAATCGCGCAGCGGCGGCAACAGCAAACGGCGGTAGTCCGCCGGCACATTTTCGTCCAGAATCAATTTGGCCAGCGGGTCGAACGCATTGTCGTTCAAATGGTTCGCGTATGCGCGGATCGCTTCCACCTTGACGGCTATGTCCTTGTCGTCCAAAAGCTTCTTGAGAAGTTCGTCGCCTGGTTTTCCAAGTCGATGGGCAAATCGTGCAACCTCCTGTCGTACAGGCGGTTCAGGGTCTTCAACCAACGGAGCCACGGCTGCTATGGCATGTGCTGCATCCATATTGAGCGACCGATTATAGAGAGTTAATGCCAGCACACGTACTTCCGCTGATTCATCATGGAAGAATTTTTCCATACGTGATGACTCCAGCGGTTGTGGAAAATACCGCGCCGCCGCCAGTACATTGCGGCGGACGGAAAAATCGCTGTCGTCCAATGCCTCGTTCAAAATGCCCATCACTTCGGCATTGTCCGCCTCCGAACGACCGCCTCCTGAACGGATGACGACGTTTCCATCCACTTGGATGGGACCGCGGACCATTACGCCGCTTGCTTCAGGCAGCATCGATGAGGCCAGACGGCGGATGTGCACATCTGGGTCGCGCAACAGGCGGAAAATGTCCATGCGAGCCTTCGTGGGCAGGAAACGTTCCTCCGTGAGCGATACCAACGCACTTTGCCGCACTTGCCTATCAGGATCGCGAAGACATTGGATGACAGCCGCTTCCGCGTCTGGAGTCTGGTATTTGCCGATGACCATCGCCGCACGACGGCGTGCTTCCACATCATCGCTTTTCAAGTCGCGCAGACATTTGGCGATGGTCTGGTCTTCGGTTTCCCGTTTCACGGTTCCGCCATCCTCTCCATGAACTTGCACGGCGATCATCGCCATACATAACATCAACGTCCAGAACGTCTTCGATGTCATCTACGTCCCCTCCTGTTGCTCTGTCAAGTATTATTATCCGCCGAAATGCTTCTTGATGAAAGCCTTGACCTTTGGATAAATGCCCGTGTCTTCACTGGCTTTTGCGAATTGCTGCATCAAGTCCTTTTGGGTCGATGTCAATTTCGAAGGAATTTCAACAGCCACTGTGACAATCAAGTCACCACGACCGCGCGACTGGCTCGGCACGCCCATCCCGCTCATGCGCAGACGTGTTCCGTGCTGTGTGCCTGCGGGAATTGTCAATTCCTTCTTGCCGCTGATGGTCGGCACGTCAACCTTGCCGCCTAGAATCGCCGTTGTCAGCGGGATTGGAATCTTGCAGTACAAGTTATTGCCTTCGCGCTCGAACAAGTCACTTCCTGTGATTGTGACTTCGATGTACAAATCGCCCGATGGACCGCCGCGATAACCCGCTTCACCTTCGCCAGTCAGACGTATTCGCTGCCCTTCGTCGATTCCCGCCGGAATTCTGAATTTCAGCTTCTTGCGACGCTGGACTTCGCCCGTACCACGGCATTCCGTGCATGGTTTCTCGATGATTTCGCCTGTGCCGCGGCAGTTCGGGCAGGTCTGGACCATGTTGAAGAAGCCTTGCGATACCGCCACCTGGCCGCGACCGTGGCAGCGTGGGCACTGCTTCTTGGATGTGCCTGGTTCACAACCTGTTCCACTGCAACGTGTACAGCTTTCCGTATGCGGCACTTCGATTTCGCGCTCCGCGCCAAACATCGATTCATCGAACGTAATCTGCAATTGATACAGCAAATCGTTGCCCTTACGCGGACGGTTGCTGTTGCGGCGACCACCGCCGCCAAAGAAGCTGCCAAAACCACCGCCATCATCATCGACACCGAAACCGAAATGACCGCCGAATACTTGGCTGAGGATATCGTTCAGGTCCATGCCTGCGAAACCCGCGCCCGGTGCACCGCCTGCACGACCCTGTGTATAGGCTTCATGGCCAAGCTGGTCGTATTCCTGACGCTTCTTCTCGTCGCTCAGCACTTCGTAAGCCGCCGCAATCTGCTTGAATTTCTCCTCCGCCTCCTTGTTGCCAGGGTTGCGGTCCGGATGATATTTCATCGCCTGCTTGCGGAACGCCTTCTTGATTTCATCCTGCGTTGCCGTCTTTGGCACTTCCAATATACTGTAATAATCTTCTGACATATCGGTCATCCCCCTTTAGGATTCGGAAACTGTATCTGTTTCATTACCAGTTGTTTCCGATGGATCATCATCGGTGATCACGTGGATCTTCTGCCCTTCCTCTTGTTCAGACTCTTTTGCTGGCTCTGGCTTCGCTGGCTTGCCTGTGCTGACCACGACCATCGCGGGCCGCAGCAGCTTGTCGCCCATCATGAAGCCCGCTTTCCATTGGCGGATCACGACGCCTTCCGGCACCGTGTCGCTCGCTTCCTGCGACATCGCCTCATGCACGGTCGCATCAAATTTCTTGCCGATGCTTTCGATTTCCTTTACGTTCAACCCTTCCAGCACCCGCTGGAATTCGGCCCAGATCATCTCCATGCCCTGTTTCAGCACCGCCATGTCCGAAGCCTGTTCAATCGCCGCCATGCCCATTGAAAAATAGTCATAGACCGTCAGAAAATCACCGACGGTCGTGCGGCGGGCCTGATCACGCGTTTCCGAGAATTCGCGCGCCATTCGCTTGCGGTAGTTGTCGAATTCAGCCAGTTTGCGGAGATACTTGTCCTGCAACTCCGCCAACTGCGCCTTGTAGTCCGGTTCGGGTTCGGGCTCCTTGGCTTCCGCTTCCGCCTCCTTCGTCTGTTCTTCGCCACCTTCTTTCGAAGGCGCCGTTTCCGCAGTCTGCTCCGTCTCTACGGTTTTTGCCTCCGTAGCAGACGTTTTCTCGGCGGCCGTCTCTTCAGCGGCCTCCGCCTCCGCCGACGTTGCCATCGGCTCCTCTTCCAACTTAGCATTCTGATTCGTTTCACTCATGTCGATCACCTGTCTTCAAAAACAACCAATTAACAACAGCTTACAGCTTCAAGCCACCGAACAGGTCGCCCAGGCTGCCGAAATCGCCGTCGCCTTCATCCTTCACGTTCATGGGTTCCGTGCGGTTTGACTCTTTTTCAGACTCCAATGTTTCCGCAAGCGTCAGGGAAACGCGATCACGACTCGCTTCGCGCACGACGACTTGCAACGTGCTGCCAATCGGATATGCACGATAGAAGCTGCGTGTCGCCGCCGCGCCTTGCCGCGCAAACGGCGTCTGGCTTATATGAAGCAGACCCGTCTGTCCGTTCGGAAGTTCCACGAATACGCCAAACGGCTGCTGGCGGACGACTTTCCCTTCCAGAACCGCGCCCGAATCCAGAAGCTCGATTTCCTGCACTTCCCGTTCCTGCTCGGCCGTCAATTTCGCGGGCTTCTCTTCCTTCACGATCGGATCGCCGATGCACAGCGAAATGCGGCGTTTGTCAAAATCAACCGCCAGAATCGTCACATCGACCTCTTCGCCTTCTTTCAACACATCCGACGGCTTGTCAACGCGTTCCGTCTGACCAAGCTGCGAGACATGCGCAAGTCCTTCAATGCCAGGCTCCAACTCGATAAACGCGCCAAAGTCCGCCAACCGCGTGACCTTGCCTTTCCGCTTGATGCCAGGCGCGTAGCCGAGCTCGTGCGCAATGCGTTCCCACGGCTCACCCGCCACCTGCTTCATGCTCAACGAGATGCGTTCACGATGGCTGCCGTCGCCCCAGTCGATGGACATGATTTTCACCTGCACTTCGTCTCCGACCTTCACGCAGTCTTCGGCCTTTACGTTACGCGCCCAGCTCATCTGCGAAACGGGAACGAGACCTTCGATGCCGCCCAAATCGACGAATGCGCCGAAATCCAAAACTTTCACAACCGTACCCGTCATGACATCGCCTTCGCGCAGACTGTCTTTCAGGCGTTCGCGGTCCTTTTCGGCTTCCTGTTCGAGCAGCTTGCGGCGGCTCAACACGAGATTGCGGCCGTCTTCGCTGTATTCCGTCACGAGGAATGTGAACGTCTGGCCGACGTATTCCGCAGCCTCCTTCTTCACACCGCGCGCGTCAATCTGCGAAATGGGGCAGAAGCCCTCCACGCTTGCGACCTGCACGCCAAAACCGCCTTTCCGTTCGGAGGTCACTTTGCCTTCGATTGGAATTTGGTCGTGGAATGCTTGTTCGACGGAGCTGTCAATCATGTCGCCGCTCATCTTGACGGTCAGTTGGATGCCGTCGTCCGTCCATCCCATGCAGAATGCCTCGACCGTATCGCCTTCCTTGTATTTCAGTTCGCCCTTGTTGTTTTCGAGGTCTTTGCGGTCGATGACACCGTCCATGCGTGCGCCGACATCGACGAATACGGTGGATTTGCCGATCTTTGTGATGACGCCTTTGACTTTCGCGCCAGTCCGAATCGTCGTCGTCAATTGGTTCAGTCCACGTTCCATGACGTCACTGAAATCTTTTCCGTTCATTTCACTCATTTGTCTTGCCTTCAATTTGTTACGTTGTTCTTGTTATATGTGTTTTTTATAATTTGCAGAAATGTCAGCTTCGGGGCACCGTCGCCATCACCAGCTCGCTTCCTTTTTCCAGCGGTTTTGCCGTCGCCGTCGTTAGCGACGCCGGGAAGAACCAACTGCTGCCGCGTTGCGCGACGACCGTCTGGCCGCCTGGCCACGCCAACTCGTATGCTCCTGAAAGAACCAATAAGACACCTGGAACGCCGCTTCGTTCCGAAAAATCGACGGCGATGTCGTCAAAAATTCGAACTTCGTACTCTCGTGCGGGACTTGCATACAGACGGACGCCATCGCCCTCCTTCTGTGGTGCGGCGGAACTCACCGTTTCCGATGAGAACGTCAGCGTTGCAAGCAGGGCGCGGATGTCTATGAATTTCGGCGTCAAGCCTGCACGAATGACGTTGTCACTGTTCGCCATGCACTCGACTCCCGTTCCGCCGAGATACGCATGAGGTTCATTTGGCGGGATATATAGAAATTCACCGGGCTTCAGTTCGATGATATTGAGAAGGAATCCGAAAAGCACGCCTCGGTCGCAGGGATTTTGTTTGATGAGATTTAGGACCAGATTTTCGCGCTCCGTGCATTTTTCTTTGGATTCCAATTCCTTCTGCAAATCCGTCAAAATCGTGCGGACGATGGACGATGGCAGGTTCAGCAGCGTTTCGCACAGGACCCGCGGTGTGATGTCCATAGCAGCTTCATAGACCTGCCGCCAGTAATGGATGCACGACAACGTGTTAAGGTCTTGCAGAGCGTCTTCCGCCTTGCGGAAGCCTGCCATCGCCTTGAACGGCGTCAGTGCAATCATGATTTCTGGCTTGTGGTTGTCGTCAGGGTACTTGCGTGGAGAACGATTGTGGAGTCTTTCGGCCGATTTTTTGTCTGGATGGCTTTGGATGGACAGCGCCCGTTCACAGCTGAGGATTTTCAGGAGAAACGGAAGTTCTTGGAAACCAGCATCCAAGGTCATCTTGCCCAAACGTTCCTGTGGATTTTCCGCGATGAAATCGCTCAACGGCTCTTTCTTTCCGTCCACGACGATTTGCGAGCAGAGCGACGGATGGGCTCCGATCCAGAGTTCAGCCCATGGCGTATTCCCTGCAGGTTGGTCCAATAGGTCCGCTATGTACGGTTTTTGACCATCATGCGACCTGCAGCCCCATGCGTAATGCTGCACGCCACTTTCCAATGAGTAGATTTGCGCTGTCGTATTCATACCATAATATAATAGTCTTTGAGCAAAAACAAAACCAATAATATAATCCATTTATGAAAATATGGTAGCCCATCCCTCCCTACCTTTATTAAAACAATTGTAGTTTTTCTTTCAGCTTCCTGCAAGGTGAAGGATTTCATCTGGATAAATTTGACCTGACATAAGATTGGCATTACATTATTTTCATCGACGGGCGCTTAGCTCAGTTGGTTAGAGCATTTGGTTTACACCCAAAATGTCGCTGGTTCGAGTCCGGTAGCGCCCACCATTTAAAAGCCG
>JAGCSE010000232.1 GCA_017964325.1 Victivallales bacterium | reverse complement strand
GGACGTAGAGGAATTTCGACGTTTCCGGCAGCATGAAATCAAGCTGGTAGTAAACGGCGCGGGAGCGGCAGAATTCATAGAAGCGGAGGACGGGCGTGCCGTCTTCGTCTTCCGTGGTGGCGGTGAACATGGGGCTGCAGGTCAGATCATGGTGACCGCAACGGCCGATGTTCCATTCAACGCCGCCAGCGAGCCATGCGTTGCGGATGGCGAAATTCTGCGGTTTGAAGATGGGATTGTGTGTTATCAGATCGCGTTTTGCGACTTTGTCGAACAGTTGCCACAGACGGGCGCCGAACTGCGGGAGGAAGACGGCCTTGAGATAGTCGTTTTCGAGCACGGCGGAATCGAACGTCACGTCTTTGAGCTCCATCGTGTAGCAGTCCTGCATGGAGTAGGGCAGCGGGTTGGGATAGCCGCCGTAGTTGACGAAGAGTTCGTCTTCTTCTTCAAAATACGTGACTTGCTTGCCTGGAATGTGGCTGCGGAGGGCAGGGAAGACAGATTCTGGCTTCAAGGTCGTGCCCTGCATGGTGAGTTTTTCAAATCTGAGCATGATGTGTGTTCCGATGTTTTATGGAAATAAAAAAACGAATACATTCAATAATCATGTTAATGTAGCATTGAAAATGGATTTGTGGAGTATAATGTATAGGAAGAAATGTTTTTTTGTTGTAAAAATCAAAAGAAAGAAGGCATGGCATGAAAAACGCTAAATTTGGAATCAGCATCGGCATGGGATTCAAGATGCCGATAGAAGAACAGATAGAGGCGATAGGAAAAGCAGGGTACGCATCGTGTTTTACAGGTTGGGGAGATGGTTGCGCAATCGAGCATTGGGCAGATGTGATGGCGAAGAACAACGTCATCTATCAGTCTGTCCATGCGCCGTTTACGAAGGCTCATCTGATGTGGGAGGACGAAGGGCAGGGCGGCGAAGACTATACGGATATGCTGATCCGCTGTGTGAAGGACTGCGCGAAGGTCGGCGTGAAGATCATGGTCGCTCACGTCATCATCGGCATGGACCGCCATTCGCCGAACGCGTTGGGACTGAAACGGTTCGAACGCCTTGTGAAGGCAGGCGAAGAGAATGGCGTCGTCATCGCGTTTGAAAATACGGAAGGAATTGAATATCTGCAGGCGGTCATGGACGAGTTCAAATCATCGCCTGCATGCGGCTTCTGCTGGGACACGGGCCATGAAATGTGTTACAACTACAGCGAAGACGTGATGGCGCGTTTTGGCGACAAGCTTGTGGCGACGCATATCAACGACAATCTCGGCATGGCGGACCGCCAGAACATGACATGGCTCGACGATTCGCATCTGCTTCCATTCGATGGAATTGCGGATTGGCAGGGCGTTGTGGACCGTCTGGACAAATATGGCTACAACGGCATTTATACGATGGAGCTGACGCGTGACAGCAAGCCCGGAAAGAACACACACGCCGCATACGCGGCATGGTCGTTCGAGGGGTTTATCACGAAAGCGTTGGAGCGCGGAAAGCGCATAGCGGCCTTAAGCTAGTGGTTAGTGGCTAGTGGCTAGTGGCTAGTGGCTAGTGCAATTCTTCAGAACATCCAGAATATCCAGAATATCCAGAATATAAAGGAATCTTAATCATGATCAACATCAAACCGCCGTATTTGGGCTGCGCCTACTATCCGGAAGACTGGCCTGTGGAGGAAATTGAGAAGGACGCCGCGAAGATGAAGGCGACTGGCATCCAAGTCGCTCGTATCGCGGAATTTGCATGGAGCCGTATGGAAAATACGGAAGGCGTCTTCACGTTCGACTGGCTGCATCATGTCGTTGATACACTCGCGAAATACGGGATTGCGACTGTTCTTGGAACGCCGACGGCGACGCCGCCCGTCTGGCTCAGCCGCAAATATCCCGATGTCCTTATGGAGCAGGAACATGGACGCCGCACGCAACATGGCGGCCGCCGCCACTGCTGTTCGAATAATGAGCATTACCGCGAATACAGCGGACGGATTGTGGAGAAGATGGCGCAGGAGTTCGCGAACGATGAAAACGTCATCGGCTGGCAGATCGACAACGAAATCTACTCCTTCGGCAATGGTTGTATGTGCCCTGTTTGCGCAGAAAAATTCAAGCAGCATCTGAAGGCGAAATATAGCACGGTCGATGCCTTGAACAAGGCTTGGAATCTGACGATTTTCAGTCAGGAGTACAATTTCTTCGATGAAATTCCGACTCCGCGCGACGCGTGGGTGAATCCGCATCATCGCATGGAATGGAAGATTTTCCAGCAGGAATCCATCGTGGAGTTTGTGACAATGCAGGCGGAAATTCTCAAGAAATACGTGAAGGTTCCCGTTGGAACGGATGTTATGCCTGTGAACGGCATGAATTACCTGCATTTGAACAAGAAACTGGACATTGTGCAGTTCAACCATTACAACAATCCCGACAACTTGAGCCATTGCTGTCTGTGGTTTGATTTCCTGCGCAATATTATAAAAGACCGCCCGTTCTGGAATACGGAGACGTCCACCTGCTGGAATGGTTCCGTAAACATCCCGCAGACCGTCAAGCCAGAAGGCTTCTGCTACGCAAATTCTTGGCTTCCAATTGCATTGGGCGGTGAAGCGAATATGTATTGGCTGTGGCGTACGCATTGGGGCGGCCATGAAATCATGCATGGTGCCGTACTGGACGCATGTGGTCGGCCAATGCACACTTACGGTGAAGTGAAAAAAATCGCAAAAGACTATGTCCGAGCAGGTTATTTCCTGAATCGTACGAAAGTCACAACGCCGATTGCCATCCATTATCCGTCGCATTCATGGAATCTCTTTGAAACGCAGGGCATTGTGCAAGGTTTCCGCTATCAGGACAGTGTCATCCAAAATTATTATGAGCCGATTGTGCAGCGCGGCATGCGGCCTGATTTGCTGGAAGCCGCACAGGATTTCAGTCAATACAAAGTTTTGTTCACGCCGTTTGTGCCGTCGCTTGAGAACGAAGGGCTTGGCGAACGTATCCGCCAGTGGGTTGAAAATGGCGGCGTGTGGGTCGTCGGCCCGATGACGGACAATCGCAACATCGATGGCGCGCGCTATAAGGACCGTCCGTTCGGCATGTTGGAAGATTTCCTTGGTGTCCGCTGGGCATATGCGGCTCCTGATTTGCAGGGTGAAATCAAATGCAAGTGGGCTTCTGGACAACCGTTTGCAAGCCGCTTGTGGTACGAGCTTTACGAAAAGGATGCCGATACGTTGGCGACTGTTGCGGAAGCTCCTCATAGCGCATTGGTTGGAAAGGCAGTCGCCTTCCGAAAGAAGATTGGAAAAGGCATGGTCTTCCTGCTGGGCACGATTCCGGCGGCGGAAGTCATATATGGCAACATCCTGCCGTTGGCATTGGATGCGGCAGGATTGTCAACCGGCCATGCGGGCGACAGTTGCAATCTGATGGTGGCACGTCGTGAAGGTCATGGCATGACGGGACTTGTGATTGTAGAATATCAGGGCAAGGCTGGCTGTTATACGTTGGACAAGCCCGCCGTGGAGCTCATAACAGCCCACAAGCTCGAAGGGACGATTGAAATCAAACCGTACCAAGTGCTTGTGCTGCAAGAGTAAAAAATATATTTCTAGGGTAGGCTGGCTTCTCTAGCCTCCCTAGTTATTTTAGAATATATAGGATATCTAGAGCATTATATTTTATCATGTTCTTAGAATCCTGTAGAGGAAAAACATTTATGTTACCGTGAGAATTCAGGATGGGATGAGCCGTTCCAACGGATGATATCCGTATGGGACGGCCATTGGATGGTGTATTCCAAGATATTGCCGTCCAGATGCTTCGCCGTGATTTTCGGCTCCTGTATGTTGGGCGGCAACGGGATGAGCAACGCGCCGAAACGCGGGTTGACGGCGTTGGCGTGGAAGCGGATGCGCGGCATCGCCTGCGGAAAGCGACCGTCTTGCGGGGCATAGATGTCAAGCGATGGCATTTTCATCGCGACTACCGACTGGACGGCTAGCAACATCGTGGATTTGGGTGTTGTTTCCTGTTGCAATTCATGTTTTTGCATACCGCCTGAGATGGCTGCATTGTCAACCGTGAAGGTCATTTCACCGAACTGCTTCAGAGATAGGAAATTAGGTCTGGCATCGGCGGAACGTGTCAGGATGACTGCGGTGATGGCGGCTTCCGGTTCGCGCGTCATGACGCGGAGCGTATGCTTTCCGGCGGCGAGCATTGGACGGAATGGTTGCTTGTCGATGGCGCCGTTTGAAATTTCGCCCCATTGCCAGATGGAGGTCGTCGGCGTATGGTAATGCTGGACGGGCAGGTCGTCAATCTGCACGCAGAAGGAGTCGCTCTTGTTGAGGATTTCGCCTTTTGCGGCGGTTTCGGCGAAGAGCCGCCATTCGGCGGCTTCTGTGGTGGTAAACGTCCATTCGAGTTTGCCCGATGGGGCTTTTAACGGCGTGATGGCGTATTGTTTTGAAAGCGTGGGAGATACAGATCGGATAAGTGCTCCGTTTTGATGCGGCATGAACTCCTTGTCCGTCCATGTCAGCATCTGCCATGTAAAATCGTGTTTTGCGTCGTCCTTTTCGATGTCGTCGAAGATGGCGGCGTATGCGGGAGCGTCGTTGAATGGCTGTATGAACAGATTGTGGCGCAATGCTTTGCGTGCGCCGATGCCTTTTTCATTGTGATAGTTGTGCTGATAAGCTTCCGTGGCGTCCACCAAAGCATAGCCTGGAACGTCTGCGGTAGATGGCTCAAATGCAAGAATCTTGCCGTTTGTTCCTGTGCCGCAGCCACTTCTGGCCTGACCGCCACCATCGATCAGAACACAGTTGTGGGCGAGCGTGTGGCAACGGCTGTCTGCAAATTTGTTGTCGTTGCCGTAGCCTGCATCGACGGCCCATCGTTTACCGTATGCGTAGAGGGTGAAATGGCCTTTGTCCGACTGGTTGTGGGTGACATGGTAGTACTTTCCCGCCTCCGTGCTGAACATGACATCTTTGTCCGACCAGCCTGTCCGCCAGACGCAGAGGCCGCGGTCGCGGAAACGAATGTCATGCGGGACGGCTTTTTCCGGCGGTGTCATGGCGGGCAGTTTGCCCTCCAGCAGGATGGACCACGGGAAGCCTGGACGGCCCGCCGCGTTCCACAAATAGGCTGCAAGCGAGTCTTGGTTGTGGACGGCGATGAGCATCGTCTCGAATCCGACGGATTCGTAGCCGCAGTCGTTGCGGGCGTCCATGAGCGTCGTTCCAGGCAGCGTGGAGGCGGCGAAAAACTGCGGCAGTTTGGCGATGTGCGGATGTTTGAACAAATCCTTTCCACCATGTTCGCGAAGGAGCCATGCGAAGAGAAGGCTGTTGGAAAATCCGTACTTGGAATAACCTGCTCCTTCGGCGTATGCACCGTCGTCATCGACGCTGTTGTCGAACCAACGTTCCAGAACGGCGATGATCCGGTTTTGCTGCGCGACGATTTCCGGATAGTCCGCGAAGGCGATGGTTATGAGGCCAGCCGCGCCGCCGCAGACACCGTTGAAGTTGTGGACGTCTTTCCACCAGACTTTTCCGCTTTCCGCTTCGCTTAGGAAATTGTCCAGATAGCCTTTTGCGCAGGCGGCGACGGTGTCCCGCTGCGCCTTCGTCATGCGTGGCGAGAAGAAGGCGTAACCCATGGCGAGGCCGCGCATCGTGTCGCCGCGACCTCCCGCCATAGTGCCCGGACCGCTCATCCAATGCTGTTCGATGGGAAAGCGTTCAACCATCGCCAAAAGAAGCGAAATGCCTTTGTCCGAATATTTTGTGTCATTGGTCAGCGTCCATGCCCAGCCAAGTGACTCCATCCAGTTGGTCAGATTCCGCCCGACCGTATGGCAGATGACGCTGGCGCTGTGGGAAAGATTGCGGCCTGATGGTGCAAGCTTTTCTGGATCAAGCGGTTCCGCCTTCAGAAAACCGTTGGCCGTGCTGATCAGCTCCTTCGTGGCGGGATGGCTTTGCAGCTTTTCGCGGATTTCTGCTGAAATTGGAAAGACAGTCTGGGCACTGACGGCGGTTGTCAGGCAGAGACAGGAGAGAGAAATAAGACGGATGTTCATTTTATTGTAAAGCTTCTAGCTTTTCTAGCACCTCTAGAGCTTCTAGAGCCTCTAGCGCCTCTAGAGCTTCTAGAGCCTCTAGCGCCTCTAGAGCTTCTAGAGCTTCTAGAGCCTCTAGAGCCTCTAGAGCTTCTAGAATAAATTTAATAAAGCGTTCGCGCGATGATGTTGTTCTGCAAATTGGCGGGGAGGCGGACGAAATATTCACTGTAGCCGCCGACGCGGACGATCAGGTCGCGGTATTTGTCCGGTTCCTTCTGCGCTTCAAGCAGGGCTGCGGAATCGAGAACGTTGACGGAGAGCTGCTGGCCGCCATTGTTGAAGAACGTCTTCCACAATCCGATGAAACCGTCGCGGCCTTCTGGTGTGTTGAAGAGCGACTTCTCGAATTTCAGCTGGAAGACGAAACCGCTCTTGGCGAGCTTGTGGTCGTAGGAGAGGGCGGATTTGATGGCGGCGGTCGGGCCATGCGTGTCGAAGCCTGGAACTGCGCCGATGCTGTCCGCAAGATTTGGATCGCCGGCATGGCGGCCGGATGCCGTCGCGCCAAGCGTAGAACCATACGTTGCAGTACGTTGGAAGGTGCTGAGACCGCCGCCATAAATGCCGTTGACGGGATCGCGCCATGTGCGGTAGCGGGCCATGTCCGAATAATGGTGGCGGATGATTTCGGCGGCGAGATCATCGACTTCCGGATTGTCGTTGCCGAATTTCGCCTTGTAGTCGCGGAGCTTCAGGCGGAGCATCTCGTTGTCTTTAAAATCATTGCGGAGGGCTGTCAGGAGTTCGTCCATGGAAATTTCATGAGTGTCATAGACGAAATGCTTGATGGCGGCGAGAGAGTCCGCCGCATCCGCCAAACCTTCTGTGAGAATTTGGCCGTGGTTGTAGAACGGACCGCCATGCTTGTAGTCTTTCCCATGTTCCACGCACCCTCGGATCATATTGGAGCGGAATGGATTGGGCGCGTGTTCGCCATAGACCTGCTGGGCTTTGTTCGCCATGTTGACGACCATTTCCACCGCCCAGTCAAGTTGCTTTTTGTAGGCGGTGAAGAATTCGTCGAACGTCTTGAAATCGCGTGCATCGCCCGTCTGCGGGCCGATGATTTCATGCGTATGGAGGCATTCGCCGTTGAAAAGTGCATATTCAAGGCATTTTACGACGGAGATTTCGCCGTCTTCCAGACCCATGTGGGATTTGCCTTGGATGTCGATTTGGTTGCATCCGTTCATGCAGTAGTTATGCGAGTCAACTGGCGGTATGCCAAGGGCTTCCAACGCAGGACAGACGACTTCGTCGTTGTAGAGCGCAGGCATGCCGATGCCGGTCGCAAGCGTTTTATACGCTTCATCGAAGATTTTGGCGGGCGTGTTGCGGTGGCAGCGGAGCGTGATGTTCGGCGTGTTGAAGAGGAATTTCCGTGCGACAGCCATGACTTCGTAGGTGAGCGGGTTGGACATGTCATTCCAATTTTCGTCACTGCCGCCGATGCAGAGGTTCCATGCGCGGAGCTTGTGGAAGCCGATCCACAAGTGTTCCAACGCCATGCACGCATCGTCCGGATCGCTGTTGTTGTAGGCGCTGAGCATGAATTGATCGAAACGGCCGGGCGAATCCGTGCCGTCGAACGTGAAGCAGAGATAGAAGCATGCACAGGCGGCGAGAAAATCCGGTGCAGGCTTTTGGGGAATGACTTTAAATGCTTCGGCTAGACGTGAATACAGCTTTGCAAGTTCAGGTGATTCAACTTTTTGCGCGAGTTCGGCGGCTTCTTTTCCTGCTCGTTCGCCGACAGTGTCCAACGCATCCAAAGCGATTAGCGAGGCATCGTACCATTCGGAGGCTTCGGGATGCTGCGGGCGGTATTTTGCAATGCGGTCACGAAGTCCATCTGTTCCCATTTCGAGCAGCATCTGATAGTCTGGATTGGAATGGCCGCCCCATGTGCCGCCCCAGCCGGTGTGGTTGGCCATGAATTTGCGGTCGAGCTCCGTTTGCGTCTCGCCGATCAACCTGCCAGTGGCTTGCGGAATGAAGATTTCCTTGATGTGGTTGATGTCATCCGCCAGTTCGGGATGCTCCTTCGCCTCGTTGTCAAGGCGGCCGACATCAACGCTGATGCCGCCGCCAAACAAGTAGGTGATGGCAGGTTTCCAGCCTGCGTTCGGGAAGACGACTTCGTCGTCGAAGAACAGTGGAAGGACTTTTGCGTTCTGAAGCATGCCGCTGGCGATTTGCATGCTCAGGTTGTTGGATTTGCAGGAAAGGAATCCGTATGCGAATGGTTCGATGGTCTGGATGGCGTCGTTCATGGTTTTGCTTCTTATACAAGGTTAAAAATCGCTCAAATAATATTGTAAAATTCATTCAGCGATTTGTCAAAGAAAAATAAGAAATTATCTTTAAAAAGATTGTTTGTATTCATCATTAAATCATGAAAAGGAAAGACGCATGAATATCGGCATTACGACATTGTTGTATCACAAGCGTGGTTTCTTCAAATGTTTGGACGACATCGCCCAAATTGGCTACAAGTATGTGGAACTGAACTGCGTGCGCGGTTATTATGGGCATTTCAATTCAATCCAGCTGGCGGATTCGCCCGAACTCTTGGATATGATTGCCAACTCGTTGAAAAAGAATAACTTGAAATGTTCAGGAGTCGATTGTCACGGACTGTACCAAGGGCCACGCTTTGATATGCGCTACACGGAGGAATACACGGAGGCGACGATGAAAATCGCAAAAGCCATTGGCGCTCCGATGGTGATTACAAGCTATCCAAATGGCGACGCGACGTGGGAGGAACGTGTCAATGGAACGCGGCGATTGGCGCAAATGGCTCGTGCTGAAGGGCTTGGCTTTGCTGTCGAGGCGGAGGGCGGTTTCGCTATATCCAACAGCAAGACGATGCGGAAATTCATCGACGACGTTGGCGACGGTCTTGTGACCGTCAATTTCGATCCGTCGCATTACATGGTGGCGGGCGAAGATCCAGTGGAGGTTTTGCGGTTGTTCCGCAACGAACTGGGCCATGTCCATTTGAAGGAATATACGGACGGCGTGCATTCCGCCGCATACGTCGGTACGCCCAACTCCGTGGCTGATCGTGTGTTGCGTGAATTGGCATCATGGCCATACGACGGCGTGGTGTCCGTCGAGACACTGACGGACATCTGCGACGAACCGGAGAAGATGTCGCGCGAGATTTTCGCTGGCATCCAGAAGCGGCTGAAGGAGTTTTAGCTTTCCTAGAAAATCTAGAAACTCTAGAAATTCTAGAAAAGCTAGACAGATAATATTAAATTTAATATGTCAGAAACGCCTGGGCGGCTTTGATAAGGTCTTCATGGTCTTGCAAGCCGCCGACTTCGCGGCAACTGTGCATGGCCCAGAGAGCGGAGCCGATGTCGAGGCCGGGCACGCCGAGTTCGGCGGAGCAGGTCGGGCCGATGGTGGAACCACAAGGCATGTCGGAGCGGTTGACGAAATCCTGCAGCTTGATGCCATTTTTCAGGCAGAGGGCGCGGAAACGTGTTGCCGTTTCGGAGGTTGTGGCGTATTTGAAATCCGCGTTATGCTTGACGACAATGCCTTGGTTCATCTTCGGCGCGTAGGCGGAATCATGCTTGTCCGCGTAGTTTGGATGGACGGCGTGTGCTGAGTCGATGGAGAGCAGGGCGGATGCCGCCATGGCGCGATAAGTGTCTTCCTGCGTGCCGTTTGCGGCAAGCGTGATGCGATCCATGACCGTATGAAGATAAGTGGAATTAGCCCCTTGCGGTGTCCTGCTTCCGATTTCTTCGTTGTCGGCAAGGAAAATAACGGGCGTGGTGCCGTTTGGAGTGGCGTTGAGAAGTCCGCAAAGCGCGGCATGGCAGGATGTAAGATTGTCCAGACGGGGCGAGCTGATGAGCGAATTGTCAAGGCCGATGACAGTCGCTGGCTGGATGTCATAGAGGAACAATTCCGCATCCAGAATCTTGGCCGTTGTTTGACCAGCGGCCTTCGCGAGCTCATTGGTGAAGTCATCGACTGATTTTCCTGCGAAAAGGGCGGCCATCTGCGACTGCGGATTGAGCGCGATGCCGTTGTTGACGCCGTGGTTCAGATGGATGGCGAGGTTGGGGATGATGGCGACAGGGCGGTTAATGTTGATGAGAGCGGACTTAGGTTGGTTGTCGGCATCGAGGAAGGCGATTCGTCCTGCGAGTCCGAGCGGACGATCCAGCCATGATGTGTGGATGTCGCCGCCGTATATCTGGATGGGAACGCGGACGGAACCGTTTGAATAGGAAGCACCTGCGATTTTCAGCTTCGGTGCGGGGCTGTCCGTGTGGGCGGTGACGAGACGGAAGCCGCCGGTCGTGTCGCCTTGATATTGAAAGGCGATGACGGAAGACTGGTTGCGATTGACGAAATAGCCTTGCCCAGGTGTCAACTGCCAGTGGTTTGTTTCGTCAAGTTGCTGATATCCAGCATCTAAAAGCATTTGGCAAGCGTTGGATGCGGCATGGAATGCGGAGGGGCTTTTGTCAAGGAATTGGAAGATGCTCATTGTGATGATTAATGTTTAATGATTAATGTTTAATGTTTAATGAATGAGTAATTGAACCGTGTTAGTGGTGGCAGGAATATTTGTGTCTATTGGGTTGGAGTGTTGTGATTTGTGTTATTATGGGGATGATTTTTTATTGAAAAGCGGTTGGGATTGCTTGCGGAAATGGAAAGACGCATTATTTTATTGTAACATTATCAATGCGGGTGTAGCATAGTGGTAATGCTCCAGCTTCCCAAGCTGGCTAGGAGGGTTCGATTCCCTTCACCCGCTCCAAGATTTTCAGAAGCTCCAAGCCATTGGTTTGGAGCTTTTTGTTTGAGAATAATGGTTCGATTATTTTTTGATCATTTCAATCAGATGTCTCGGTAGTGAGATTTTTCCTGTTCCATCGCATTGGGGGCATTCTTCGGCTGGTTGCTTCGAATTCTCTTGAACGATTGTATCATTGAGAGTCCCGTCCCCTTCGCATTTCGGACATTTGATGGATACTGTGAGAGTGAGTCCGATTAGGATGAGGGCGACTCCGATGTATTTCGGTCGTGAACTTTTTTCCTTTAAGACAATGATCCCGAGTGCCATGCCGATGGGCAGGCCGAGCTGGCGGAAGACCTGCACGTAGGAGACGTTGGTCACGAAATTCATGGAAAACAGCACGAGAATGTAGGTGACGGAGACGATGACGCTCGCGACAGCCGTGCTCCATTGCCGCTGCGCGATGATTTCGCGGGCGTTGGCGCGGAAGGAAGGCGTGAAGGCGATAATGGTCCAGAGGACCGCCGTCAGGACGATGCAGCGGACGGAGTAGATGGTCATGGAACGGATGTACGGCTTGACTTGCGGGACAAAATCCGCGATGACTTTTTGCGCTTGACTGTCGAAAACCGTGTAACCTGTTGTGCCGCAAGCAACAAGCAGGATGAATAGCATCTCCTTGCGGAGATAGTTCTCAATGCGGAAATCGGAGAATTTGTTCAATGGCATGCAGAGGCATCCGACGAAGACGGTGAACATGCCGATGATGGCCGTTGCCGTGAGCGGTTCGCCCCAGCCGAAAAGCTTAGTGACGATGATGATGAGCAGAATGGGCAGGGAACGCTGGATGGGATAGGATGTTGACATATCAAAATGGCGGTACGTCCACATGAGGCCGAAGCAGTAACATGCGTCAGAAGCGATGCTTGCAAAAAGGAAAATCCAGAATTTCACTGGCATCTGGAAGATTGGGATCGGCGTCCAGAAAACGACATGGGTCCACACGATGGCGCAAGTCACGCAGAGACAGGCGTAAAAGACGACGGTCATGTGGTTTTTCTTGGCGATGAGATTCCACGTGGCATGAAGCACGGTGGAGGCGAGAATCAGAAGAAAGGCAAAGAGTGACATGTTGGTAACAGCTTATTTGGCAATGGTTAACGTGCAGATTTCGAAATTGTTTCCTTCGCTGTGCGGGTTCTTTTCATCCATGATTTCAATGGTGACGATATGTTTTCCCGGCTGGTCGCGGATGATTTGATGGTATGGCGTGTAGCGCCATGTCTGGTTGAACCAGGCTTCGAGAACGGCGGTCTGCTTGCCGTCAACGATGACGCGGGCGTGTCCCATGGGCTGGTTGCTGCGTCTGAAGATGATGCCGATGGTGGGGGCGTCGATTTCAAAAGTGATTTTGTCGCCGGGTTTGCTTCCTGTGAAACCGTCTTTCCAATAGTGGTCTTGTGTTGGCTGGAAGCCGTTGTTTTCGAGAATCTTGACGGATTTCATGTCCATGAGATCGCTGTGGTCGAATGTCGTTCCGACAAGCGGTTTTCCGGGTATGGGCGAAATGGCCGCCGCAGGGCGGTTGGCCGCCCTGAAAGCTTCAAGTTTATCGGAGAGGAAACGGTTGACGAGGGCGGCGGCGTATGTGTGGCCGATGGCGTTGGGATGGATGTTGTCGGGCGAAATGTCCTTCCAAATGATATGCTTGGCTTCCATTTCGGGGAAGAGGGCGTCGCGGTAGCTGATGTGGGGTAGGTTGTAGTATTTTGAGACGGGAAGATGGTGGTCCTGCACGTTGCCGCCGCGTTCGTTCATCATGGAAAGCAGGAAGACGGCGGGGGCGTTTGGTTGTCGAAGAATCTGGCGGACAAGACCTTCCATCCATTCTGTCGCCTGCGGGACGCTCGCGTCGTTGACGGAGAATTCGATGCCGACGACATCAGGCTTGCGGGCAAGGACGTGTTTGGCGGCACGATGGACGCCGATGTCGGAGCCAGTCGCGCCGATGCCTGCGTTGTGGTAGGTGATGGTTGTATTTGGGAAATTGACTTTCCACCAGTTGGCCATTTGGTTGCCCCAACGATTTTCGATCTTCTCCGCATGGGCGCCTTCTGTGATGCTGCCGCCGATGACGACGACGGTGATCGGCTCACCTTTCATGGCGCGTTCAAAGACGTGCTCGAGTCGTCCTAAGTCGCCTTGATTGAGGACGGAACGCGGATAAATGGCTTCCAGTTCGGGAAGTTTGTTTCCGCTTGGAAACGCGCCCGCAAGCGCGATGGCAAGTCCTAATGACAGCAAATTCTGCATAACTGCTCCTTGTTGATTGTAACGACGGCGTGCCGCCGTATTGAAAATCATCCATCTTATACTTTCATATTCAAATGCGATAAGTCAATAAATCACAATCAAAGAATGCGCAAAAATGCACAAAAAGCCTCTTCGAGGCATGAATCGCTTCGAAGAGGCTTTTGTGAGTCACGGCAGGAGAATAGGGAAAATTTTTCTATTTCTTCTTCTTCGCAACTTTCTCGCAGATATCCTTCACGGCGGCCCATTTGGCCTTGATTGCCTTCCGTCTGAATCCCTTCGGCAACTTCCCCTTGTGCTTCATATACAACATGAACGTCTCCGCAAAGTCCTCCGACGCGTTGGTGCGGGCGTAATCTGACACATAGTTCCTTTCATCATCATCCCTGGCAGCCTCGCCATCCCCGCAGATGTAGCCGAAAGCCTTCACTATTTCTTCGTCACTAAAATAACGGGAGTCTTTGTCCGACAAGGCATGGCCGAATTCATGGCGCAGGATGTCCACCATACGGCGCTCTGGATATCGCGGATCCAGAACGGCCACGCGGATGGTCGGAATATGGATGTTCTGGTCGTCGAAGTGATAGAATCCATAAGCTCCTCCGAACATGCCTCCGAGCCCATCCCACGTGAACGTTTCACGGATGATTTTCACGCTGTCCAATTTTGATCCATCGGCCAGAAGCCCCATCTCCCTGAGTTCCCTGCGTACTTTGTAGAACGCGGATTTCAGACTGCCCTCTGAAAGATAGACATTACCGAACCGATTAGTGGCGTCTTTGATGATTGATTTGATTGACATGGCTGTCCTTGTAAAACTGTTATGTGACGAAAGGCTATATGTTAATTTATCAGCACCGGCAGGATTTTGCCGATTTGCTCATGGGATACGAAATCCGCCACGTCGTCGTATGTCGTCGGATCATGGTTGATGACAAACAGCGGCGTTCCTTTGACGCGATATCCAGGCAACGTGTTGGCGGGGGCGACGTTCAGGGACGTTCCGAGCACCATGACCAGATCCGCATCCAGAAACGCCAGTTTCGCCCTTCGCAACGGCTCCGACGGCAACGACTCGCCGAAGAAGGTCAAGTCGGGCTTCACAACTCCATGGCAGTCCGGACAATGCGGCACCTTCCCCTTGGCGAAGTCGTCGGCGAAGATGGCGGATTCGAATTGCTTCTTGCAGCGCATGCACGTCACGGTCCCGATGGTGCCGTGGATTTCATGGACGATGCTCGAACCGGCCTTTTGATGGAGGCAATCGACGTTCTGCGTCGCGATTTCCACATGTTTTCCCTGGCGTTCAAGCTCCGCCAACGCATCGTGACCTGCATTTGGTTCGGCGTTGACGCAGTCCTGGTAAAATGGCCCGATAACTTTGTAGAACTGTCTAGGCCATATTCGGAACAATCTGATATTGAACGTCAAGGCCGTGGTCAGCGTTTTGTAGATGCCATTGACAGAGCGAAAATCCGGCAGTCCGCTTTCCGTCGAAATGCCCGCTCCTGTCAGAACGGCGATCTTGTTTGCAATTTTTATAATCTCTCTTGCTTCTTTTACAGTCATAATACAATCCCCTCCTGAACATCAATCGATTCTTTGGAATACCAATCTATTCGACTGGCCTTCCTGCGTGCTTTTGTGAATTCGATTCTCAGCGCCTCGCGGCTCATCGTCATGCCGGAAGCGAAATACACCTTCGCCACCTTCCCCATGGCGTAGGTGATTCCGGCGACAACCGGTATTTTCAGAATCGGCAGCAGTGAAAACAACAGCCGTCGCATAAATGTCCCGCCAACAGAGGCAATCAGCATCGACACGATTGAGCTGTCGATGTCATAGCCGTATGTCTCGGCTATACGATAGATCATATAGGCTTCGTTTGCCATCAAGGCGCCGATGTCGGCAATTGGAAGCGGAAACATGGTGATGGCCGCGGCGCGCCCCGCCGCCCAGATAATATAATCGTCGGCGATTGCTGCGAAATCTTTGGTTTCGTGTTCCGATATGATGACCGTGATCCTTTCCATTCCATTTCTCCACTTCACTGTTTCCTACGAATTCCCTGTGTCACTTTTTGCCACGGATTTTTGTCGCAAAAGCCGCCATCTTCCCGCAGACACTCGCGATTCCATCTTTGCTCGCATGCCAAGTGACGCAGTTGTCATGGGAAACGCCCAGCATCTCGCCGCTGGCGAAAGCATCCTGATTTGCCGCAAGATACTGGAAATCCCATTTATAGACATCCGTCTGCTTCTGGATGCGTTTCTTGACATCCTCACTCGAGAACTTTCTGCTGGCGTTCTCCATGCCGTCCGTGATGATGACGAACATGACATGTTCAGGCCGGTCTTCCTCCTTCATCAGGGAGAATTCCTCTCCAAGCGTATCGATGGCGGTGCAGACGGCGTCGTTCAGCGCCGTGCAGCCGGAGCATCTGTATTTCGACATCAGGTCGTCATTGAATGTCGCCAAATCAACGTGTTCAACGATCCTTTTGGGCTTGTCGGAGAACTGATAGAGGTCGAAGACGGTCCTGCCTTCCGCCTTTTTCTGTTCCTGGAGAAACGAATTGAAACTCCCCTTGGTGTCGCTTTCGATGGCAGCCATTGAGCCCGAAGCGTCCAGAACGATGCAGATGTGTGTGTAGTCTTTCATGTTTGCTCTCCTTTTAATAGTGGTTGTGAACAGATCCATTTCTGTTCGATGGGTTAAAATACAGGTGGATGTATGACATTTTGTGTCCTATAGATCATTTTCCTCCCCAACAACATCAAATCCATAGCAAACACCATGCCAATATTTTCATGAGTGACATCAAACAAACCATTTTTCTTTGATGCTATATTCCCTGAGAGTGGAGTTTATGGAAGCTGCAAGGCGACCATCCGCCCGGAGGGCGAGACATTCGTAACCGCCTGCAAGCGAACACGGTGAGCGCAGCTGGCGGCAACCCCCCCCTGTCTCAGCGCGCCCAAAGGGCGCGCCACCTGCAATGACTATATTACCTACCCTTATAGGGAATAGAGCGTTCTTTGAACATTCCTCAAAAAAGAGATGTCTTCTCTTTGTTCAGCAGTTATGAATCCTATCATTAAAATATTTAAATTATTATTTTTATTCACAACAACAGAGTCATGAGTATCAGTAAAACGCAAGCTAATGCAGTCATTTATGATCAAGATTAAAAAATACAAGATTCAAATCCCCCGCGATGAGAAGGCCAGCTATCACCTATTCATTTTACAATAATTT